>JAJQFJ010000038.1 GCA_021201185.1 Clostridiales bacterium
CAAGGGCCTGGGCGAGATGGACCCCCACGAGCTGTGGGAGACCACCATGGACCCGGAGCGTCGGTCTCTCCGGCGGATCACCCTGGACGACGCTGTGGCCGCCGACCACGTCTTTACCGTCCTCATGGGCGAGGAGGTAGAGCCCCGCAAGGCATGGATCGAGAAGAACGCCCAGTATGCGGTGAATCTGGATTTCTGAGATTTCTGAATGGAGACAAGATATGGGACATAACAGAGACTATAAGCCGGAGGATATCGCATTCCCCGACCAGGTCATCACGAATTCTGACCTGGTGGGGGAGATGGAGAAAAGCTATATCGAATATGCCATGAGCGTCATCGTGGGACGGGCCCTGCCCGACGTGCGGGACGGCTTGAAGCCGGTCCATCGCCGTATCCTCTACACTATGCACGAGGGCGGCCTGACCTACGATAAGCCCTTTAAAAAGTCCGCCACCTGCGTGGGCGACGTGCTGGGCCACTACCACCCCCACGGAGACGCCTCGGTCTACGACGCCATGGTGCGTCTGGCCCAGGATTTCTCCATGCGCTATCCCCTGGTGGACGGACACGGTAACTTCGGCTCGGTGGACGGCGACCCTCCGGCGGCCTATCGTTACACCGAGGCCAGACTGGCGAAGATCTCCGCCGAAATGCTCCGGGACATCGACAAGGAAACGGTGGACTGGGACCCCAACTTTGACGAGAGCCGGAAGGAGCCCCGGGTGCTGCCCAGCCGGTTCCCCAATCTGCTGGTGAACGGCTCCTCCGGCATTGCCGTGGGCATGGCCACCAACATCCCGCCCCACAACCTGCGGGAGGTCATCGACGCGGTTATCTGCGTGCTGGACAACCCCAACGCTACCCTGGCCGATCTCATGGAGCATATCAAAGGCCCTGACTTTCCCACCCGGGGCATTATCATGGGCCGGGCGGGCATCCGGGCGGCCTACGCCACCGGCCGGGGCCGGATCACCATCCGGGCCAGGACAGAGTTTGAGGAGTTCGGCGCAGGCCGTACCCGTATCGTGGTCACTGAGCTGCCCTATCAGGTGAACAAACGCCAGCTCATCAAGAACATCGCCGAGCAGGTGAAGGACAAACGGCTCCAGGGCATCTCCGACCTCCGGGACGAGACGGACCGGAACGGGATGCGTATCGTCATCGAGATGAAAAAGGACGCCAATGCCCAGGTGGTGCTCAACAACCTGTTCAAGCAGACTGCCCTGCAGAGCAATTTCTCCATTATCATGCTGGCCCTGGTGGACAACCAGAAGCAGCCCAAGATTCTCTCTCTCCGGCACATTCTGGACGAGTATATCGCCTTCCAGGAGGAGATCATTGTCCGGCGCACCAAATACGATCTGCGCAAGGCCAGGGAGCGGGCCCATCTGCTGGAGGGCCTGCTCATCGCCCAGGACAACATCGACGAGGTCATCAAAATCATCCGCCAGTCCTACGACAACGCCAGGGAGAACCTGATGGCCCGGTTCGGTCTGGACGAGATCCAGGCTCAGGCCATCTGTGATATGCGACTCATCGCTCTCCAGGGTCTGAACCGGGAGAAGCTGGAGCAGGAGTACAAGGAGCTGGAGGAGAAGATCGCCTATTACGTCCGTCTGCTGGAGGATGAGGAGCTGCTCCGCCAGACCCTGAAGGAGGAACTCACCGCCATCCGGGACAAGTACGGCGACGACCGTATCACCGAGATCCAGGAGGTGGAGGACGAGATCGACGTGGAGGATCTCATCCAGGAGGAGGAATGCGTCTTCACCCTCTCCCATGCGGGGTATATCAAGCGCACCCCCATCTCCGCCTATCGGGCCCAGAAGCGGGGCGGCAAGGGAGTCAACGCCCAGACCCTCCGGGAGGAGGACTATGTGGAGACCATGTTCACCTGCTCCACCCATGACTATATGCTGTTCTTCACCAATATAGGCAAGGTACACCGGAAGAAGGGCTACCAGATCCCGGAGGCCGGACGGACGGCCCGGGGGACGAATCTGGTGAACATCCTGCCCCTGGAGCCGGGGGAGAAGGTCACCACCATGATCCACTGCCGGGAATTTTTGGAGGACGCCTATCTGGTACTGGTCACCCGGAAGGGAACGGTAAAACGGATCAGCCTGGCGGGCATCAACACTGCCCGGAAAGCGGGCATCCGTGCCCTGACTCTGGAGGAGGGGGACAGCCTCATCGCCGTCCGCTTCACTCTGGCAGACGACAGCGTGATTCTGGCCACTCACGACGGCATGGCCATCCGGTTCGCCGTAGAGGACGTGCGTTGCATGGGCCGGGACGCCGTGGGCGTCCGTGGCATTAAGCTCCGTGAGGGCGACTACGTGGTGGGCGCTGAGATCGCCAGCCACGGAGAGGCCCTGCTCACCATCACGGAAAACGGCTACGGCAAGCGGACCATGGTGGAGGAATACACCCTCCAGGGCCGGGGCGGCCAGGGCCTGAAAAACTACAACATCACCTCCAAGACCGGGAAGGTGGCGGCCACCGCCATCGTCAAGCCCAGGGACGACATTCTCATGATCTCGGACGACGGGACGATCATCCGTACCAGCGCCGGAGAGGTCAGCGTCTACTCCCGGGTGACCCAGGGTGTTCTGATGATGTCTCTGGATGAGGGGGTCAAGCTGATCTCCATGGCCAAGACGAGGATGTACGAGATGGAGGAGCAGACGTCGGAGGAGAATACCGACGCTGAGACCTCTGAGGAAGAATAAACGAATAAACAAAGGAAAAGGGGGCGGATGTCTCACATCCGCCCCTTCCTTTTCAGGAGAAGATAATATGAAGACCGTGACGCTGTACACTGACGGCGCCTGCTCCGGGAATCCCGGGCCGGGAGGCTGGGCGGCGATCCTGCTCTACGGGGACTATCAAAAAGAGCTGTCCGGGGGAGAAAAAAGCACCACCAACAACCGGATGGAGCTCACCGGGGTCATCCGTGGCCTGGAGGCGCTGAACCAGCCCTGTGTGGTGGAGCTGTACTCCGACTCCAAATATGTCATCGACGCCCTGGAAAAGGGCTGGGCCAGGAGCTGGAAGCGCCGGGGCTGGGTGAAGGGCGACAAGCAGCCCGCCCTGAATCCCGACCTGTGGGAGCGGCTGCTGGAGCTGTGCGACTATCATCAGGTGAAGCTCCACTGGGTCAAGGGCCACGCCAGCAACCCGTACAACAACCGCTGTGACGAGCTGGCGGTGGCTGAGTGGAAAAAGCTGAAATAACGCGGACTCTGATGGATTTCAAAAAGGGGGGAGCTGCCTTGCATCGGAGGAAAACCGTCCGGCTGTCCCGAACGCAGATGATCATGGTGGGCTTTCTGGCGGTCATTCTGGCGGGGGCCTGTCTGCTTATGCTCCCCTTCGCCACCCGGGAGGGGCAGGAGACCACCCTTTTGGGGGCGCTGTTCACCTCCGTCTCCGCCTCCTGCGTCACCGGTCTGGTGGTCTACGACACCTGGACCCACTGGACGTTGTTCGGCCAGCTGGTGCTGTTGACTGAGATACAGATCGGCGGACTGGGCTTTATCACCATCGGCGCCTTTGCCATGACGCTGCTGCGCAAGCGGATCGGCCTGGAGGGCCGGGAGATGATCCGGGAGAGCCTGAACACCCTGCAGCTCCGGGGAAGTGTCAAGCTGGTGCGGCGCATCGTCCGGGGGACGCTGTTCTTTGAGGGGATGGGAGCCGTCCTGCTCTCTGTCCGCTTTGTGCCGGAGCTGGGATTGGTCCGGGGAGTGTACTATGGAATTTTCCACGCCGTCTCCGCCTTCTGTAACGCCGGATTTGACCTGATGGGCTATCAGGGGGAGTATTCCTCTTTTACCAATTACGCCGCAGACCCGCTGGTGAACCTGGTGCTCATGGCCTTAATCCTCATCGGCGGCATCGGATTTCTGGTGTGGGAGGACCTGCTGGAAAACCGGTGGCACTGGAAAAAATACCGGCTGCAGACCAAAATCGTTCTGTCCATGACCGCGGCGTTGACCGTAGGAGGGACACTGCTCTTTCTGGTCAGTGAGAGAAACGGTCTCTTTGCCGGGATGACCGCCGGGGAGCGGGTGTGGGCGGCGCTGATCTCCGCCGTGACTCCGCGGACGGCGGGATTTAACACGGTGGATACGGCGGCTCTCTCCAGTGGAGGCAAGATACTGACTGCCTGTCTCATGTTCATCGGCGGCAGCCCCGGCTCCACGGCGGGCGGTATCAAGACCACCACAGCGGTGGTCATCGTCCTCTACATCAGGTCCTACCTCACCCGTCAGGAGGACTGCGAGATCTTCCACCGCAGGCTGAACCGGGACGCCATCCGGCGGGCCAGCGTGGTGGTATTTATCAACTTCTCGCTGGCGCTGTTTGCCATTCTGGTGCTGCTCATCGGGCAGGATCTGCCTCTGGCGGATGTGCGGTTTGAGGCATTTTCCGCCATCGGCACCGTGGGGATGTCCACCGGCGTCACCAGAGAGTTGAACAGCCTGTCTCAGATGGTCATTATGCTGCTCATGTTCCTGGGCAGGGTGGGCAGTTTGTCCTTTGCCATGTCGTTTACCGAGCGGCGGCAACGGGGCGAGGTGCGCTGTCTGGAGGAAGAGATCACGGTAGGATAATTGGAAAACAGGGGAGGCAGATGCAGAGATGAAGTCTTTTCTCATCATCGGAGCGGGGGATTTCGGCCATTATCTGTGCCGGGACCTGGCGGAAATGAAAAACGAGATACTCATTGTGGACAAAAATGAGATGGCCCTGGAGGACCTGGTGGATGTGGCCACCAGCACCATGATCGCCGATTGCACCCGGGAGAGCGTGCTCCGGAGGCTGGGGGTGGCAAACTTTGACGTCTGCTTTGTGTGTATCGGCGGAAATTTCCAGAGCAATCTGGAGATTACCAGCCTGCTGAAGGACCTGGGGGCGAAATATGTGGTCAGCCAGGCCAGCAACGAGGTGCACATCAAATTTCTTCTCCGCAATGGGGCGGACGAGATCATCCACCCCCATAAGGACTCCGCCATGCGGGCGGCGGTGAAGTACAACAGCGAGCACGTCTTTGACTACATGGACTTAAAGGACGGCTACTCCATCTATGAGATCACCCCCCTGCCGGAGTGGACGGACAAGAGCATCCTGTCCTCCAACATCCGGGCCAGATATGAGGTATATATCATCGGCATCGTGGCGGTCAACGGAGAGACCAGCTATATGCCCTCCCCACAGAAGGTCATCCACAGAGAGGACCATCTCCTGGTGCTGGCCCATGAGGAGACCATCGAGAAGCTGCTGAAAAAAATGTGAGCGGCAAAAAAATGCGTGTCCCAAATCGGGACACGCTTTTTTTACGATTCGCTGCTTTGTCCGCCCCGGTTGTGGGAGCGGTGTCTGCGGTAGTGGGGACGGCTGCGGCGGGGCTCCTCCTGCTCTGGCGCGGGGGCCGGGCTGTCTGCCTGAGGCTGTTTCTGGTGGACGCTGCGGGCGGGACGGCGGTCAGCAGGCTCGGATGCCTCGTGAGAAGCGGGGGAGGCGGGGATTTCCCGCTCTCTGACCGGGGCGGGACGCTCCCGGCGTTGCTGGGGGACGGGCTTTGCCTCGCCCTCCTCCGGCTTTTCATAGCCAGCCGGGCGGCGACCCTTGCCGCTGCGCACCACGGTCAGCTCACTGTTGGGATAGACCTGGGGGCTGTCCGGGTCACTGTCCAGAATGACCTTGCTGGTCTCCCGGAGAAGATTGACCTGACACACCGTCCCCACCCCGTCGGGGGTCTCCACCAGGGAGTCCTGCTTGGGCGCCCGCTTGATGAGGTCCTGATAGGCGTCCTGCTCATATTTCAGGCAGCACATCAGCCGCCCGCAGGCGCCGGAAATTTTGGTGGGGTTGAGAGAGAGGTTCTGGGTCTTGGCCATCTTGATGGAGACGGGGTGGAAGTCGTTGAGGAAGGTGGTGCAGCAGTAGGCCCGTCCGCAGACCCCCAGACCACCTAGCAGCTTCGCCTCGTCCCGGACGCCGATCTGCCGCAGCTCGATGCGGGTGCGGAACACGGAGGCCAGATCCTTTACCAGGGCGCGGAAGTCCACCCGGCCGTCGGCAGTGAAGAAAAACAGAATCTTGCTGCCGTCGAAGCTGTACTCCACCTCGATGAGCTTCATCTCCAGCCCGTGCTCGGCGATCTTCTGCTGGCAAATCTGGAAGGCCCGCTCCTCCTTTTTCCGGTTTTCCTCCAGCTGCCGGAGGTCGCCGGGGGTAGCGATGCGCAAAACAGGGCGAAGGGGGGAGATCAGCTCCTCCTCGTCGATCATGCTGTTGCCCTTGACGCAGGTGGCACACTCCATGCCCTTGGCGGTCTCGATGATGACCTCCTGGCCCTCCTGCACCTGCAGGCCGTTGGGATTGAAATAATAGTCCTTGCCGCCGCTCTTAAAGCGGACGCTGATAATCTCTGTCACTGGGGTTTCCTCCTGTATGGCAGGACGGCGGAGCCGTCCAAAAATGGGTTATGCTGCGGAGACAAGCTTCCAGGCGGACACGGCGAACCACCCGGCGCTGTGGGCGGGGGAGACGTTGCGCTCCATGGCGCGCTCTCCCTCTCTGGCCAGGTCGGTCAGGGCCAGAAGCTGAGCAGGGGAGAGGGCCTTCCGCCAGTCGGTCCCCTTCGCATCGCCGGTGAGGGCGTTTGTGGCCCGGCGGACGATGCCGCGATAGAGAGAGGCCAGCTGATCCCGGCTCCATTTGTCGTTCTGAATTTGGACAGACCACTCCATGAGAGCCAGCTCAGACCGCCGGGAGAGGGCGGCACACAGGGCGTCCAGGCTTTTGGACACCTCCGGCGGCTCCTGCTGTCCGTTTCCCTCCAGCAGGGCGATTGCCCCGCCGATGAGCCCGTGAGCGGTCTGAACGGCCTGGGTCAGCTCGCCGTCAGACCGGCCGGGAAAACGGCCTCTCAGCACCGGTAGGGCCTCCTCCGGGGAAACAGGCCCCAGCTCATACAGGGCGCACCGGGAACGGATGGTCTGGAGCAGGGACATGGGATTTTCCGCAATGAGGAAAAAGACGGCGTACTCCGGCCCGTCCTCCAACACCTTGAGCAGGGCGTTCTGAGCGCTGACGTTCATAGAGTCCGCCCGGTCGATGAGGTAGACCTTCCGCTCCGCCTGGTTGGGTCGGACGTAGGCGTCCGCCCGGAGCAGACGGATCGTGCCCACAGAGAGGTCCTTCGCCTGCTCCTCCTTCGCCTGAAACCGGCTGACAGGGATGACATCCGGGTGGATGCCCTCCGCCACCCGGCGGCAGGGGAGACATTCGCCGCAGGGGGCCTGCTCCGGATGCTGGCACAGCATGGCTTGAGCCAGGAGGGTGGCCAGGGTGTGCCGCCCGCTCCCCTGGGGGCCGCCCAGGATGGCGGCGTGAGGCAGCAGCTCCGGTCGGGAGAGCTGCCCTTTGAGACGGGCGTTGCCCGCCAGATGCGACAGGTTCATACCCGCAAAAACTGGTCCACGTTCAGGACAAAGACGGTGGCCCCGGCGATGGTGATCTCCGCGTCCTCGGAGACAATCATGGAGTTGGCCGGACTCTTCCCGGTGACGGAGCCCCGCCGCCAGCGGACGGCGCTGCGGATGGTGGAGAGGACCTCCTTCACCCGGTCGTCGGCCACGCCCACCAGAAGGGTGCGGTTCTCCTGCTGGAGAAAGCTGCCCTGGGAATGCATACAGGTGCTGCCATAGCCCTTCTGGGCCAGGCGCTCCACGATATTAGGGGCGTCGTCCAGGTGGACGACGGCGACGACCATCTTCATCTCACCGACCTCATCTTTCTCTCCAAAGGGTCACAGCGACTCTTGCAGCACAGTGATATCCTCTTGCAGCCCATTATACCCGATTTGGGACAAATAGACCAGATGATTTTTCGTGATTCGCTCCCCCGGGGCCACCACCGGCACGCCGGGGGGATAGGGGGAGATCTGTCCGGCGGCAATGCGGCCCTCCGCCTGAGACAGGGGGACGCGCTCCCGGGGGCCAAAGACCGCTTCTCTTGGCGTGCAGACCGTCTCCGCCGCCGGGGGCAGGAGGGGCTCCGGAATCGCCGGCTCCTGATAGCTCAGCCCCAACAGGGTGAGCACGGCGTCCAGCCGGTCCAGCTGCTCGTCTCCGTCCGCCCCGGTGAGGATAAAGACCACGTGGTTTTTGTCGTGCATCTCCGGGTACACCCCCAGCTCCTCCAGAGAGCGGTTCAGCGCCTCCCCGTCCTCCGTGAGCAGGGTCAGCCGCAGGGGGTCCAGAGTCAGGCCCTCTCTCTCCCGGAGACAGGAATACTTCTCCCGGAGCTGGAGGGACGCTCCTGCGGTGAGAAAGGTACGCTTCTCTCCGCCGCAGGCCAGCCAGGTCCGCAACCGGTCCAGGGCGGCCATCATGGGATAGGAGGGGGAGGAGGTGGCAAAGAGCAGACTGTGCTCCCGGAGCTGGTCCATGGAAAAGCCGTTGGCAAACAGCAGGGCGGACTGTCCCGGAGCGGGAAGGGTCTTGTGGGCGGAGACGGTGACCAGGTCTGCGGAGCGGTAGGGATTCTCCTGGTAAAAGATGGGCAGGTGGGCCCCGTGGGCCCCGTCCACCACCAGCCTGGCCCCCCGGTCATGGCAGACCTGAGCAATGGCCTCCACATCGGAGCAGACCCCGTAATAGGTGGGGGAGGTGATGCACACCGTCCGGCTCCCCGTCTCGTCCAGCAGACGGGCCACCGACTCCGGGGACACCGGGCCCCATACGCCCCCCTCCGTCAGCCAGGGCCGCTCCAGCCATACCGGGCGGAGGTCCAGCAGGGCCATCCCCGTGTGGAGGCACCGGTGGCTCACCCGGTCCATAATGACCGTGCTGCCGGCCTCCGCCGCCAGAGAGAGGGCGGTGTGCAGCCCCTGGGTGGAGCCGCCGGTGAGAAACAGACAGCTCTCGCTGCCCCAGTAGTCCGCCCACAGCTGCTCTGCCCGGTCGATCAGTCCGTCCGCCCGGTAGAGGTCGCCGGTGCGGTCCGTCTCGGTGAAATCCAGGGCGGCATAGCCCCGCAGCTCCGGGACGGGGAGACCGATCCCCTTGTGCCCCGGCATATGCATCCGCAGGGGCTTCTCGTCGGCGAACTGCCGCAGGGCATCGTAGAGGGGGGCTTCCAGAGGAGTTTCGTTCATCACAGTACCTCGTCAGAGACGCCGAAGGGCGTTTTCTGTTGTTTTATCGTGGGTTTGGGGGAGAGGAATATAAGAAAACCTCTTGGCTCCCTCTGTGAGGGAGCTGTCAGCGAAGCTGACTGAGGGAGAGCGAAAGCCGCTCAAGCCCTACTATCAGCGAATTCGCCGAACGATTTTTTGATTGATGCCAGTGCCTGCTGCACTCCCTCAGTCTGCCCTTCGGGCAGCCAGCTCCGCCGTCAAGCGGCACTTCCGCTTCGCTCCCTGCCTCAAAGAGGGAGCCAAGGGGGTTGCGAATTTCTCACTGACTGTCCAGCTTGAGCACCGCCATAAACGCCTCGGTGGGCATCTGTACTGTACCCAGGGAGCGCATCTTCTTTTTGCCCCGCTTCTGCTTTTCCAGCAGCTTTTTCTTTCGGGTGATGTCGCCGCCGTAGCACTTGGCCAGCACGTCCTTGCGCACCGCCTTGATGGTCTCCCGGGCGATGATCTTGCCGCCGATGGCCGCCTGGATGGGCACCTCGAACTGCTGGCGGGGGATATTCTCCTTCAGCTTCTCGCAGATACGCCGGGCCCGGCCATAGGCCTTGTCCTTGTGGACGATGATGCTCAGGGCATCCACCTTGTCCCCGTTGAGGAGGAAGTCCACCTTCACCAGACTGCTGGTGCGGTAGTCCGCCAGCTCGTAGTCCAGGGAGGCGTAGCCCTTGGTGTGGGCCTTGAGGGTATCGAAGAAGTCGAAGATCGTCTCGTTCAGGGGCATGGCGTAGTGCAGCTCCACCAGGTTGGTGTCCAGATACTGCATATCCCGGTACTCCCCCCGGCGCTCCTGGCAGATGGGCATGATGTTCCCCACATAGTCGTTGGGGGTGAGGATGGAGACGTTGACATACGGCTCCCGGGCCTCCTTGATGACGGCGGGGTCGGGGTAGTTGTGGGGGTTATCCACCCGGACCACAGAGCCGTCTGTCTTGATGATCTCATAGATGACGTTGGGCAGGGTGGTGACCAGATCCAGGTCAAATTCCCGCTCCAGCCGCTCCTGGATGATCTCCATGTGGAGCAGTCCCAGAAAGCCGCACCGGAAGCCAAAGCCCAGAGCGGCGGAGGACTCCGGCTCAAAGACCAGGGAGGCGTCGTTGAGCTGGAGCTTTTCCAAGGCGTCCCGGAGGTCGGGGTACTTGGAGCCGTCCTCGGTGTAAATGCCGCAGTAGACCATGGGCTGGGCGGGCCGGTAGCCGGGGAGGGCCTCCGTCGTGGGACGGCTTGCCCCGGTGACGGTGTCGCCCACGCGGGTGTCCCGGACGTTTTTGATGCTGGCGGTGAAGTAGCCCACCTCTCCGGCGGTGAGCTCGTCTCTGGGTTCCATGCCGATGGGCAGCATATGGCCGCACTCCACAACTTTATATACCGCGCCGGAGGCCATCATCTGCACGTCCATGCCCACGGACAGCTTCCCGTCCATGACCCGGACCAGCACCACCACGCCCCGGTAGGAGTCATACTGGCTGTCGAAGATCAGGGCCTTTAACGGGGCCTCCGGGTCGCCCTCCGGGGCGGGGATGTTGTCCACCACGTCCTCCAGGACGGCGGGGATGTTGATGCCCGCCTTGGCGGAGATCTCCGGGGCGTCGGCGGCGGGGAGGCCGATGATATTCTCAATCTCCTCCTTTACCCGCTTGGGGTCGGCGGCGGGGAGGTCGATCTTGTTGATGACCGGCAAAATCTCCAGGTCGTGGTCCAGCGCCAGATAGGTGTTGGCCAGGGTCTGGGCCTCCACCCCCTGGCTGGCGTCCACCACCAGCACCGCCCCCTCGCAGGCGGCCAGGGAACGGCTGACCTCATAGTTGAAGTCCACATGGCCCGGAGTGTCGATGAGGTTGAGGAGATAGTCCTCCCCGTCCGGGGCCTGGTAATGCAGGGTCACCGCCCGGGCCTTGATGGTGATGCCCCGCTCCCGCTCCAGCTCCATATTGTCCAGCAGCTGGCTCTCCATGTCCCGCTCCTCCACGGCCCCGCACAGCTCGATGAGGCGGTCGGAAAGAGTGGATTTACCATGGTCGATGTGAGCAATGATGGAAAAATTACGAATATGGTCCTGATTCATGATAAATCTCCCAAGTCAAAGGTTAAAGATTATTCCTCCATCCGCGCGGAGATGCGCTCCTCCGTGTCCCGGACGATGGCGGACACATAGGGATAGGCGGCGGGGAACTCCCGGCGAAGGGTCTCCCGGTTGGGGAGAGAGAGGTTTGCCCCCTCCCGGGCGCGGTCCCGGAGGGAGAGAAGATACCGCCCCCGGCTCAGCTGCAGCTCCGCGTCCCCCAGACCGGAGGAGATGGCGTCATCGTCGGCGGAAAACTGCCCCAGACTGGCGACGGGGTCCCACTGGTAGAGCTGCCGCAGGAGGAGATAGACCGCCGTGGACAGATACCGGGCGGCGGCGGAGAGAACGGCGGAGTCCTCCAGCCGGGCCAGCAGGTCAAAGAGCAGGGAGACGGCGTTGATCACCGGACGGGCGGCTTCGGTGGCTGCCCGGCGCTGGCGCTGTCGGCCGCTCTGGGCGCCGGGAACGGCTGTGGGATGGACGGCCGTCCCCTCCCGCTCCGTGGTCCGGCCCAGCAGGTAGTCCGCAGATACCCGGTAGTAGTCGAAGGCCCGGATGACAAAGGCCAGCCCCGGCTCCCGGATGCCGTTTTCGTAGTGGGACAGCAGGGCCTGGCTGATGCCCAGCTCCTCCGCCGCCGTGCGCTGGCTGATGCCGCGCTCCTTCCGCAGAGCGGAGAGGGTGTGGGAAAAATCCTGATTGGTCATCATAATATCAAAAAACACTCCCGGTGTGAAAAGACAAAAAAGAAAAACAGATAGTAATAATGATAACAGACCGTATTCAAAAAGTGAAGTGTCGGGAGCGGAAAATCTTTGTTAAAAACTTAGCAAAGGAAATTAGCCAAAACAGCCGTCAAAACCCTTGCAATTTTTGTGCCAAAGGAATAAAATCTATCCTAGAGGCTGTCTGTATCCTGTTTCACAGGAAATGATAGATAGATTTTAGGAGGTACACTGTTATGGCATTTGGCTTTGGCTCTATGATTGCCCAACTGAAGAAGAACCCCAAGACCATCGTCTTTACCGAGGGAACTGACTCCCGTATTCTGGAGGCTTCCTCCCGTCTGCTGGCCAGCACCTTCCTGACCCCCATCCTCATCGGCAATCCCGACGAGATCTTCGCCGCCGCCGAGGAGGCGGGCTACAACGTCCGTGGCGCTACCATCATCGACCCGAACAACTATGACCGGTTCGACGAGATGGTGGAGCTGTTTTGTGAGTTGCGCAAGAGCAAGGGCATGACCCCGGAGAAGTCCATCCCC
The DNA here is from genome assembly GCA_021201185.1 of Clostridiales bacterium. GTDB lineage: Bacteria > Bacillota > Clostridia > Oscillospirales > Oscillospiraceae > Onthomonas. Next base: position 12,547 of record JAJQFJ010000038.1, read on the forward strand.
ATGCTGCGCAAGAGCAACTACTTCGGCACCATGCTGGTGAAGATGGGCGTGGCCGACGCCCTGCTGGGCGGCGCCACCTATTCCACCGCCGACACCGTCCGTCCCGCCCTCCAGATCATCAAGACCAAGCCCGGCTACAAGAGCGTCTCCTCCTGTTTCATCCTGGTGCGCGCCTCCGCCTCCGGCGATAACGAGGTGCTGGCCTTCGGCGACTGCGCCATCAACATCCACCCCACCGCCGAGCAGATCGCCGAGACCGGCGTGTACTGCGCCGAGTGCGGCCGCCATTTCGGCATCGACCCCAAGGTCGCCTTCCTGAGCTTCTCCACCTACGGCTCCGGCAAGGACGCGGATGTGGACAAGATGCGGGAGGCCACCCGGATGGCCAAGGCTCTGGCCCCCGAGCTGGCCATCGACGGAGAGCTCCAGTTCGACGCCGCCGTCTCCCCCAGAGTGGCCATGACCAAGTGCCCCGAGTCCAAGGTGGCGGGCCATGCCAACGTGTTCGTCTTCCCGGACATCAACGCCGGCAACATCGGCTATAAGATCGCCCAGCGTCTGGGCCAGTTCGACGCCTATGGACCCATCCTCCTGGGCCTGAACGCCCCCATCAACGACCTGTCCCGTGGCTGCAACGGCATGGAGGTCTATTCCATGGCCATCATCACCGCAGCGCTGGCATAAGGCGGAAAAACAAGACAACGGTAAGGCCCTGAGGAGAATGGATTTTCTCCACAGGGCCTTTTCTGCTGCGAAAAATGACGCTTAACCGCTAAAATCCCCCGAGCACCATGCAGACGACAAAGAATACGACAGCAAAACCCACCAGAGGGATGCAGGCAAGATCTGCCACCGCTTCCGCGACATCTGTGCCGAAGACCCCCATGGTCAGGATGCCGATGGCAATGCCGTCCAGGCCGCACATCACGTTGCCCACAGTGCCCGCTCCCATAAAGGAGATGATCACCGCACCGGCGGGAATACCGCCCATCATCCAGCCCACTTGATCCACGCCGCATTGGAGCGTCGCTGCAACGACCTCCTCGTCGATCCCCGCGAAAATGGTCAGGTCCGAGACACAGATCACGGTGATTGCCAGGGTGGGGATGGCCAGCACTGGCCCCAGACCCAGGGACATCAGGAATATACTGAGCAAAATAATGAGCAGACCGCCGATCACGCGGGCCACCGTCAAAGTAATTTCTGCCAACCTTATGTACCCCCCTTCCGCTCAGAAGAACACCATAAAGTTAAACAGGATGGTCCGCGCCCCGATGAAAATGCCCACGCAGGCGCAGACCAGCGTGGCTATCGAGGCCACCTTAGAGGATATCCCCTGCTTCTGAATCAGCGCCTTGACAGGCCGCACGATCAGGAACCAGATGATCAGGCCCGCAATCAGCACGCAAAAGATGGCGCTGAGCAGGAAGGACGAGCCGATGATGGCAGACAGCACAGAGATCACCCCCAGGAAAACCCCTATTGCAACCAGTGCGCAGGCGCCAACGATTACGCCTGGGATCAGTAAAATCAGACCGATCAAAAGGACTGCTGCAAGCGGCCCCATGAACAGAGACAAAACCCCTACCACAACAGCCGTACCGATCAGCGCCCAAACGGAGTCCTGGAGCAGTATGCAGACGATCGGCAGCCCGATGATAAAGAAGGCAGGAACGGCGATCATCTCTACCCCGCTATGTGGCATCAGGAAAAAGCAGAGACAGAATGCAATATAGCACAGCGATGGGACCCAGCAGAGCCCCGCCACGATAAAGTTCGAATCGCTCAGCATCTCAGCCATCTCAAACAGAGTGGTTGCACCCATCAGATTTCCGCAAAAGAGAAGGGAAGCATGGAAGATGACGCCCCACATCAACAGATAGTACACAGCTCTTTCCTCCTCCTTTAAGCGTCAAAAGAAAAATGAATAGATTTGATGTTTGAATCGGACGTGCAGAGAAGAATCACATCCTGGAAGCAGAAAAGCCCCGTTACGGTGCAGCCCTCCTGTTTCAGATTGGATATGTTGCTGGTATTGGCCCACTCCAGCAGATAGTCAAAGAAAACGACATTTTCATCATCCGTCCAGATGGTATAGAAGACGTCATCGAAATAGAGATAATTCAGCGACCGGACGGTCGCCTGGACATAACAGGAGTGTCGGGAGCCGTCCAGAAAATAGAGGTTCAGATGCTCGTCCTCAATGTAGACGATCATGACCTCCGCCAGGAAGCGGCCCGCCCCCACGCCGTCGTAGTTGTCAACGTAGGAAACCTTCTCCGTCCGCACGCCCTCCGCCGTCTGCTCATAAATCGTCACCTGACCGGCCACGCTCCGGTCGTCTGCCAGCCAGGCGGCGCCGTCCACCCAGCCCAACAGGGTGCCGTCGCTGGTATAGTAGACCAGCGCGGCAAACTCCTCCGCGCTCAGGGACTCCGTCTCCTGCTTCACCAGCAGCGCATACAGCGCATCCGCCAGGGCCGGAAAATCGGCCTCATCATAGCCGGATCTCCAACCGGTATTCGCCAGAGTATAGGCCGCATAGTTCTGGGTGCGGTGGAAGGTCATGCTCTCCCCGTCCACGCCGAACAGACTGTTCATGCCGGCGACCATCGCCTGGGCCGTGTCACACGTGCCGACCTTGGTGAATTCAAGGTGGCTGCTGTATTCAATTTGAAGCATGTATCCTTCTCTGATGAGATAGACTGTGTCCTCGCTGACACAGGCAGCGATCTGATCTGTGGCCTGAAGATTACCTGTTCCGGTGTTGATGTATTTCTCATAGCATCCCGCCGCAAAGGTGGTGTTCTCCGCGCTTTTGGCGTACTGATCGTAGGCGAAGCCCCCGCTGCTGGTCATATACGTCCCGGCCTCCTGGATGTAGTTCCAGGTCTCCACCGCCTGCTCCCACCGCAGCGGCGGCAGCAGGACGCCAGAAATGGACAGGGAAGCCCAAATCAGGACGAATATGCCGATTTTTCCCAAAGACAGCAAAATGAATTTCATCGTCTCTCACCAACTCTCCCGACGCGGCTGTTAAAAGAAAATGATAAAAGCACAGAAGAGGAGGATAATCAGGCCCAACGATCCGAAGATGGCCACGGCCGGGACAGAGACGATCTCCAGCAGCACCTCGGCGCCCTCGGTGCCGAATACTCCCATGGTCAGGATACCGGCAATGATGCCGCATAGCCCGCCGAAGACGCTGCCTACGACTTCAGACTCCATTGCACAGAAAAAGATTTGCGTTCCGACCCAGATTATCAGAAATATACTGACAGTGCTCTCATCCCATCCCCAGAAGTTTGCCAGGACCTCCATATCCACAGCGCTTGAGAATACGATCAGGGTGATCACGCCCGGGACGAAGGTAAGTCCTCCCAGCTTCACCACCATCAGGAAAATGCTCAGGGCGACCAGGCCCAGGCCCAGGATGAACCGGATCACGAAAACGATACCGTTGACTAACATCTTGTTTTCCCCCTTTTTTACTCGTTTGGAAATTTCCTTTTCCCGTATCTTTCATTATTATGACATATTCGCGTATAAAAAGCAACAACCGTTTTTTTGTTGACGAAATGTGTTGAGACAGAGGGGATTATGCCGGTTTTCCGAATGGGCTGCGGGGAGGGAGACTAAAACGGCCTTTTTGACAGAGGACGGCCGCCTTTCCCGGAAGGGCGGCCTATTTTGTTGGAACTTCGTCCTCTATTTCCGGTCTGACGGGCCATTTCCCGACCGGTTTTTCCGGGTCGGGCTGGTATCATCATCTCATCCAAAAGACGAGGTGAGTACGAATGAAAGCGACTTCCTTTTCCGGGGCCTGGAGACAGGCCCGACGGGGGTTTGCGGACCGGGGGGAGAGGCTCCTCCGCCAGCCGGCAGTCCCCGTCCTGCTGGAGTGCGGGGGCCGTCTGGCCCTGGGGGCGGCGTTGACCCTGCCCCGGGTGATGGACAGCTACGCCCCCTTTGCCCTGGGCTTTGTGGCGGCCTCCGGCTCCGGGCCGGGGGGCTTCTGCGCCCTCATCGGGGCCAGCCTGGGATATCTGACCAACCTGGGCCTGGTCAGCGGTCTGCGCTATGTGTCCGCCTCTATTTTGATCTATGCCCTCTCCTTTGCCTTTTACGACCTGGCCATCTACCGCAGGGCCTGGTTTTTGCCGGTGTGCAGCGCCCTGCTGGGAGGCCTTACCGGGCTGTTCACCCTGGCCACCGAGCGGTGGAGCCGGACAGACCTGACGGGGGAGGCGGTGGAGATGGCGCTGATCGCCCTGTCCGCCTGGCTGTACCGGGCGGGGCTCCGTCCCTGGCTGGAGCCGGAGGAGGCTCCCCCGGCGGGCCGTGTCTCTCAGGCGGGCCTGCTCTTTCTGGGGGGCAGTCTGGCGGCGGCGCTGTGGGAGGTGAGCCTGTTCGGACCGCTGAATCTGGGGGCGGCCCTCTCCGGCGCGCTGGTGCTGGTGCTGGCCCGGCGTCAGGGGCCGGAGGCGGTCTCCGCCGGGGTGGTGCTGGGTCTGGTGCTGGACCTGTGCTGCCCTGGCCACCCTGTCCAACGCCCTGGCCCTCCGGGGGGAGAGCGAGCTGGGCTTTACCACCATCGACCTGCTGGGCATGGATCTGTTCTCCGGCGAGTGCCGGAGCTACAAGCTGGGGGCCGCGCCCACCTATCTGCGGCTGGGAGGAAGGGTCAAAAAGCTGTCCGGGGGCAGTCTGCCCGCCGGGCTGGAATTTGGGCAGGAGAGCAGGCCGGACGTCCGGTCCTTCTCCCTGGCCCCGGAGGACATGGCGGTGATGGTCAGCGACGGCGTGTCCGACGGGGAGGGAGACGACTGGCTCTGGCAGTTGATCCGGGATTTCCGGGGAGAGCGCCCAAAGGAGCTGGCGACCCGCATCCTTCAGAGCAGCAGCGGCGGGAAGGACGACCGGACGGTCATCGTCCTCCAGCTCAAGCGCCGGGAGGCGGCGGAGAGGCGGCAGACCGAGGCGGTGAACCGTCAGACGCCCCGGGCGGGATGATTTGCGTCGGCAACGTACAAAATTTTCCGCCCCCGGGATAAACCGGGGGCGGAGGGGCCATACTGATTCCAGTTTCTGGAAAGGTGTGGAGCGTTATGGTAAAGGGCATCTCCCGTCGGGTCATCGTGGTGCGCTCGCCGGACGAGCGATTATTTGAACAGGCCATCTTCCTGCTGAAGGAGGACGCCCTCCAGCAGGAGGGGGTCACGGCTCAGCAGGTGGTCCAGGAGGCAAAGGAGGTGGCGGACAGCTATCTGCGGAAACATTCCCCGGCCGGACGCCGGTTCCAGTGGCTCAGGCGGTATAGCCGCTGGCTCTGGTTCCTGGCCGGGGCGGCCTGCGCCGGAGTGCTGGCGCTGGTGGTGTGACAGGAAAAAACCGCCTGCCGGCGGCAGGCGGGTCAGTCTGTCAAAAAAGCTTGTCTACGAAAAGAAAACCAAGCAAAAAGTTTAGGAAGCCCTCCGCAGGAGTTTTGTTGCGAAAGCAACAAAATAAAGTGAAATACGTCTTTTTAGCCGGGCGTGTACCGGCAAAAAGACACAGGGAGGCGACGACTGTGCGAGCGATAAGACACCGCCCGCAGCTGTGGGCCTCAGCCCAGCAGCTCCATACTGATTTTGACCACGCATTTCCGGCTGGTGGCGGGGGCGTCCCCCAGCATCAGGCCGGGACGGTGGGCGTCCCAGGGGAAGAACACCCCGAAAAAGCCCGCCTTTGCCGTCAGAAAGCTCTCGTCCTCCACCGTCTCCAGCAGGGAGACGTCGTTTTCCGGCCGCGCCTGGAAGACCGGCTCGGTGCCCAGATAGGGCGCAACGCCGATCTTCTCTCCCCCCTCCGGCCAGTACATCAGGTCAGCGTACTTCCGGTGCACCTCCGGGTGGGAGCCTTCAAAGGGGTGGGTGGTCATGTCCATCAGATTGGCGAACATCCGGTCCCCGTCCAGGGGATAGCGGCCCGGTTCCATGTGGAGCAGGTCCGCCGTGCGCAGAAACGCCAGGGCGTCCCGCAGGGCCTGGGGATAGGCGGCGAAGGTGTCCCCGCCGTTCAGTTTGGAGAAGATCATAAGGGTTTCCTCCTTTATTCTTGTCTGGTAATTATTCTTGTCTGGTAATTGTCATTATATCATGAAAGAGCGGGGGACCACAACCGAACGCTGATCGCCGCTCCGGAAATCTGACGCGCCCCGCCCCTTGCCCTCCTTCGATTTTTGTGGTATCCTGAACCCACTTTGACAGGAGACGGGGGCGATGACGGTGAAGATCGGTACTGTGGAGCTGCCCGGCAGACTGGCCCTGGCACCCATGGCGGGGGTGACGGACCGGGCCTTCCGGGTGATCTGCCGGGAGCTGGGGGCGGATTATACCGTCACCGAGATGGTCAGCGCCAAGGCCCTGTGCTACCAGGACAAAAAGACCGTCCCTCTGATGTCCCTGGACCCGACAGAGCGGCCCGCGGCGGTGCAGATCTTCGGCAGCGACCCGGTCTGCATTCAGGAGGCGGCGGCGAAGGTGGCGGAGCTGGCGGACCCGGCGGTCATCGACGTGAACATGGGCTGTCCGGTCCACAAGATCGTCTCCGGCGGAGACGGCTCCGCCCTGATGCGGGACCCGGAGTTGGCCTGCCGGGTGGCAGAGGCCGCCGTCCGGGGGGCGGGGCGTCCGGTGACGGTGAAATTCCGCAAGGGCTGGGACGCAGAGCATGTGAACGCGGTGGAATTTGCCCGGATGCAGGAGTCGGCAGGGGTTTCCGGCCTGACCGTCCACGGCAGGACCCGAACTCAGATGTATGCCGGACGGGCGGACTGGGACATCATCCGACAGGTGAAGGAGGCAGTCTCCATCCCTGTCTTTGCCAACGGGGATGTCTTTACCCCTCAGGCGGCGGCGGATATCCTGGCAGTCACCGGGGCAGACGGTATCATGATCGGCCGGGGGGCCTGTGGCGATCCCTGGCTGTTTCAGCGGGTGAAGGCATATCTGGCGGGGGAGCCGGTCCCGCCGCTGCCCACGGTGGAGGAGCGGTGCGACACGGCGCTGCGGCAGTTTCGCCTGGCCTGCCAGTGGAAGGGGGAACACATCGCCTGTCTGGAGGCGAGAAAGAGCTACGCCTGGTATCTCAAGGGGGTACGCAACGGGACGAAGTGGAAATCGAAGCTCTCCCAGCTCTCCTCCATGGAGCAGGTGGAGGAAATCACTCGTCAGATCAAGGCCGACCTGGGGACGGGGGAGAAAAAAGAGGAAGAAATGTCTTGACAACCGGGACGGACATGGGTATAATAGTCAACGTCGATTTGGACGATTAGCTCAGCTGGCTAGAGCATCCGCTTGACGTGCGGAGGGTCAGCGGTTCGAATCCGTTATCGTCCATAGGAAAAGCACCTGCTATGGCAGGTGCTTTTGTTTTGTGTATAGGGAGAGATTGTCAAGCGGTGAACCGCTTGCAGTGGGTCGGGTCAGCGGTTCGAATCCGTTATCGCCCATGCGAAAAAAGGCACCTGTGTACGCAGGTGCTTTTGTTTTGTGTATAGGGAAAGAATATCAAGTGGAAAACCATTTGCAGTGGGTCGGGTGAGCGACTCAACTTCCCCGCAACAGGAAACGCTCCCCGACCACACCACCGGTCGGGGAGCGTCCTGAAAGAAAGGGAGAAAGAAAAGAGAAAGGAGAAAAAGAGAGGTTTGCGCTTCGTTCCTGACAACGGTTATTATATCAGGATGGGGAGGGAATTGTTGAAAAAATTGAAAACCGTTTATGAAGTATCTGTAAACAGCTAAAATAGGCAAAACAGGGAACTTTCAGCGCTGTTTCAGCCAACAGAAGAAAACCGCTCAGGCGATATAGATATAGTACACGGACAGCCACAGATGGGCCACCACGCACAGCCAGAAGGGGACGGAGGTGAGGCAGGCGGAGCGCTTTTCCGACGCAGACCAGTTCGTGGGACCCGGATAGAGGTTTCGCCAGGGTCTTTTCCACGCAAGATAGAAAATGGCATAGGCGATACAGAGATAGATCACGGCGTCGAAAATGCCCCACACCAGGTCGGTGTCCGGGAGATAGTCCACCAGCAGGCCGCAGAAGAAATTGATGAACATGTGCAGGCCGATGTTCCACTTCATCTGCCCGGTCATAATGTGGATATAGCCCAGCACCAGTCCTACCGCTGTGGCGTAGAAGAACTGGTACAGGTTGGTGTGGAACAGGCCGAAGAACAGGGAGGAGAGCAGCAGGGCCGACCAGTCGCCCAGAAAGAGCAGCCGGTCCAGCAGCAGCCTGCGGAAGAGCAGCTCCTCACAGATGGGGGCGAGGATGACGGTGAAGAGAAGGGACACCAGAAGGGGCTCCTGGGAGATGGCCTCGTTGGCGTAGTCTACAGTGTCGGTGTCCGCCAGGATCGTCTGGGTGAAGATGCTGGCCAGATACAGGAGGCCTATCCCCACGGCGATGCCGGAGAACACCTGTCCGACAGACGGCTCCGGCCCCCTGGCCAGCCGGGGGCAGGGGAACTTCCGCAGGACCAGCCCGAAGGCGATAAAGCCGGCGGGATAGATCACGATGGCGTCCATGGCGTAATAGTACCAGTCACTGTAAAAGAGCCGATAGTTCCCCGTGTAATAGGGGATATAGTACAGCTCCACAGCGACCTCGACGAGGACGGTAAACACCAGCAGGGCAATGCTGGCCATGCTGTAGTAATGGCGCAGCTCCTGTTTTGTCTGGGGAAATGTCATAGCAGGGCCTCCTTTTTCGTTCAGAAAGATTTTAACACAATTTGCGGAAAAAGGATACCATCTGTTGGCAAAATCCGATATAATATGGGTGTGCCTGTAGGCGAGACACGGCAAAGGAAAAACAGGACGGCCTTACCGGCCGTCAGATAGACAGGAGGAACGTTTTTTATGAGCGAACGAGCAGATGTGGTCATCATCGGCTGTGGCGAGGCGGGGATCTTCGCCGGCTACGAGCTGGCGAAACGCTGCCCGAAGCTGAAGATCGTGGTGCTGGAGCAGGGGGCGGACATCTATGCCCGGACCTGCCCCATCGTTCAGGGAAAGGTGGACCGGTGCATCCAGTGCAAGACCTGCGGGACCATGTGCGGCTTCGGCGGGGCGGGGGCCTTCTCCGACGGGAAGTTCAACTTCACCACCGAGTTTGGCGGCTGGCTGACCGACTACATGGAAGACCGGGAGGTCATGGAGCTGATCCACTATGTGGACTCGGTGAACGTCCATTTCGGGGCCACGGAGAAGGTCTATTCCACCTCCACCCCGGAGGCCATGGCCCTGGAGCGGGAGGCGCTGAAATACGACCTTCACCTGCTCCAGGCCCAGTGTAAGCACTTGGGGACGGAGAACAATCTGCGCATCCTGGCCAATCTGTATGAGTATTTGAAGGAGCTGGTGGATTTCCGGTTCCACACCGCCGTGGAGCGGATCGAGCCGCTGACGGAGGGAGGCTATCGCCTGTGTACCGACAGGGGCGACTTTGACTGCGCCTATCTCATTGCAGCGCCGGGCCGTTCCGGAGCGGAGTGGTTCGCCAGCCAGTGCAAGGGCATGGGCATCCCTCTCATCAACAACCAGGTGGACATCGGCGTCCGGGTGGAGCTGCCCGCCAAGGTGTTCCAGCACATCACCGATGTGGTCTACGAGTCCAAGCTGGTCTACCGGACGAAGCAGTACGGGGACCAGGTGCGCACCTTCTGCATGAACCCCTACGGCCATGTGGCGGCGGAGAATGTGGAGGGCATCAACACGGTCAACGGCCACTCCTACTCCGACCCCAGCCTTCGGAGCGAGAACACCAACTTCGCCCTGCTGGTGTCCAACCGGTTCACCCAGCCCTTTAACGAGCCGTATCGCTACGGCAAACACATCGCCTCTCTCAGCAATATGCTGGCGGGAGGGGTGCTGGTCCAGCGGTTCGGCGACCTGGTGGGGGGTCGGCGGACCAACGACCACCGGATGAGCAAGTCCTTTGTCCATCCCACCCTCACCGCCGCTGTTCCCGGCGACCTGTCCCTGGCCCTGCCCAAGCGGCAGCTGGACGACATCATCGAGATGATCTACGCCCTGGACAAGCTGGCCCCAGGCACCGCCAACTACGACACCCTGCTCTACGGCGCGGAGGTGAAATTCTACTCCAGCCGCATCCAGCTCTCCAGGGAGCTGGAGACTCCCATGCCCGGATTTTTCGCCATCGGCGACGGGGCGGGCACTACCCGGGGCCTGGCCCAGGCGGGAGCCTCGGGAATCAAGGTGGCCCGGGGGATCGCCGACAGAATAGACAGCTGCAGCTAACAGAGGAAAAAAGTACAGAATGAGTGCAGAGAGGCCCCGCGGTCAGCGGGGCCTCTTTCTTTACGGGAGGAATTATGTCCCGGGCGGACGGAGTGAATATTCATCCCCGGGACTTTTGAAAAAAATGACCGGTCTGCCGGTGGAAATTCGTTTCCACAGGACTTTTCCACATTTTCCACAGAGTTTTGCACACGGAATTTTCGGTGAGATGCGGAAAAAATATGCACTGGTGGGTTGACGTAACAACGTCCCCAGGGAAACCGGACGAGAAAGGGCGGCGAAAAGGGCCTTTCCCCGAATGGGGTCAAAAAGTTTTGGAAGAAACCTTTCTATACAGACAGCCGCCGAAGCAGCGGGGGAGGAGGCCCGCCCCGGGGGCTGCTGTCGGCCTTACCGATAGTCCCGGGGAGAGACGTGATAGGCGTTCTGAAAGGCACGGAGAAAGGTGGAGTAGTCCGCAAAACCGCTCTGGCTGGCGGCCTTCATCACCGGGGTCCCGGAGCGGAGGAGGGAGGCGGCCAGGATGAGCCGCTTTTGCAGGACGTACTGGTGGACGGTGCAGCCGGTGATCTCCCTGAACCGGTGCATCAGCCAGGAGGGGGAGAGGAAGAACCGCTCCGCCAGGCTCTGGACCGACAGGGACTCCGTCAGATGGGCGTTGATATAGGCCATGATCTCGTCGATCTTGGGGTCGGAGCGGAAGGACTGTCCTCCCTCCGGGGCCAGATTGCCCAGACTGCCCCGGTTCAGGTGGATGAGAAACTGTAGGCAGCAGGTGCGGGCCAGCAGATCGTGGCCGAAGCCCTCGTCGTTCAGGGCGCGCTCCAGCTGGGCCAGCAGGTCCATGAGCTGTCCCCGGTTGCCGGTGCGGATCAGGTGGAAGCCGGTCTCCCTCACCCGCTGAAAGCAGGGGGAGAGGCCCTCCGACTCCAGAAAATCCGGGGCCAGCCACAGGATGTACCGCTCATAGGTGGCCCCGCCGATGTCCGGCTGATGGATGTGGTGGTGGGGCACCAGCAGCAGGTCGCCGGGGGAGAGAAAGTAGGCCCTGCCCTCCACGGTGTAGGTCACCTGGCCGGAGAGAAAGACCACCACCTTGTCAAATTCGTGGTAATGATAGGAGAACCGCTGGGCCCGGGTCTCCCTGAGGTGAAAGAGCCGGAACTCCTCCAGCAGGTAGCCCCGCCGGTCGGCGTCCGGGGGCGGCTGAGTGGTCATGGTTGGGCGCCTCCTCTCCGGGAATGGTATTTCTATACAGATTATACCATATAAAACCGGAAGAAAAAAGGAAAATAGCCTATTTTCATTCATCAGGATTGCATAGGGGGGAATTTTACGCTATAATACCGTCGATTGTGAAAAAACTGCCAGGGCAGGAGAGGAATGACGGAAGATGAACTACGCAGAGGAGTCGTTAAAGCTGCATTACCAGTGGGCGGGCAAGCTGTCCACCGTCCCCAAGATGGAGGTCAGGGACTGAGCCTGGCCTACACCCCCGGGGTGGCCCAGCCCTGTCTGGAGATTCAGAAGGACCCGGCCAAGAGCTATGAGCTGACCGGACGCTGGAACACGGTGGCAGTGGTCACCGACGGCTCTGCCGTCCTGGGCCTGGGGGACATCGGCCCCGAGGCGGGGATGCCGGTGATGGAGGGCAAGTGCGTTCTGTTCAAGGCCTTCGGCGACGTGGACGCCGTCCCCCTGTGCGTGCGCAGCCACGACGTGGACGAGATCGTCAACACGGTGGCCCTGCTGGCCGGCTCCTTCGGCGGCATCAATCTGGAGGACATCTCCGCCCCCCGTTGCTTTGAGATCGAGCGGAAGCTCAAGGAGCGGTGCGACATCCCGGTGTTTCACGACGACCAGCACGGCACCGCCGTGGTGGTGCTGGCGGCGCTGACCAACGCCCTGCGGCTGGTGGGCAAGCGGATGGAGGACATCCGGGTGGTCACCTGCGGCGCCGGGGCGGCGGGCATCGCCATCATCAAGCTGCTCCAGGCCCGCGGTCTGCACAACGTCATCATGTGCGACCGGAAGGGCGCCATCTACGAGGGCCGGGAGGGCCTGAACGACGCCAAGCGGGAGATCGCCGCCGTCACCAACCGGGAGCGGCGCTCCGGCTCTCTGGCGGAGGTGCTGAAGGGAGCGGACGTGTTCATCGGGGTCTCCGCGCCGGGGATGGTCACCGCTGAAATGGTAAAGACCATGGCCCCCAACGCCATCCTGTTCCCCATGGCCAACCCCACCCCGGAGATCATGCCGGAGGAGGCGCTGGCCGCCGGAGCCGCCGTGGTAGGTACCGGCCGCTCCGACTTCCCCAACCAGATCAACAACGTCCTGGCCTTCCCCGGCATCTTCCGGGGGACCTTCGACGTCCGGGCCAGCGACATCAACGACGCCATGAAGATCGCCGCCGCCAACGCCCTGGCCTCCCTTGTGTCGGAGGAGGAACTGAGCGCGGAGTACATCCTCCCCCACGCCTTTGACGAGCGGGTGAGAGGGGCGGTGGCCTCCGCCGTGGCCCAGGCCGCCAGAGAGAGCGGCGTGGCGAGGATCTGATCGGAACAGCGTCACATCATTTATATTTTATATTGACCGGGGACGGCAGACCGCAGAAAAGCGGCCCACCGTCCCCGGACTGTCGTTTTAGAGGGAATGAAAAAAGACGGCGACATAGAAAGGGCGACTTCGGGCCATACTCTCCACATCTGAGAAAAAAGAGGGTGGAGAGATGAGCCTGTTTGGAGCGGGGGCCGGACATGTGGCCCACCATCCCAGGCAGGAGCCGGAGCTTGACGGCCCCCTGACCTGGGAGCGGGTGGAGGCGGTGTTTGCCGACTGCGAGGATTTTTCCCACAAGGAGGTGCGGCCTCCCCACTGGGAGACGGGTATCCGGGTCTGCTGGCTGGGAGGGATGGTGCGCAGCGAGCGGCTGAACGACTACGTTCTCCGGCCGCTGGGGACGCTGGACATCCCCCAGGGAGAGCGGCCCACCCGGGCCCTGCTGGACGGGGGCGTCTGGAACCAGGACGCCCGGGAGCAGACCACGTTGGACGACACGGTGGCTCAGCTGCTGGAAGGGAGCTGCGCCCTGTTCCTCCCGGACGGGGTCATCACCTGCTCGGTGGAGACGGAGGAAAAGCGGTCGGTCTCCGAGCCGGAGAACGAGACGGAGACAAAGGGGGCCAGAGACAGCTTTGTGGAGTCGGTGCGCACCAACACCTCCCTCATCCGGCGGCGGCTCCGCTCCCCTCATTTGAAGATACAGCGCCATGTGGTGGGACGGCAGACCCGGACGCCGGTAGAGCTGCTCTGGCTGGAGGGCTTGACCGACCCGGCCCTCCCTGCTCGCATCGCCCGGCGTCTGGACGAGATCGACGAGGACGGACTGCTGACCACAGCGGAGCTGGAGGAGTATCTCACCGACCCCAGAGCCACGGAGTTTCCCCGGATGCTGTTCACCGAGCGGCCCGACCGGATGTGCCGGGGACTGCTGGAGGGGCGGGTGGCCCTGCTCATCGACGGGCTGGCGGTGGGGGCCCTGCTCCCGGGAGATGTGAGCCTGTTGCTAAGGACGCCCCAGGACAGGAGCTATCACTGGCTGGCGGCCACAGTGCTCCGGGTGCTGCGGTATGTCTGCGTCGTCCTCACCCTGCTGCTGCCGGGCTTTTATATCGCCGTGGCGGAGTTCCACTTGGAGCTGATCCCCACCAGTCTGGCCCTGTCCATCATCGCCAGCAAGCAGGATGTCCCCTTTCCCACCGCCTTTGAGGGGATCGGCCTGCTGGTGGCCTTTGAGGTTTTGCAGGAGGCGGGGCAGCGGCTTCCCAAGACCATCGGACAGACGGTGTCCATCATCGGCGGCCTGGTGGTGGGTCAGGCGGCGGTGGACGCCAAGATCATCTCCCCCGTGGTGGTCATTGTGGTGGCGGTGGCCGGGGTGGCGGGATTCACCGTCCCGGACCAGGATTTTGCCAACGCCCTGCGGCTGTGGCGGCTGCTGCTGGCCCTGCTGGCCGCGCTGGCGGGGCTGTTCGGCGTGACCGTCGGGGCGGCGCTGCTCATTGCCCACCTGGCGGGGCTGGAGGACCACGGATTTTTCTATCTCGGCCCCTTTGGTACGCCCGGGCGGAACGCTCTGGAGGGAGGCCCTATCCTGCGCCGCCCGGTGTCGGAGGACAAGCTCCGGCCCACCGGGCTGAACACGGAGAACTGGAGGAAACGAGGGTGACGGGACGAAAAAAGGGAGGACTGCTGCTGATATTGGTCCTGGGGCTGTACCTGCTCCTCTCCGGGTGCAGCAGCGACCTGCTGCCCTGGGCCAGGGACATCAGCCAGGTCAAGCTCGTGCGCACCATGGCCCTGGACGTGGGAGACGAAGATCTGATTCAGGTGACTCTCTCCGGGGGACTCCAACGGCAGGGCCAGGGGAACTCGGACACGATTCCCCTTCTCCTGAGCAAACAGGGGCTGACAGTGTTCGGCAGCGTCCAGGCCCTCCAGACGGAGAGCGACGGCTATGTGGAGATGGGCCATCTGTCGGACTGCGTCATCGGGGAGGCGCTGGCCAGGGAGGGCATCGAGGGCCTGGCGGACTTTCTGGAGCGGGACTTCTCCATGCGGTTGGGGACGCGGCTGTTCCTCCTGTCAGGGGACACCGGGGAGAGCGCCCTGCGTCTGACCGCATCCAAAACCACCGCCCTCGCCGACCGGCTGGAGGCGGTGAGCAGGAACCGCACCTATGGGGGGAAGGGCTGGTCCTTTACCGTCCGGGCCTATCTGGCGGAGACGGAGGACAACGGGGTGGCCCTTCTCCCGGTGCTGGAGCTGGCGGACAATCCGGACTATGACCCGGAGGGGCAGGGGGAGCAGCCGAAGAAAGAGATCCACCTCACCGGCCTGGCCTGTCTGACAGACCAGAAATTGACGGGGGCGCTGACCGGAGAGGAGTCCAGAGGGGCTTCTCTGCTCTCCGGGTGGGACCAGTTGGACCGGTTTCAGGTGGAGCTGCCCAACGGGACGGTGGCGGGGGTACGGCTGGTGTTGTGCCAGCGCCGATGGGAGCCGGAATTTGACGAGACAGGCCGACTGACCGCTGTGACCGCCCGGCTGGAGGTGCAGGGAGAGCTGAATGAGCTCACCGGCTGGGCGGATCTGACGGACACGGCGGTGCTGGAGGCGCTGGAGCAGGGCTTTCTCAGCCAGGTGGCAGGATTGGCACAGGCGGCGCTGGACCGGGGCCAGGGGGATGGGGCGGATTTTCTCCACATCCGGCGGCAGCTGGTGTATCAGTGCCCGGCCCACAGCACACAGCTGCTGGCACACTGGGAGGACTGGTTCCCCACAGTGGAGCTGCGGGCGACGGCAGAGGGCAGGGTGGAGCGGAGCTATGACGTGGACCTGCCCATGAGAGAGGGAGCGTGACCGATGGAACAGGAACAGACGACCACCCGGCAGATGGCGATCCTGCTCTTTTGCGGCCTGCTGGCCCCGCTGCTCCGGGTCATTCCGGAGGAGACGGGGCCGCTGGCCGGAGCAGGCGGCTGGGTGGCGCCTCTTTTGGCGCTGCCGGTGCTTCTGCTGGCGTTGTGGGTGCTGGGGCGGACCTTCCGGCGGCTGCCCCGGTCGGCGGGACTTCCTCAGATGTACCTGCTGGCCTTTGGAACGGGACTGGGCAAGGTGCTGACGGCAGTCACCGGCCTTTGGCTGGCGGTGATGAGTGCGTTCAACCTGCGGCTCTACGGGGAGAGCTTTGTCTCCTCTATTTACACGGACACCAATATCCTGATGTTTCTGGCAGTGATGATGGCGGTGGTCTGCCTGGTGAGTCGCCGGGGATTTGCCACCGTCTGCCGGATGGGGAGGCTGTTCTTCTACGTGCTGATCGTCACGGTGGGATTGGTGATCCTTCTGGGCGTCCGGGAGGTGCGGCTGTACAACCTGTGGCCGGTGTGGCTTCAGGGGTGGGACGGACTGCTCCTGTCCGCCGGGCCGGTGCTCTCCGTCCTGGGGTTCAGCATCCCCATTCTCTATTGTAAAGGAAGAGCGACCGAACAGGGCCAGGGGGAGCGGATTTTGGCGGCCTGGTTTGCACTGCTCTGCCTGCTCCTCTCGGCGGTAGGAGCGGTCATGATCGGGATGTTTGGCTGGCAGACGGCGATCCGGCTTCAGACGCCCTTTTTCAGCATGGCAAAGGAGGTGAGCCTGGGGGAGATCACCGAGCGGATCGAGGCAGTTGTGGCGACGGTCTGGGTGTTCTCCGACCTGGCTCTGCTGGCGGCACAGGTCTGCGCCATAGGGGAGTATGGAAAGGAGCTGTGGAACGGTGTCAGCCGAAGGTGGCTTATTTGGGGGGCGGGAATCGCAGCTTTTCTGGCTGCTGCATGGATGGACCCTACCACCTTTGAGCTTCAGGGGTTGTGGCGGGGGATACAGGGGTGGAACGCAGCCCTTTGCTACGGCCTTCCCCTTCTGGCCTGCCTGCTCCTGCGGGTGCGGCGAAGGATCTGACACAATATCTGGGGGAACAGAAATAACGCGGGCCCAATATTTAGCAGAAGAAAATAACAGTAAAAAGTGTCGGAAAAAGGACAAAAAGGGGTTGACAAACGGAAAAACAGCTCGTATAATAACGATTGCTTTCAATGAGCGTGAAGCGCTGCGGCGCCTGGCCCAGAGAGAGCTGTGTGTCACTGTTCGCCGGTGAAAAGAAAATATTTGGGAAACCGAAAAAAGTTCTTGACAACCGGAGCGGAAGCTGATATACTAAATAAGCTGTCCACGAGAGCGGACAACGAGGCGTGTATCTTGTAAATCAAACAACGTGAAACAAAACGAAGCACCAGATAAGGATTTTTCTAAACTTGAGGTT
>JAJQFJ010000043.1 GCA_021201185.1 Clostridiales bacterium
TTTATAGAATTGGGGTCAGGCTCTGAACCTGACCCCAACATTTATTATAGAACCTTTTTTTGCCTGTGGCCTCATTATTTGTCAGACTTTTCTCAAAATCAATGGGATTTGTCCTTGTTTTTTTGTGTACGCTGTGGTATAATGGTCACAATGTCAGAAAATGGAGGTATATCTGCAATCGGGGAGCGCCCGCCCGTGCCTGCCGGATTGGACTCACCTCCCGCTTTTCTGTCCGCGCCAACCCATCTCTTTATTTAAAGGAGGAACCCCTGTGAACGAGGAAAAAGCAAAAAAGAAAGCGCTGAAAAAGGCCTATAAAAAGGCCAAGCGCAAATCCATCCGCCCCTTTAAGGGCCTGAGCATCCTCTGTATCGTCCTTGCGATCCTCATGACCCCCGTCTATCTCGTCCTGTCCATCTTTGACAACACGGTGGCGGCCTATGTGGGCGGCACCTTCTGGGAGCTGGAGAACGAGGACGACAGCGCCGTCTACTTCACCAGCGACTTCGACTCCGTGGAGGAGATGACGGACTACGGCGAGGAGCTGTGCCAGCTGGTAGAGGCTGAGGGCGCGGCCCTGCTGTTGAACGAGAACAACGCCCTGCCTCTGGACTCCGGGGCGGCGGTGAGCTGCTTCTCCACCTCGTCGGTGAACCTGGTCTACGGCGGCACCGGCTCGGGCAACATCGACGCCTCCAGCGCCGATACCCTGAAAACCGCTCTGGAGAAGGCGGGCTTCTCGGTGAACGATACCCTGTGGAGCTTCTACACCGAGGGAGCCGGTGCGGAGTACGCCCGGCCGGCCACCAGCATGGTGAGCACCGCCAGCGCCTCCATCTACGAGGCCCCCTGGAGCGCCTACACCGATGAGGTCATCGACTCGGTGTCCGGCTACGGCGACGCCGCTATCGTGGTCCTCTCCCGCATCGGCGGCGAGGGCGCGGACCTGGAGTATGAGAGCACCAACTACCTGGCTCTGGACGACAACGAGAAAGAGATGATGTCCCAGATCGCCGCCATGAAGGAGGCGGGGACCATCGACAAGATCATCGTCCTCATCAACTCCGCCAACGCCCTCCAGGTGGACTTCCTGAAGGACAACGAGTACGGCGTGGACGCCTGTCTGTGGATCGGCGACGTGGGCATCACCGGCATCAACGCCGTGGCCGAGATTTTGTCCGGCGACGTGAACCCCTCCGGCAGCCTGGTGGATACCTACTGCTACGACAGCTACTCCTCCCCTGCCATGGCCAACTTCACCCCTGTGACCTACAGCGGCGACACCAGCGCTATCCCCGACAGCGCAGATACCTACATGATCTATCAGGAGGGAATCTACGTGGGCTACAAGTACTACGAGACCCGCTATGAGGACGCGGTCATGGGCACCGGCAACACGGATGGGTATGTCTACTCCGACGACGTGGCCTTCCCCTTCGGCTACGGCCTGAGCTACACCACCTTCCAGTATAGCGACATGTCCGTCACCTATGACGCAGGTGAGGACACCTACACCCTCTCCGTCACCGTCACCAACACCGGGGACACCTACTCCGGCAAGGAGACCGTCCAGGTCTACGTCCAGTCCCCCTACACCGACTACGACGTGGCAAACGGCGTGGAGAAGTCCTCCGTCTCCCTGGTGGGCTTCGGCAAGACGGAAATTCTGGCCCCCGGCGCGTCCGAGACGCTGGAGATCACCGTCAATAAGAGCGACATCGCCTCCTTCGACACCTACGGGGCGGGCACCTACATCCTGGACGCTGGCGACTACTACCTGACCGCCGCCACCGACGCCCATGACGCCGTGAACAACATCCTGGCCGCCAAGGGCTACACTGTAGCCGACGGCATGACCGCCGACGGGGACGCCTCCCTGGTCTACGGCTGGACGGAGGACGCTCTGGACACCACCACCTATTCCGTCTCCGCCAACGGCACCGAGATCACCAACCAGCTCTCCTGCGCCGACCCCAACCTGTACGAGGGCATCGACACGGAGGTCACCTGGCTCTCCCGGAGCGACTGGACGGGCACCTGGCCCTCTGAGACGATTCAGTTCACCCTGAACGACACCCTCATCGCCGACCTCCAGGACGTGCAGTATGACGCCTCCGACTACGACAGCGTGGAGATGCCCACCCTGAATGCCGAGAACGGCGTGACATTGTACGACATGATCGGCCTGGACTACGACGACCCCCTGTGGGACGACCTGCTGGACGAGATGAGCTTTGACGAGATGGTCAGCCTCATCGGCGACGCCTTCCACTGGACCATGCCGGTGGAGTCCATCCAGGCCCCGGGCACCCGGGACGAGAACGGCCCCCAGGGCCTGACCGCCAGCCTGCTGGGCTCCGACGCCACCCAGCTGGCCGCCACCGCCTTCACCTCTGAGGACGTGATGGCCGCCACCTTCAACGTGGACATCATGACCGAGATCGGCAACGTCATCGGCAACAACTGCCTGGAGGCGGACATCGCCTGTCTCTACGGCCCCGGCAACAACATCCACCGCACCCCCTACGGCGGGCGCAACTTCGAGTACTACTCCGAGGACGGCTTCCTGTCCGGCAAGATGAGCCAGTATGAGGTGGCCGCCATCCAGGCCAAGGGCGTCCATGTGGTGATGAAGCACTTCGCCCTGAACGACTGCGAGCAGGACCGTCTGGGCCTGGGCGTCTGGATCAACGAGCAGGCCGCCCGTGAGGTCTATCTGAAAGCCTATCAGGCCCCCATCGAGGAGGGCAACGGCAACGGCGTCATGGTGGCCTACACCCGCTGGGGCTGCACCTGGTCCGGCGGCAACTACGGCCTCATGACTGGCATCCTCCGGGGCGAGTGGGGCTGTGACGGCATGGTCATCACCGACAACGTCCTGGTCAACTACGTCAACGGCGTGGACGGTGTTCTGGCAGGCGTCTCCATCTATGACGCTATGATGCCCTACGTCACCGACCAGCTGCCGGATTACGAGGACGACCCCGTGGTGGTCACCGCCATGCGGGAGGCCGTCCACCACGACCTGTACGCCATCGCCAACTCCGTGGGCATGAACGGCGTGGGCGAGGACACCACCGTCACCGCCACCATGCCCACCGTGATCTACATGGCCCTCATCATCACCTGTGGCGCCGCTTTCTTTGCCCTGGTGTTCATCGCGCTGTGGGTCCGCGGCGTCGGCAAGTTCCGCAAGACGGAGGAGTACGCCGCCTACAAGAGCTACCTGGCCGACCGCAAGGCGGCAAAAAAGGCAAAGGGGTAAGTCCCCCCTCCCATGGCTCCCTCAGAGAGGGAGCCAGGAACCAACCCACAAAAAAAGGGGCCTCTGATTGCTCAGAGGCCCTTTTTCCATGGCAAAACCACGACCAATGCTCCTGTCTCCCTGTTTTCTACTCCCACGAGCGCTTCACCACTCCCTTCTGAAAGCTGTCCACAAACCGGTTCGTCCCCTTGTACCACTGGAGGGGAAAGGTCCTGGTGGGGCCGGAGCGGTTCTTCGCCACGTTGACCAGCACCTCCTGGGCCTGCCAGCCCTCCTCCGCCTGCTCCTTTGAGTGCAGCAGGGCCACCACGTCCGCGTCCTGCTCGATGGCCCCGCTGGAGCGCAGGTTCCACAGCCGGGGCTGCTCCTGCTGCTCCGCCTCCCGGCTGAGCTGGACCTGCAAAATCACCGGGATGTTCAGCTTGCGGGCGATGAGCTTCATTTTCCGGCTGTTCCTCGTCACCTGCTGGTATTCCGTCTCCCGGCTGTTGCCGGACACCAGGCCCAGATGGTCCACCACCAGCAGCTCCGCTTTGGTCTGCCGGGCCATGACCTCGATCTGGTCCGCGGTGGCCTCGGGCCGACGGTTGACCGTCAGGTGAAGGCCCTGATACTGCTCCCGGGCCTCCCACAGGCGCTGAAAGTCGCCCTCCGTCATGTCGGTCTTGTGCTCCATCTTGGCGAAGCTGATGCCGGAGAGACTGCTGCGCACCCGCTCCGTCACCTGCCGGGCCTCCATCTCCAGGGAGCAGTACAGCACCCGTTTCGTCCTGGCTGCCATGGCCGCCAGAGCTACCCCCAGGGCCGACTTGCCGCAGCCGGGCCGACCGGCGATGACATACAGCTTCCCCGGCAGGAAGCCCCCGGTGAGCCAGTCCAGGGTGGGCAGGGTCAGTATCCCCGTCTCCTGGCCGGACAGCCAGTCCCAGACCGCGTGGAAGCTCTCCTCCGCCCCCTCCACGTCGTTGCTCGTCTCCGCCCCCAGCAGGGCCTCCAGATCGCCGCAGGTCTCCAGGATCGCCGCCGCCGTGTCCGTGCCCGCCGTGCGGAGCTTCCCCCGGAGATCGTCGCACAGGCCCGTCGCCTGCCGGGTCAACGCCTGCCGGTGGACGGTCTGCGCGTAGGCCACCGCGTTCACCGCCGTGGCGCACACGTCCATCAGCTCCAGCAAAAAGCCGGCCGAGCACCCTGTCTTTTCCCGTACCGTCACCGGGTCCACCGGCTCTCCCCCGTCCAGCAGCTCGCAGGCCGCCCGGTAAATCCTCCCGCACTCGCCGCTGGCGAAGTCCTCCGGCCGGAGAAACCCCCTGCACTCCGGCCAGAAAGCGGTCTCCCGGTCCAGCAGGATAGAGCCGCAGAAGCTCTGCTCCGCCAAAATCTCGTTGTCGTCCATCAAAGCCTCCACGTCGAGGGGTCGGTGAGCTGCCAGCTGTCCCGGACGGGAGGCTTCTCCTCCGTCTTCCGGTCCTTCCGGCTCCAGTTGCGAACCGCCGCCTGCCAGCTCTTCATCTTCGACTTGCCCAGCATCCAGCCTCTGGCCTCATAGTAGTCCACGAACCGCTCCGGGTCGATGGAATAGCCCTGCCCCTGGCAGTAATCTCTTACCTGTCCCACAGTTGGGGGCGTGAACCTCACACATTCGTTAGTACTTACGTCGTTAGTACTTATATTCGTTAGTAGTGTCCGTTTCCCCGTATCCGGTAAATCGGGATGCGGTTCTGTTGCCGTATCCCGGATTCCGGCTTGCGGTTCTGTTGCCGTATCCCGGATTCCGGTCTGCGGTTCCGTTGCCGTATCCCAGGATTCGGTTTGCGGTTCCGTTGCCGTATCCCGGATTCCGGCTTGTGGTCGTTCCCGGAAGGTGAACTCGCTTCCGGACATCTTTCCGTTGGAGGTTCGGTTTTGAATGTCCTCCAGATACCCGGCCTCCCGTAATTCGCTCAGGGCGGCGTTGACGCTGGCCTTTCCGTCTGCGCACAGGGCGGCCAGCCCCCTGACGGAGAATTTCCAGTCGTCCGGCCGGGACAGGGCCAGCAGCATCAGGCCCATGGCTCTCAGGCTCAGTCGTCTGTCGTTGGGTATCCCGTTGTCGATCCGGGTGAAACGGCTCCTGTGGTCGGCTCTCTCTATCATATTATCCGGACCATCCTTTCCATTTCGCCATCCGGAGAACGTCGGTTCCGGGGCGTGTGTGTGGCTTGTCTGCCCATGGGTGTATTATAGAATAGAACAAATGTTTGTCTATCGGCCTCCCCCTGCAAATGATTTTCTTTCGCTTCACTTTTCACGATACCTGCGTTTTTGTGGAAACAACGCAAGAGACAGGACAGACACGGACGGACCGGAGGGAGCGGGATAGTTCGATGGCCGGGAAAACAAAAAGCCACCCGATGGACGGGTGGTTTTGCCAGCTGTCAGGCGTATGTTGGATGTTGTGCATCCTCTGTAAATCAAGGGCTCTAAAAAGCAAAAAACCGCCGATTTCCTGAGAAATCAGCGGTTTTTAAGTTGCGGGGGAAGGCCTCCGTCAGACGCTTCACGCCTCCACCTCCGGCAGACCGGCAACGGAGGTCAGCAGGGACAGGATGCCCGCCAACAGAGCGGCGCTTCCCACCGCCAGCCAGTCCACGTCCCCCATTACGGCAGACGTGCCGATGGCGGCAACCGCCGTCTGAGCAATCGTTTTGACGGCACGCACGCCCGCTGCCTTGAGCCATGCACTGTTGGTGATTCTCTCGATAATGGTGTTCATACTTTACACTTTCCTTTCTGATTTTACCTCCCCTGAAAGGGGAGGGGGACCGGCGTAAGCCGGTGGAGGGGTGCAGCACGCACTCCCGACTTGTAGAAATTCCCGGCGAATCCGCAAAATGATTTCACTTCTTCGCCTGCTCCAAATCCTCAATCCGATGGTTTGCAACCTTGATCTGCTCATCCATCACGGCTTCATGCTGCTCCAGCTTGTACGTCCGCTCGATGACCTCATTGTGTTTGCCCACCTTTTTCTCCAGTTCCTCCAGCCGATAGGTGATGAGGGCCGTGGTCTTGTCCGCCTGTTTCCGCTGGGCAGCCTGCTGGAAGGCGTTGTTGATCATACAGACAGCCAGCGCCACAATCCCGGAGATGAGGCTTGCGATAATCGTCTCACTCATTCGCCGGGCTGTCCTCCTTCACCATCCACAGCAGAGCCGACATCTGGTCACTGGTCAGGCTGCCGGAGATAAAGGTCTCCTCGTCCACCTGGTACAGATCCACTTCATGGGAGATATATGGAATTTCGCCCAGCTCACGGACATAATCGGTCACGGAGATGGTGGAGGTGCCGGTGTTCTGGTCTGCCGTTCCATATTTCTGAAACGCCTTTGCCCTGGCATCCAGGTACTCGGTTGCGGCGGTCCTCAGGAGCCGGAGATTTCTGGCAACAGCGTACCCCAATTTACCGCTCTCCTTCAGTGTGGACAGGATTTCCACACAACGGCCCATCTCTTCATTGCTCATGGTGGTTTTCATGTTCTTACTCCTTGCTTTCTGCATCTGCGGTATACGCCTGCCACAGGCTCTCGGTGCCGGTGACGCCCGGCTCCCAGACGTTCTGCCCGTTATAGACGCTGATCCACAGCGTCCCGTTGTGGCTGACGATGGCCCCATACTGGTAGTTGTCGCTCACCCCGTCCCAGCTTGTCCATTCGGGATAGGCAGAGCTTCCGCCGCTGCCGCTGTCTCCGGTATCGCCCTGCAAGGCGGTCACCGCCTCCTCCAGAGCTGTCACCCGGGCGGCCAGCTTTTCCACCGTCGTCTCCAGCTCCGGCTTCTCCTGGTCGGTGGAGATGTTTTCCACCGCCAGGGCCAGCAGCTCCGTCCGCTGTTCGTCCGTCAGCTGGCTCTCCGCCCAAAAGACGTTGATCTTGTTGGTGATGTCCGCCAGGGTGTAATTACCCGTAGCGATAAGCTGCCATAGTGTGTCGTACATAATCATTCCTCCTGTCAAATATATGCGATGACAACCACAGTGCCTCCGCAGGTATGCGTCCCGCCGCTGGCGTTGTGTACGGTGGCTGTAATGGTGGTGCCGCTGTATGATACCGCCGTGCAGTATCCATAATTGAATCGCTGCGGCAGCAGTAAGTAAGACGCACCGCTCACCGCTGTAAAAGTGCCCGTTACGGTCCAGTTAGAGCCATCCGCGACGGAGGTAGAGGTGCTCATACTGACGGTCTGGATCTTGACAATCTGATTTGTGGCATATCCGCCAACGCTCACCGATCCAGTGACAGTTAAGTTGCCTCTGTCTGTCAGTCCGGTGCAAACGGTTGACCCGTTATAGTACACCCGGAAAGGCCAAACATCATCTGTCGTATTTTGGATGCCAAACACGGAATAAGTCGAATTTCCGTCACCTTTGGCGGCCTGAATATAATACCGATAGTCGATGTCGTCGATCGTGGCAGACGCGGACAGCCTATAGGTATTCAGCGACCACCCGCCGATCGTGCCGGAGGAAGCGGTGATTGCACCTCCGCTGGTAACTTTAAACGTCGAGCCTGAACCGAGCGAGATACCGTCCGTACCGATGTAAACGCCGGAAGTAGAGCTCGTCAAGGAGCTTTTGCTGTTGTAAAGGGCTGTATCTCCGATGGTAAACCCGCCGATCGTGCCAGCCGTTGCGGTGATTTTGCCGGAAAACTCCCCATCCGTACACTTGAGGATACCATCCGCTGTCAGGGTGAGATTGGTGCTCTCGATGACCAGCCGGTTGGCGGTCAGAGTGATAATGTCCGACGAGGCGTTGAGCATGGAGACCACCTGGTCGTTGTCGTCCTTATCCACCTTTAGGGACAGCTCACCGGTGATTTCGGTGATACTTGTGCCCTGGTCGCTGACCGTGGACTGCAAGGCGCTGACCGTGGCAGAGATGCCGCTGGCAGTAGTCTCTACCGTGGCGATCTTGCCCTCCAGTGTCTCGTAGTTGTCGCTGACCGTGGTGGTCAGGTCGCCCACAGACAGGGTGATGCTGTTAAGGTCCAGGGTCAGCTGGGCGTATTGGTCGTTCAGGGTGGTGACCTGCTCCCCCAGAGGGTCGGTAATATCTGTAATATCCGTCTGCCACACCTTGGCGGTGATCTGGCCCTGCACCTCTGACAGAGAGGTCTGTAAGGTTTGGGTAGTAGTGGTCAGCTCGTCCGTTTTGGTATTGACCGTAGCATACCAGGCGGAGAGAGTTGTCTCGTTAATCGTGACGTTACTGTAATCGACCACCAGAGAGCCGTCCTGATTCAGCTCAGACGCCACGCTTGTAATGTCCAGCTTCGTTCCGCTGATGGCCGCATCGTCTGCCACGGCAATATCCCGGATGATGCCGTCATGGATACCGGCGGCGTACAGGCCCCCGGCGTCCCACAGCAGATTACCCGCTGCATCCCACAGGTACAGGTTATAGTCCCCGCTGGCGTCCTCGCCGATCTGCACCCGGACGGTGGTGCCGTCCTGTATCTGGATGGTGTTGTCCGTGATGTACAGGTTGCCGCTCTCCGACTGGATGGTAACCTGAGATGTATAAATCGTCCCCGCCGTCAGCTTGCTGGCCGACAGGTCGGCGATCATGGCGGAGGTGATGACTGCGTCGTCGATGACCACGTTCTCCCCCGTCAGGTGGACCGTCTGGAGGTTGCCCGTGCCGATGTTGCCTGCAAGGATCGTGGTGATGTTGGCCACGTCGGCGGACAGGTCGGTGATGTTCAGATTGGCGGCGTTCAGGTTCTCAATGGTGGCGTAGGTCAGCTTCGCATCGGAGACCGTCAGATAGCCCAGCTCGGCCACGGCAGCGGACAGGCTGTCCGTCTCCAGATAGCCCAGCTTCGCCACCGCTGCCGCCAGGGTGCCGGTGGTGATGGCGTCCGCCTCCAGGTCGGTGATCCGGGCGGTCGCGGCGGTCAGGTCGTCGATGTCCGCCTTGCCTGCGACCACCGTCTCCAGGCTTGCATAATCCGCCGTGAGGTTGGCGATCTTCGCATTGGTCGCCGTCAGGTTTTCCGCCGTCAGGTTCTGGATGTTGGCCACCGTCACCTTCAGGCTGTTCACTGTCTCCGCCAGCGGTCCGGAGCTGCCCGAGCCGCCTCCGTCGCTCTCCGTCTGGGCGTAGGCGGCGATGCTTGCTTTCAGGCCTCCGTCATAGGTCAGGGACAGCTCCATCACCGGCACGGCATAGCGGTTCCCGCTGCTGTCGGTGACAGTGACCGTGTCCCCCGCCTCTATCCGGAGATCTCCCAGGCAGGAGACCGTCCCGGAGCGGTAGCTCATGCCGCCGATGTCCGCCCCAATGAGGGCCAGCTGCGCCTGGGTCATCCAGGGGTTGGACAGCTCCACCCCCGTGCTGCCCAGCCCCCAGGCCAGGGTCTCGGTGTTGCTGGTCTCTGCCGTGGTGGTGTTGCCGTCCTCGTCGGTGGTGGTCTCTGTGGCGGTGGAGGTCACAGAGCAGGTCAGGGTGTCCAGGCTCCAGTCTTTCGCCGCCAGGCTCAGACCGCCGCTGTAATACTCGTCCGGCCCCAGAGACACGTCCGCATCTCCAAACCACCGGACGCACAGCTGCCCCGCCACGTCGATGACGGCGTTGCCCCCCAGCAGGGCTGCCATATACCCCGCCATGGCCCGGCAGGTGAAGCCCTCCAGGGAGTACCCGGACACGTCCGCATCTGCCAGCGTCCCCGTGTCCCCTAGGGTCAGCCCGGCCTGGGTACAGATTTCCGCCAGCACCGCCCGGGCGGTAGTCGCAGAGCTGGGGACGTAGGTGGTGCGCTCCATCTCCACATTGTTGGCGTCGTAGGCCAGGAGGGTGGTGGTGTCCCCGTCGCTCACCGTTGCCTGGGTGACGGTGAACACTCCCATCTGATACTCCTCCAGCGCCCCGGAGACCGTCCGCCCCAGCCAGAGGGTCAGCTTCTGCCCCTCCAGGTCGGAGCGGCTCCCCGCCAGCGTCCCGGTGAGACTGGCAGCGGGAGAGGCCCCCAGTGTCAGCCGGTCGGTGGCCCCGTTACAGGCGGCGGTGAGGGTCAGGGAGACGATGTCGGCGCTCTCCACCTCCGTCCCGTCCGCCAGGACAAACCGGGCATAGTACCGCCCGGAGGCGGCCAGAAAGCCGTCGCTGACGCTCCTCATTGCTCGATCCCCTCCACTTCCACGTCCTTCACCCACTGGAGGTTGTCCGCCCCGGAGTAGACGGTGTAGCTCGGCGTGCCAAAGTAGACCGTCTTCGTTACCGTCTCCCCGGTCATGTCGGTGTACGTCATGGGCACAAAGGGATTGTCCTCGTCGCTCACCGCCGCCTCGATGAGCTTGTTTACAATGCCCGTCTCCTTGTCCGACAGCCATACCCAGTCGCTCCCGCCGACAGCAGACCGGACAAAAAGTTTTGCCAACCAGAGCAATGGATGATTGCACCCCCTTGCTCCAATGTGTTATACTAAAGACAATTTACAGAGCAAAGGCTCTCACTGTGGCGAATGGGCTGCACTGTGCGAACACGGAAAGACGGTGAATGATTGTGGCCGGGAATAGCAATCTGAAAGACTTATTTAAGCAGAGACAAGATGAGTTTTATACACAGCTTTCTTTGATTGAAAATGAATTGAAGCATTACAAAGAGCATTTCAGGGGCAAGATTGTGTTCTGTAATTGTGATGACCCCTATGAAAGTAACTTTTTCAAGTATTTTGCTATGAATTTCAATTCATTAGGCTTGAAAAAGCTGATAACAACTTGCTATGTTATTTCCCCCGTTTCCGGCGATGAGTTTCATTATTTTGTGGACGGCGGCGGACAGCTTGCTTTTTTACCGGTTGAAGGTGCTGCACCTGTGCAAAGTGACAAGCACCCCTATAAGGTGGAAATAACGGAAGTCACAGACGAAAATCAGGACGGGCGCATTGACCTTGCTGACGTAGAGTATTTAATGCGCAACCGTAAAAAATACAATGACCCTGCTTGACGGGGACGGCGACTTTCGCAGTGCTGAATGTGTGGAATTGTTAAAACAGGCAGACATAGTTGTAACAAATCCCCCGTTTTCTTTGTTTCGTGAGTATGTGGCGCAGTTAATGGAATATCAAAAGTTTTTTATTATAATTGGAAATCAAAACGCAGTTGCATATAAAGATTTTTTCCCGCTGCTGGCAAACAACAAATTATGGTTAGGTTATAATAGCGGGCATTTCTGGTTTAAGGTTCCAAACAGCTATGAGGAAAAAGACCGATTTTAAGATTGATGAAAACGGGCAAAATGGCGGCGCATGGGAAATATTTGTTGGTTTACTAACCTTGATATTGAAAAGCGCCATGAAAATATGACTTTATTTAGGCAGTATACACCTGAAAATTATCCATCCTATGATAATTTTGACGCTATTGAAGTTAGTAAAACCGCTGACATACCGTGTGATTATTATGGTGTAATGGGTGTTCCAATAACATTTATGAGCCAATATAGTCCAGAGCAATTTGAAATTATAGGGTTATCACAAAAATGCGGTTTCGGTGCTGAAAGTAATACTTTTTATGACGACTATAAAGAAGTTCGCCAAGATGGTTCATTTACAGGAAGCACTGGCAAAAAAACGAACGGGAATCCAATGCTGTGCGGAAAACCTACAAGCGGGAATTATTATATTAAGGATGGAAGAATTGTTCATTCTCTTTACAGCAGAATATTCATAAGGCGGGTCAAAAATGAAGATTAAATTGCATGAAATCCCTGTCAGGGAAATTGTGAACGGATATGTTGACAGCGCAGAAAACGGCGTTGTCGGTTATAGCGGCAAGCTAAACATTCGCCCTGCGTTTCAGCGTGAATTCATTTACAAAGAAAAACAGCGGAATGAAGTTGTGCATACCGTTATCCGCAACTTCCCTCTGAATGTCATGTATTGGGTAAAGAGTGACAGCGGAGATTATGAGGTTTTGGACGGACAGCAGCGTACAATCAGTATCTGCCAGTATGTGACAGATGAATTTTCCGTCATTATTGACGGAATGCCCCGCAAGTTCGGAAATCTGACTGACGCAGAGCGCAACCAGATTTTAGACTATCCTCTGATGATTTATATTTGCGAGGGTACCGACAAGGAAAAATTGGACTGGTTCAAGATTATCAACATTGCGGGCGAACAACTAACGGCGCAGGAACTGCGCAACGCTATCTATACAGGCGAATGGCTGACCGAAGCAAAGAAGTATTTCAGCAAAACACAATGCCCTGCTTATCAGATTGCAGGCGATTATTTAAGCGGTTCCGCCATACGGCAAAACTACCTTGAAACGGCTATAAAGTGGATTGCAGCGCGTGACGGTACGGAAATTGAAGATTATATGTCACAGCACCAGCATGACACAAACTGCAATGAATTGTGGCTGTATTTTCAAAGCGTCATAAATTGGGTGCAAGCCACTTTCCCGAAATACCGCAAGGAAATGAAGGGTCGCGCATGGGGCGAGTTTTACAATAAATACAGTGCGAACAATTATGACCCGAAACAGCTTGAAGCCCGTATTGTAGAGCTTATGGAAGATGATGATGTATCAGACAATAAGGGCGTATATGAATACCTGCTCAGCGGCGATGAACGGCCTTTAAGCATTCGAGCATTCACCCCGAAAATGTCACGGGCGGCATATGAACGGCAAAAGGGTATCTGCCCGAAATGCGGCAAGCATTTTGAAATTGATGAAATGCAGGCTGACCATATAACCCCGTGGAGCAAGGGCGGCAAAACAATCGCAGAAAACTGTCAAATGCTGTGCGCTGATTGCAACAGACGCAAGAGCAATATCTAGGGCAAAAAGCCGCCTGTCGTGAAAAAACGGCAGGCGGCTCCTCGTCTGCCGCCCCAGCTGCTCTGCTCGTTTCCCGGCGGCGGAGAGGGCGGAGCTGACCTTTTTCATCTCGGCGTCGGTGACGCTCCGGGTGCTCCTCATGGTCTGCTGAATACGGCTGATCTCGTCCTGGAAGCTTTGGCTCACCCGCCCGGCCTCCTGGACCTTTTTTCGGTAATCGGACAGGTCTGCGGTAAACTTCGCCCGAATCTCTGTAATGGTCTGTGCGCTCACGGCTGCTCACCGCCCTTTCCTCCGCTGGCCGCCCAGCGGTTCATAATGCTCCGGACCTTCTCCACCCGGAGGAGCTTGATCTCATCCTCCGTCCAGAAGGGGAAGGTCTCGTATACCTCTGGGAGCTTTTTCCCGCTGCCGGAGAGCATAAGCCCGGTGCGCTCCGCCTGCCTCGCCGCCACGATGGAGCTCTGCTGCCCCTCCCGCCGGCGGCGCTCACAGTAGGCCTGCACCTGCTCTATGATCTCCCCCTGGGTCCAGTCCTCTATGTCGATGACCGGGACCCCGGCGATCACGCCCTCCCGGATGAGCTCATCCAGGGTCAGCCATTTTCCCCCGTCGCAGTAGGGTTTTCCTCCGCCTCGTCCCCGGCGTTCAGAGCGCCGTGGAGCTGGGCCAGCGCATCGTCGCACTGCTGCTTCGGCAGGATGCCGGAGGCCTCCACCGTGCCGAACAGCACCTCGGGGACCCCCTCCAGGATGGAATACCCCTCGTCCACCAGCAGGTCGTAGAAATCCTCCCCGTTGATCCCCTGGGGGTTGCCGCTGCCCGTCCAGTGGAGGGCCTCGTTGAGCACGTCACTCATTTTGCCGACGTCCTCCAGGGCGTCGATGCACACCTGCCCGGCGTTCACGCCGTACTGCTTGATGAGCCGCTTCTGAGCCCCCACCGTCAGGCGCAGGCGATAGGTCGTCCCGTCCAGGACCACGTCATAGGCTCGTTTCATGATGAATCATCCTTTCGTCTTTTGTACCTCCCCTGAAAGGGGAGGGGGACCGGCGTTAGCCGGTGGAGGGGTGCAGCAGGCACTGTCGTTTTGCAAAAGCCCTCCGGCGAGTTCGTCAAAGGCGTGTGCAAAATTTCCAGCGTCTGCCGCTCTCCCCGTCACCGCTTACACCGTGTCAGTTGTCACCTATCAGGCGGCGGGGTTGGTCACCGTCCAGTCCGTCTGGATAGAGACGGACAGCTTGGCGGAAACCAGCTCATCCACCTTGGCCCCGGAGATGTAAGTATTCACATACCCGGTAGTGGCAAAGGTAGTGCCGTCGGGGAGGGTCACGGCCACGGGCACGATGTCCCCCGCATCCTGGAGGGCCTTGATCCCCCGGTAATCAGAATCCGCGGCGCTGTTGTCGAAGAGGTAGGTCACCTCAAACGCCTTGGCGTCCTGGACGCCGGGGACGTTATGCTTCATCTTGTCCTTGAAGCAGGTGGCGTCCAGATCGGAGGGCGCGCCCCCGATGTCGCCGATCTCGGTGACGTAGTTCAGCGCCGTGCTGTTCACCGTCACGTCGATGCCAATAGAGGCAAATCCCTGGGTTGCCATTTTTATATCATTCCTTTCTGTTCACTTGGCTCCCTCTTTGAGGGAGCTGGCTGCCCGAAGGGCAGACTGAGGGAGTGCAGCAGGCACTACCGAAACGCTAAAATCTTTCGGCAAATTCGCCTTTAGCTCACTCAATCCACCAGCCGCATACTGCGCTTGTCCACCCTCCGGCCAAACCGGAGGGTCTTTCGAAAATAATTGCCCCGCTCCAGGGTCAGCGGCCCGGCGTAGTCCCGGAGCAGCCCCAGAGAGAGCAGGGCGGTGTTGACCAGCGGGGTCAGGGTACGGATGGCGTCCCCGTCCGTCCCCCAAAGGTCAATTTGGAAGCTGAGCCGGTCCACCACCAGCAGGCCGGAGACCTGGGCGTTGTCCAGCTCGGTGACGGTGATGACCGTCCCATTGGGTGCGCTCCGGGGCCATTGGCCGCTGACGGTGTAGGCCGTCTCCGTGTCCAGTCCCTCCAGGGCCTCCCGCACCTGTCCGGCGGCGTCCGTCAAGATCAGGCTCTCGTCTGTCATTTTTCAAGCACCTCCGTAATACCGGCCCCCAGCTGCTCCAGAATGGCGTCCTCGCTGGCGGTCAGAGCGTTGTGCATAAAGGCTTTCGCCGGGACACCCTGGGTGTAGACAAAGCCGTTCTCCTGCCCCTCCGCGTCTGTTCCACGCTGGGCAGCTACCTCGTCGCTCCAGTAGACCCAGCCGTCCGGGGAGTAGTTCACCCCCATCTCACCCGCCATGGGGTGACCGCTGGCTGCACCCACCGGGCCGGTGCCCAGCTCATGGTAGATGGCCGGAGGGTAGCTGCTCTTGACGCCGCCCTCCACCGTGTCGCCGTGGGTCTCCACATAGCTCTCCAGGGAGTTACGCAGCCGCCCGGAATCCACCGGGGCCCCTGCTCTCGCCTGTCCGGCTATCTGCTCCGCCAGCTTCGCCGCTTTCAGAGCGGTCTTCCGCCCCAGCTCGTCCGGGGAGTTCTCGATGGTCGAGAGAAAGCTGTCAAACCCGGTCAGGCTCACACCCATACCCGGCTCACCTCCACCCGGCGGCAGTGGGGCCAGCTACTCACAGCCGTAACCTCCCACAGAGCGCCGTCAAATTCCACCCGGTCGAAGGGGCTGATCTCCAGCGTGTCATCGTAGACGCACCCGGCGGCGGTGGCGGCGGTCTGCTCGCCGGGCTCCCGGATCGTCGCCTCCCCGGAGGACTGCTGCCAGGCCACCGCTCCCTCTGTCCCCGCCTGGGCCGTGTAGTCCGGCTCGTCGGGATAGACGGCGGTGGGGTCGCCCAGGCTGTCCGTCCCCGACTGTCGCCGGTACAGGCCCCAGCTCTTCCCCCAGAGGGCGGGGCGGTCAAACAGCACCCCGTTCACAGGCTCACCCTCCGATACCTTGCCAGAGACTGGAGCAGGGCGTTCTCCTGGGCGGCGTAGCTGTCGCTGCTCCGGTAGGTCACGCTCTGGCTCAGCTTGTCCTCGGTAACAGAGGTGGAGGCCACGCCGGGGTTATCCGCCTCCAGGCTGTCCCGGCGGTAGTACAGAGCCGCCAGCTGCACCACCTTCCGCTGAATGGCAGCGGGAATTTCTCCCGCCCACTCGTCGTCCGTCCAGCCCAGGTAGAGTTGCACCTCAGCGGCGGCGTCCTCCAGGCTGTCCGCCGTCAGAGTGTCGTCCTCATCCGTTCCCAGCCGCTCCGCTAGCGCCGCCAGCAGGACAGCGGTGATCTCGTCAGACATGGCCTGCCGCCTCCTCTCCGGTTACTCTGCGGCTTCGGCAGTCTCGGCGGTCTCCGCCTTGGCCTTGGTCTTTGCCTTGGCAGCCTTGGTCTTTTCCTCCGTCAGGGTGTAACCGGCGTTTTTGAAGGCCTTGGCCTGGACGTCGCTCACACGGAAGGTCTTACCGTTCTTTTTTGCGATGTAATACATGGTTTAGTTCCTCCTTATCAGGCTGCGGTGGTGTAGACGCCGATAGCGCCGGACTTGCTGTTCAGGACAAAGGCATCATAGCGGACGCGGCCCTCCACCAGCCAGCCGGAGATTCCCGGGGGGTTGTCGTGGATGGTGTAGTCCGTCAGCTTCTCCGGGGCAGGGGTGCAGATGGGGTTGGTGATGACGAAGCTCACCCCGTCCGGCAGATAGCTGGAGGGCACCTTGACCACGGGCACGCCGTCGATCTCGCCCACCTGACCGTTGATGG
Organism: Clostridiales bacterium; assembly: GCA_021201185.1. Classification (GTDB taxonomy): domain Bacteria; phylum Bacillota; class Clostridia; order Oscillospirales; family Oscillospiraceae; genus Onthomonas. Next base: position 16,878 of record JAJQFJ010000043.1, read on the forward strand.
CAATGCCGGTGGCCAGGTCGCCCATTTTGGTGAAGCTGTCGTCCAGCTTGATATACTTGTAGTAGGTGGGAGTGCAGTAGCACACCCGGCCACCCTGAGGGGCCTTGTTGTCATCCAGCCCCGCCTGCACGGTGAGGAACGCCTCATAGGCGTTGTCCTCCGTGACGGTGCCAGTCTCGGTGACGCCTGCTCCGGCGCAGATGGCGGCCAGGCGGTAGGTGTCGATCTCCGGGATGACCACCTCGTCGATCTGCCGCTGGAGGGCCTTGCCCGCCTCCATGGTCATCTGAGTGTCGTCCCGGCTCTTCCGGTCAATGGTGAAGGTAAAGGCCCGATCCTGGCTGACCTTCATCTCCTGGACCTCGTTGTCCAGCTCGGTGGGGTTGCCGTACCGGTTGGTGCCGCTGGCGGTATAATCGTTCATCGCCACGGTGGGGACAGAGTAGACGTTCACCGTCTCCACCCCCAGCCAGTCATAGTCCTGGTTTACTGCGCCCTGAGTGAGAGAACCCAGGGTAAAGCGCTCGTCGATCTTGTCTGCGTACTTGCTGGCATAGTTCACTGCCATGGTTTAATCATCCTTTCTGTTTCCCCAGAAACCCCATAAGGAAGGGGTCAGGGGCGTCGTCGTGTTTTTCTGCGTCCCTGGGCGGCACGCCGCCCCGCATCTGGCCGTTGACGGCGCTGGCCCGATAGGCCCGCATGAGGCCGTCAAAGGCGGTCAGGTTGGCGCTGGTGGTTTCGGCGTCCTTCCCGGTCAGGTAGGCGGCAAAGGCGGCGTCGTAGCCCATCCCCTGGAGCTGTGCTCCGGTCTGAACCTCCAGCTGCTGCCGCTGAAAGGCCGCCCGCTCCTGCTCCAGGGTCTGCCGGTCCTTCTCCAGCTGGTACTTCTCCCGCTGGGCGGCGGTCATCCGCTCCAGCTTCTTTGCCTCGTCCTGGCTGTCCGCCTGCTCCTGCTCCCAGCGGGTCCGGGCAGTCTGCACCGCCTTGGTGTTCCGCCGGTCAAACTCGGAGCGGAGGGCCGGGTCGCTGTCCAGCCACTGATCGAAGGTCATGCCGCTCCCGGCGGAGCTCTGTTCGCCCTCCCCGGTCTGCCGGTCTGTGGCCTGTCCGGTGGTCTGGTCTCTGGTTTCCTCGTCCATGTGAAAAACTCCTCTCTGCGTCCTACGAGTTCAAGCCCTCGCAGTGTCGTGATTTGGGTATGAAAAAAGCAGCCTCCAGGTGCCGGTGCTGCTTTGATCATCGTGTTTGGTTGTTACGCACGGCGTGGGTTGGGGTGCGCACGCGTGCGTTTTGGGGTATAACAAAACCGCCTCGGTTGCCCTTGGCGGTTTCAAAGCTGCTCCATAAAAACAGGGACTGCGTTTCCGCAATCCCTGTACAAGATGGGCTTTGGCGGGCGTCGCTTCTCCCGCATCTCTCGGGTTTCCCCTGTCATACCATCGGCGTGTGGTCGCAACGAAATTTACCACCTCAAAGCCCATAACTGTATGGCGAAGGGGCCGCCCGAAAGCGACCCCCAATAGAGCGGCTATTTGGCAGGCGTCCCATTCTCCTGCATCTCTCGGGTTTCCCCTGTCAGTACCATCGGCGTGTGGTTGGGACGAAATCTACCACCTCAAATAGCCTCTTCTATTCTATGGTGATTATACCATGATTATTCCCGCTTGTAAAGAATTTTTTTGTTCCTCAACAGGCGTTTCCATTCCTTTTCTTTCACTTTTTGGAGTGTAATGATGGAATTTTTGTAATCTTCTGGGTCTTTTGACGTTTTCAGGCGAAGAACCAGGCGATATTGTTTGCCGTTCTCTTCAATCTGTCTCAGGACAATAGCAGTACTTGGTTTTTCTGATTTGATGATGTAATCCGGGTCTCGAATAATCGTTCCCGCCCACTTCTCACAAATTTCATAATCGTCCGGGTGCCGTTCTTTGATGTGCTCTATTTGCTTTTCCGTGATAACGACTTCGTCTGTGGCTATATCGCTCGTCACACAATGGTATAATTCCGGGTCGAGTCTGCATACCTGGCGCACATCCTGCACCCCATCTCTCTTTGATGCTTGGTTTATTATACCAGACTCCCCCGAATTTGCAACTCCGTTCTTCCCCTCAACATACCTGGCATACCACTCTTTATAGGTCATATACCCCGGAACAGTCACCGACTTCCCGGTAACAGGGTCACGTGCCGCCCGGTTCGCCCATGCATGGCCCACTGACGGAATGTGCTATATGGCACGCCACATCTTTTGGCACCTTCTGCGCAGGTGATTTCCCCGGCCAGCCATTGGTCGGCTACCTCGTCGAAGTTCTCCGGCCTGGGACGACAGGGCCTGCCAAACGTTACTCCTCTGGCCTTTGCCGCAGCAATGCCCTCGGCCTGCCGCTGCTTGATATTAGTGCGCTCGTTCTCAGCCACAAAGGACAGCACAGAGAGGACGGTGTCGCAGATAAACGTCGCCATCAAGTTCCGGTCTGTTCGGGTGTCCAGTATCTGCATGTCGATCACAACGATATCTGCGCCGATTTTCTTGGTGATAACGCGCCATTGCTCCAGAATTTCCTCATAGTTCCATCCCAGCCGGTCAATGCTCTTGACATAGACCACGTCCCGCTTTTTCAGCATTGAGAGCAGCTTTTGATACTGGGGCCGGTTGAAGTCCTTGCCGGACTGCTTGTCCATGAAGATGTCCCCATCCGAAACGCCCAGCTCATGTAGTGCGATCATCTGTCTGCCCTCGTTCTGGTCTCTGCTGCTGACCCGGACATACCCATATGTGTGGATGGTTCCTGATTCTATGTTCATGGCTTTACCCTATCTATTTAGATATTTTCTTGATTTTTTGCTTGATATATGATATAAAGATAACAGAGGTGCGCCTCCGCTATATGGTGGGGGTTCGACACCTCTATTTTTTATATCTCAGGGCCATAACAAGGGTATCCCTTCGCAGCACTAAAATGTCTACAGTTTGAGTTGCACTTGCCGTCATTCGTTTGTTCAGAACTTCTTCTAGTTCTACAAGAGAAACCATTTCTTCTCCATAATTGAGAATAATTCCTCCGGGATTACCTTGTATTTGCTTCAATCCATGACGAACCGCACTATTCGCTGCCTTTGCAGAGCTGGCACTCTTCAAGTCCCACAGTTTTTCTCTCCAGAGATAGTCAGGAGTCATCACCTTGTACTTTCGGGATTCATTAAGGAGATGAATATCACCACCAAGGTTATTATGAATCCATTGCGCAGTTTGCGTCTCTGCTGTATGTAGCTTTTTATTATAGCCCTCGTCATAGGTGACAGTGCCCTTTCCCGGTGTGGCAGTTGACAGGTACTCTTCCAGCACATCCTCCGGGCCGTTATTCGGTTGCTCCTTCCCATCAACGTATTTTGCATACCACTCTTTATAGGTCATATACCCCGGAATGGTAACAGATTTCCCCGTCACGGGATCCCTCGCCGCCCGGTTCACCCGGTTCAGCTGCCCCTCATCCATATCCGGCATGGTGGTGCTGCGGCAGTGGGGGTGCATGGGCGGCAGATTTGTCCCTGCCTGGGCCTCGGCTACTGGGAACCGCTGGCCGTCCAGCTTCCGGCAAATCTCGCTGGTGCGTAAGTCCAGGGTAGCGAGATAGATATAGCATTCGATCTCCGCCCCCTGGTAGCCCATGAGGTGGCCCTGGTTGGCGATGTAGCTGCACTCGGTCATCACCAGCCGCCGGGCGTTGTATCTGGCCCCCTGGGTGTCGTCCAGGCCGATGACCGCCAGCAGGTTGTCCCGCATTTCGTCATAGCGAAGCCCCGCCATCAGTCCCACCGTCACCGTCTGCTCCACCGCGTCGGCGAACCGCTGGTTGTTGTCCCACAGCCGGTCAGACCAGTTTTCCCCGCTCCAGTCCGCAGCCAGGGCCGCCGTGATCTGGTCATCTCCCAGCAGGTCAAACCGGTAGCCCTCCCCAGTGTACTGCTGCACGTCGAAGGTGGTGCGGTAATAGCTCTGTTCCAGGGTGTCCGTCAGCCGGTCCCGCACCAGCTCCACCTCGTCCAGCCCCACCCGCCGGGCCTGGGAATAGATGTCGTCCCGGAGGGCCTGCAAGCGGCTGATGCGGTTGGCGTAGGCCGGGGCGGAGAGCCGGGCCCAGATGTCCCGCTTCACCTGTCCGGTGGCGGCCTGGTACTGTTCCAGCAGCGCGTCCCGGGCCTCCTGGGTCTCTTTGACAGTGAGCAGCTCCGCCGCCTTCTTCTCGTTCATCGCCCCGCCCTTATGGACGTAGGAGGAGAAGACGTGCTCGATCTGGCCGCAGATGTTCTCCTGGGCCTTCTCGTAGAGGCCGCCGATCTTCGTCACCGTCTGCTCCGCCCGGGTGTGCAGCAGCTCCTCCAGGTTCAGAGATCGTTTTTTCCAGTAGTCCCGGCTGTTCATTCAGTGCCGCTCAGCAGGCCGTCCACCCGCTTTTCCGCCTCTTTTTCCTCGTCCCCGCCGGGGGCCTGGAAGCTGGCCTGATAGCTTTCCACGTTCTCCTGCTTCTGCTTGCGGATGTTCCGCACCGCCTCCGCCGGGTCGCGGATGAACCACAGCTGGCTGAGCAGTGTCTGGTCGTCCACAATGCCCTGGAGACTGGTCACCAGCTGGACGATCTCCGTCTCGTTGATGGGGGTCGCCACAGTAAACACCACATCCACATCGGAGACGGACAGCTCTCGCATGGCCCCTTGGTCACCAGCCACCGGTTATAGAGGGTGAGCCGCTCTTTCAGGCCCCGCTCCATCCGACGCATCTTGTTCTTTACCAGCAGGTTCATGGTCAGCAGCTTCAGCTTGAGGGCCTGGCCGGAGCTGTTGCCTGCAAAGCTCTCGTCGCTCATGTCCACCGTCAGCGTCATCTTGTGCATTTCCCGCACGGCGGCGTCGGCCAGCACCTGGACGCTGCTCTCGTCGAAGGTCTTTTGAATATACTCCACCTTGGCGTCCAGCGGCGCCCCGTCGATGAACTTCTCCCGCAGCAGCTTCTCCTCGTCCCCTTCCCGGAGGGTCATGCCGAAGAACACCAGCAGGGCGTCCACAAACTTCCGCTTGTCGGTGAAGCGGTTGCTCATCAGGGTATCATAGGCGTCGATGAGGCTGATGATCTGCTCAAAATCCCCCTGCCGCTCGTCGTTGTTCTCGTAGGCAATCACCGGCACCGCCCCGAAATAGTGGGGCCGGACCTCGCCCACCTGCTGAAACACGGCGGTCTTCAGGTCGGTACTCTTGAAGTCCCGCTCTGTCCGGTCGGTATAGACGGTGAGAAAGTAGTATTTCTGATGGGTGGTGGTCTCCCGCCGCTCCCACACCAGGGCGAACAGCTTGTTGTGCTCCACCGTGGAGTCCTCCACCAGCACGCCGCACCGGGGGTCGATAAAGGCGCTCCGTGGCTCCGGCTCCTCGTCGCTGGAGGCGTAGCACAGCTCCAGGCACTCGCCGTAGATTCCCATGCCCTTACCCAGCCGGCTGTCCACCTCGCCGATCTGCTGGTTGTCGTAGCAGCCCAGCAGGGGCGTCAGGTCGATGCTCTGGCCGCCCTCGGCGTCGTGGGTGCGGTTGGCGTCGTACTTCACCGGGTCGCCCAGATAGTAGCCCAGGGTGATGTCCACCACATACTTGGCGTAGTTCACCGCCACCCGGACCTCCTCCGGCTCTGGCTTGCCCTGACGCAGATTGTCATGGTCGCCCCGGTAGTACCGGTGCAGCCGGTCAAACCGCCCGTTGGCCCGTTCCGCCTGCTCCACCACATACCGCAACACCTCCGGGCGGATGTTCTCCACGTCCGGGACTTCCTCCCGGTCAATGTATAGGATCATGTTTTGTTCGCCTCCCTCCGCCGCGCTGCGATCCTGTCGTAGTTGGGTGGTATTCTGATGACGTTCCAGTCGCACGCCTCCGGCACCCGACCATAAAAAATGACCCATATAGGGTCAAGTCGTCGCATCATTTCCTCATAGCCTTGCAGAAAGAGCCGTTTCGTCTCCCTGTCCGCTTGGGTGCCCACGCTGGACACCGCCACGATGCCGCCCACCGGCTCCCCGTCGAAGCACCAGGCGTAGCTCTCCGGGGTACTCCAGGAGATAGTTGGGTACACCGTCAGCCCGTGGAGCTGCCAGTAGGCCGCCACCCAATGCTTGCGGTAGTGGCTGTAAATTTGCATCGCCACCGGCATGTCCGTGTAGGTGGAAAAGTCCGGCGCACACACCGCCCGGAACCGCTGCAAAATGGGGATGTACCGGTCCGGGTTGTTCCACAGCCGGGCGAAGCGGTAGTCGTCCACAAAGCAGTGGAGGTTCTTGTCCTCCGGGCGCTTCTCCCGCATGGCGTCGCTGATGGGGATAAAGTCCCCCACTGGATAGTCCGTCACCGGCTGGATGGCCGGGATGTCGTAAGGCCCCACGCCGGGAAAGATGGATTTTTCCAGATTTTCAAAGTTGAGCATTGGATTCTCCCCATAAAAATACCGCAAAGCATTTTACAACGCTCTGCGGCATAGCAAGCGCCCGGATTTCAACCGGGGCCTCCGCAATCACGGCGTACTCACCCCATACTCCTACTTGCTATGTCGATTATACCATAACTTTTGAACCCGTTCAACCATCGCTTTTTCTTCCGGGGTTAAACGGTGTGTTCCGTTTTCATCGTGCCACAACCCTTCATGTGTGTGCGGCTTTTTGCCTTCATGTTCGTGGGTCAAATCAATCTGTTTTCTTCGTTTGTTCGCATTGTCGTAATAGGTAATCGCCACAAGATTGTCCTCGCTGTTGACCGTCACATACACCCGCCCCCTGGTCATGGTTTCCATGGGCGTTTTGGCCGATGTACTGTCATTGTAGCGCACAAACTTGATGTTGCCTGATTGTAGCAGCGTGGTGTATTCGCTCCCGTAGGGCTTTCCCTTCACGCTCACGCCGCTGCTTGCTCCTCTGCCGCCCATAGCTATAGCTTTCTCTTCCCTGTGTAAACGAACTCTAAATTTTTCCCTGTCCAGTCAACATTACTTGCTTTTACTGTGCGTTCAAGGACTTTGAATCCCGGCTTTGTCCGTCCCATCGGGGTCTTTGTCCACCGTTCAGCTTGTGCCTTTGATAAGAAAATCCAGTCCCCAGAGTTAATCTTATCGCCCGGTGTTGCACGGTAGATTGTGACCTTGGCGTTTTTTCCTGACAGATTTTCAATTTGGGAGATGGCTTCTGTTGCCAGTTTGCTCCCGGTAACATTAGCGGCCAGCGTTGGAAGAACAGATTTCATTTGAGATACATTCACTCCGCTGCTTCTCGCTCTTCCGGAGCCGCCATTGTTGCCCTGATAGCTTAGGCTTCCAGCTCCGCCTCTTCCTCCCATGTATTTTCACTCCCTTAAATTGAATCTTGCGTAAATTCTTGAGTAAGTCATAAGTAAGTCATAATAAGCTCTTATGTTCTTATACTCCCCGTGGCCTCCGCTTCACGCTGACGATCTGCCGCCCCAGGACGGTGCTGACAAAGTACCGCATGGCGTCCATACAGTGGTCGTTGGTCTTCACCGGCCTGTCCTCGCCCCGCTCTCCGGCCTTTTCGTCCCAGACGTAGGCCTGGAACTCCTCCAGGGTGTGAACACAGGAGCGGGAAATCACCAGCTCCCCCGCCCCCAGCCGCCGGGCCACTTCCCGGATGCCGTCCAGCACGTCGTTGTCCGCTTTTTGGACAGCGTAGCCCCGCTGCCGCAGCTCTGCAATAAACGAAGCGGCGGAGGGGCCAACCACCACGGCCCGGGGCCGGTCCTTTCCCAGCCAGGCGGCCAGATCGTCGGCAAACTCCCTGTCCGTCTTCTGGCGGCGGTTTTCCCGGCCGGAGTAGTAATACTCCCGGACACAGAACCACCGCTCTCCGCCTTTTTCCCGCCGCCACAGCAGGAAAACCGTGGGGTTCTGGGTGCCGTAGTCCACCGAGACATATCGGTCTCCCGCCAGCTCCGGCAGAGCGTCCGCCAGGTTGCGGTCCTTGTCAAACATATCGTACACCCGGCCCTCTGCCGCCACCCACAGGCCCAGGATGTACCGATCCCGGAACACCCCCTGATACATCCGCTCGGCGTCGGCGATGGCCTCCGGTGTCAGGATGGGGTTGTCCTCCATCCGGAAGTGGAGGTGGAGGGCGTTGTGCTGTTCCGGCTGCTCCTCCTTCACCCATTCCTGGTAAAACCAGTGGCCGGGGCTTTCCGGGTTGCAGTTGAACCACAGCTTGGCCTCCGGCTCGCTGAGGGTCCGGGCGATGGCCTGTTCCACAAACGACCGAGGCATCAGAGCCACCTCGTCGAACAGCACCCCGCACAACGTCACGCCCTGGATGAGGGCATAGCTGCTCTCGTCCTTACCGCCGAAGATGTAAAACCGGTTTTCCCGGCCCAGGCCGTGCACCATGAGCACATGATCCGCCCGGCGGTAGGAGAGTGAGAAATATGCCTGCAAGTCCGCCTGCTCCTGGGCGGGTCGGATGATGTTCCGCTCGGCGGAGGCCACTGTCTTGCCACAGATGCCGAAATTGCAGCCGTTGAAATACCGCATGGCCCACAGGATGAAGGCAGTGAGCATGCACACGGTTTTCCCGCTTCTCACCGCCCCGTCGCAGATGATGGCCTTGTACCGCTCCCGGGTGGAGGGGGTAAACGCCCATTTCAGCACGGTTTTCTGTTTGGGGGACAGCTCGGAGAGGGTCATGGCTTCTCCTCCTGTTCCAGTGCGGCAAAGAGCCGGGAGGCGGCCTTTTCCTGTCCGGCGTTGGCCTGATTCAGCCCCGTCCATTTGTCAATCAGCGTGCCAATGGCTGTTGTGATCTGGGATGGCGAGGCCTCTGCCAGCTTTTCATCACTGGCCAGGACTTCAAGGCCCTTTCCAATGATCTCACAGACCAGAGCGGTTTTCCCTTCCATATAGGCCATGATGTCAGCGGTATTCTGCTCTTTTTTCTGTTTGCATTTTTGTGCAAACGCTTCATCTTCCCGAACGTACTTTTTTTACTGTATTCGGGGAAACGTCATTTCGCTTGGCTACGGCGTTATAGCTTTCCAGCTCTAAATAATCCGCAATGATTTTCTTTATCTGTTCATCCGTCAGCCGGGCGGCCATACCGTCACCTTCTTCACCACCTCTCTGTGGGCATGAAAAAAACCGCCTGAGGGGCAGCTTTCGCAATTATTTTTTGATTTTCTCTTGAAAAACGCTTGACATTTATGCGCATAATGCGTATAATAATGTTGTCAGGAGGTGAACCGCTTGTCTCCAAAAGAGATTGAAAAAATCATTCTGGCGGATGGTTGGAGGTATAAAAACTCCAAAGGCGATCACAATCACTACATCCACCCGACAAAGCCGGGAAAGGTCACGATTCCCATGAGTAAAAAGAAAAGCGACCTGCACCCCAAAACAGTCAACAGCATCCTCAAGCAGGCGGGGTTGAAATAGGCCCCGCCCCCAAGGGGTGACATCGATATATCAATAAAATTTAAGAAAAGGAGCATACATGAAATGAAGCTTACCTATCCAGCTATATTTGAACCACTCGGTGATCGACCCGGTTATGTAGTGACGGTTCCCGATCTGCCCGGATGTGTTACAGAAGGAGACAGTTTGGCAGACGCAATCATTATGGCAGAGGACGCTGCCTCTGGTTGGGTACTGGATGAACTGGAGGACGGAAAGCAGCCCCCGAAGGCCTCGGAACTGGCCGCAGTACACACGGAAAACGGCCAATTTGTCAGCCTGCTTGCCCTGGACATGGATCGGTATGCGGAAAAGTACGGTGCGAAAGCCGTCCGCAAAAACGTCACTATCCCGGCATGGCTGAACACCTACGCAGAAAGCCTGAACCTGAACTTCTCCAAGGTTCTGCAAGACGCCCTGCAGGAGTTGTACCAGACAACCTGACTCCCCTCACCCCGCCTCACAGGGTCATCCCCGTGGGGCGGTTCTCTTTGCGGAAAAAGCGGAGCGCCCCGGGGGAAACAACAAAGCCCGGGACGCTCCAGAGTTAGGAGGGCCAGAAGCGCAGGCCGCAGCAGCCTTCTGACGGGGAAGAAGAAAGAAACCCGTCGCCCTCTTGTGGACGCTTCCGACGATAACAGTGTAACATGGATTTTCGGAAATTTCGTCCGGTCTTTTTCCGGTCTTTTGGGCTTATGTCTCGCTCCAGCCGTAGAGCAGCAGAGTAAACCGGCGCAGAGCAGCATTTTTCCGGGCGTAAACCTGGGATTTCTCCAGGTGAAGCTCCTCCATGAGCCTTTCCGCCGCCCCACGCTGCCGGTGGATGTAAAACCGCTCCAGGATGAGCCGTTCCTCGTCGGTCAGCTCATCCAGAGCTCCGTCCACCAGGGCCAGCCAGCGGAGGGTGTTCTCCCTCGCCTGGGCCAGCTCCTCCCGCTTGGCCAGATTGCTGATCAGAGCGTCCTCCCGCCCGCTGCCTCCGCCCTGGACCGGGGTGCCGTCTGCCGTGGAGGAGCGGATGGAGCGGGCCTGCATCTCCAGTAGCCGGATCTGCTCCGCCGTCCGCCCCACGCTGGCCTTCCGTGCCCCATAGCTGCGCAGCTTGTCCTCCGCCTCTCGTTCCCAGTCCATCAGGTAGCCTCCTCCGGCGGCTCCGGCAGGGGCATCCAGTAAGCGATAAGTCTTGGATGATGGGACCATTTCATGCTCCTCGTCCCAAAATGCGTTACAAACGCTCTACTGGTATCCGTACACACAAGATACGCTCCGTCTTGCTCCGGCAGCCTGTCCTTGACGCTGATCCAATCTGTCATCGTTTTTTTCTCCTTCCTCGCTGCCTCCAGCAGCGGCTCCACCTCAGCCGTGATGCCCGGCATGACTGTCTCCAGCAGTGCGAGATTGGGGCGGGTGCTGCCCCGCTCCCAGCCGCAGATAGCCCTGTCTGACCGTCCGATCAGCTTGCCCAGATCACCCTGGGTCAGCCCCATCAACTTCCGCCGCTCCCGGATGGGCTTGCACGCCTCGCCGTACCGGGTGGCCTTCTCATCCCGCAGCTCGCTCCGTCGCAGGCTCCGCTTCCGCTGCTTCTCCTTCCGCCTGCTGCGGGGTCCCGGTAGTCGTGCAGCTTCTTCTCCCGGGCCAGGGTGACGCCGTCCACCTTGCTGTTCCGGCAGTCGGGGAACTTGCAGTGGAAACAGTCAAAGTCACAGTTTGCATCCATGGAGCGCCTCCTCCTTTCCACCTGCGTCCTCCCACTCCCGGCAGCAGTTCTCCGGCTCTGTAAAATCCGCCCGGTGCTCGCACTTCCAGCACACCATCCGCCCCTCCGGCACCGGTGCGCCGCACACCACACAGCGGTCCACATCAGCCATCGTCACACGCCCCCTTCATCCGCTCCAGCGCCCGGCGCATCTCGGCGATGCTGCTCTCGTTCTCCGCCCGGCGCTGCTCTGCCGTCTTTTCCGCCGCTGAGGTGCGACCGGCGGGGCCCCGCTCTGTCTTGGCCCACTTCGCCGCCCGTTTCCGCCAGTCCACCGGTCTGCCGTTCTGGGTCTGCCAGTTCCTGGCCTCGTAGTACGACCAGAACCGATCCCCATCCACGTTCAGACCTCGCTCCCGGATATAATCCAACACCTGCTCTCTGGTGGGGCGGACGGCCCCGGCGGGGGACGGTGCGGGGA
>JAJQFJ010000042.1 GCA_021201185.1 Clostridiales bacterium
AGGTGGAGTACCGTCTGGACAAGACCAACATCATCCACTGCCCCATCGGCAAGGTGTCCTTCGGCGCTGAGAAGCTGGAGGAGAACTTCAACGCCCTGGTGGGCGCGGTCATCAAGGCCAAGCCCTCCGCCGCCAAGGGCCAGTATATCCGCTCCTGCACCGTGGCCTCCACCATGGGCCCCGGCATCCGGGTGAACACCGCCAAGCTGATGTGATCAGCGCCGGTCTGACCGGAAAAAAGTGTAAATCAGAGGGGAAACGGGTTGACAAAGCCCGTTCCCCTCTGGTACAATATCTGTTGCGTTCAAAGACAGCAGGGTCCCCAGGGGTAACTGGCGTCAGCCATCCTGCCGAGAGTGCATGAGCTGAAGATCGCTTTTGTACTGTCCTCCTGTCCTTTGGATGCGGAGGATTTTTTCTGTAGTGAGGTGAAAACAATATGCCTAACGCAAAGGTTCTGGAGTCCAAAAAGGCTGTGGTGGCCGCTCTGGAGGATCAGCTGAAGAACGCTCAGGCGGGCGTCCTGGTGGATTACTCCGGCATCACCGTGGAGCAGGATACCGAGCTGCGGAACACTGCCCGCAAGGCCGGTATCCACTACTCCGTCGTGAAGAACACCATGGTCCGCCGGGCACTGGACGACGCGGGCCTGTCCGAGCTGGACAGCGTGCTCCACGGGAACACGTCTCTGGCTACCGGTGACGACGATCCCATCGCCCCCATCAAGGTGATCTCCGATTACGCCACCCAGATGGGCAACGACAAGTTCCACATCAAGGCCGCCTTCATGGAGGGCAAGGTGCTCTCCCAGGAGGAGATCGCCCAGCTGGCTACCCTTTCTTCCAAGACGGACCTGTATGCACAGCTGGTGGGCGTGCTCATCGCCCCTGTGGCCAACCTGGCCGCCGTCGTGTCCGCCATCGCCGACAAGGACAACGCCGGAGAAGCTGCCGCCGAATAAGGGCGGTATTCCAACCAAATCTGACTGTCATTCTATTTTAGGAGGTTATTACCATGTCTGAGAAGATCAATGCGATCGTAGAAGAGATCAAGGGCCTGTCTCTCCTGGAGGTAAAGGAGCTGACCGACGCTCTGAAGGAGACCTTTGGTGTTGAGGCCGTCGCCATGGCCGGTCCTGCCGGCGGCGCTGCCGCTGCCGCTCCCGAGGTGGAGGAGAAGACTGAGTTCGACGTGGTCCTGGCCAGCTTCGACGCCGCTGCCAAGATCAAGGTCATCAAGGCTGTCCGCGAGGCCACCGGTCTGGGCCTGGCCGACGCCAAGAAGGCTGTCGAGGGCGCTCCCTACACCCTGAAGGAGGCCGCCACCAAGGAGGAGGCCGACGCCCTGAAGGAGAAGATCGAGGCCGTTGGCGGCAAGGTCGAGCTGAAGTAATTCAGTCCCCTCTGACGTTTCCCAGGCTGCCCTGTGCGTTTGCACGGGGCAGCTTTTTTTGTCGTCTGTCAGCCGTCTGCCCGGGGATTTTTCCCGGAAGAGTTCGGTTTGTTGCATTGTATGAGTCGAACATTTGTGCTATACTATCTCCAGGAGAAACCCCAAAGACCGAAAGGAGCGAGACGAGATGACCAAAAACTATGTGGCCCTCCCCTATGAGTATCTGGAGGAGATGGAGGCCCTGTCCGACGAAGAATTTGGACAGCTGTGCCGGGGACTGCTCCGATACAGCATGGAGGGTATCCCCATCCGGCCGGAGGGCAACCTGCGGTTCTACACCCGCCGGGTGATGAATCGGGAGGACCGGTTCCGGGAGGGCTTTGCCGACCTGCAGAGCAAGCGCTCCCAGGCGGGGAAGAAGGGGGCGGAAGCCCGGTGGGGTGTCTCTGCCTCTCCGGATGGCAATGCCATGCGATCGGATAGCAATGGAATGCGATCGGATAGCAACGCCATAGCACCGGATGGCAAAAATGGCCAAACCGAAGCCAAAGCCGAAACCAAAACCAAAACCAAAACCGAAGCCGAAGCCGAAGCCGAAGCCGAAGCCGAAACCGAAGCCGGGCTTCTCCCTGCTGCCGCAGGAGAGAAGGACGGCTCCACCGCGTCGGCCCCACGCCGGGCCGACCGCCCCACCAGAGAGCAGGTGTTTGATTTTTTGAGAGAACGGGGACTCCAGGTGGACGGAGAGCGGTTCTGGAATTACTATCAGGCCAGGGACTGGCTCACCCGGAACGGGAAGCCGGTGGACTGGCGCAAACGGGCGGAGAGCTGGGCGGAAACGGAGACGGGTCTGTGGGCCAGGACTGCCCCGCCGGGCAGGACGCCGGCTCAGCAGCGGGCGGAGAACGTGAGCAGCATCGACGAAATGCGCCGGGCCCTGGAGCGGATGCGGGCCGAGGCGTAGGATCGGACGCCCTTTTAGCTCCCTTTAAGCTTGCTGTTGTATCCTGTTGCCACAAAGGAGATGATCCGTTATGAAATCATGCAAAAAGCTCCTCTCCATCCTCTGCGCCCTGGCGCTGGCCCTGTCGGTGACGGCCTGCTCCTCCACAGAGAGCGAGGATACATCGGAGACGGATACTGCCACAGAGACCGAGACCACCGAGACCGCCGAGGTGGAGGAGACCTCCGCCGACACGGAGACTGCCACCCAGGTGGGCCAGATCACCGCCGTCGACGGCTCCGCCGTCACCCTCCAGCTGGGGGAGTCGACCGAAATGTCCGGCGGCGACTTCGACGGCGAACTGCCCGAGGGCGACAGCGCGTCCGCCGACGGCGAGGCTCCTGAACTGCCTGACGGTGAGGAGATGGGGGACGGGGAAGCCCCTGACGACCTCCCCGACCGCGACGGGGAAGCCCCCTCTGGCGACGGCGAGGCCCCCAGCGGCGACGGGGAAATCCCTGACGACCTGCCCACCGACGGAGAGGGCGGGGACTTTGACGGCGAGATGCCCGACGGGGACGGCGATTTTGACGGAGAAATGCCGGAGGGCGGCGACTTTGACGGCGAAATGCCCGACGGCATGGGCGGCGGCAAGGGCGGCGGCTTCGGCGGCAGAGGCTTTACTGCCGGGGACGAGACTCTGACCCTGGACCTGACCAACGTGACCGTCACCCTGTCCGACGGGGAGACGGGAAGCGTCTCTGACCTGGCAGTGGACGATATCCTGCAAATCGAGTATGACGCAGACGGGGCGGTGTCCTCCGTCACTGTGCTGTCTCTGACCGGCGGCATGGGCGGCGGCGACATGGGCGGCAGCTTCGGCGGCTCCGGCGAGGTGGAGCAGGGCACCGCCGCCAACACCATCGACGAGGACGGGGACTACTCCGGCGGGACCTACACCTCCACCGGGGACGACGAGAACGCCCTCCGGGTGGACGGGGCCACCGTCACCCTGGACGGCATCACAGTGGACAAGTCCGCCGGGGCCACCTCCAACACCGAGACCGGGGACTTCTACGGCATGAACGCCGCCCTGCTGGCCACCGACGGGGCGGACGTGACCATCACCAACGCCACAGTTACCTCCTCCGCCCAGAACGGCAACGGCGTGTTCAGCTACGGGGAGGGGACGACAGTGACCATCTCTGATTCTACCATCACCACCACCGCCGACAACTCCGGCGGCATCCAGACCACCGGCGGCGGCGCCACCAATGCTTCCAACCTGACGGTGGAGACCTCCGGCAACTCCTCCGCCGCCATCCGCTCCGATCGGGGCGGCGGCACGGTGAACGTGGACGGCGGGACCTACACCACCAACGGCTACAACTCCCCGGCGGTCTACTCCACGGCGGACATCACGGTGAGCAACGCCACCCTGACCGCCAACAGCTCTGAGGCCCTGGTCATCGAGGGGGAGAACTCCATTGCCCTGACCGACTGTGACGTGTACGGCAACATGAGCGACACCCAGGGCACCAGCTCGGATGAGAACGTCCACAGCGTCATGATCTATCAGTCCATGTCCGGGGACGCCGAGGTGGGGACCTCCACCTTCTCCATGACGGGAGGCACCCTGACCAGCAACAACGGGGACGTGATCTATGTCACCAACACCCACTGCGTCCTGACCCTATCCGGTGTGACCATCGTGAACAACGAGACGGACGGCAACCTGAGGCAACAGCGCCAGTCACGGCTGGGGCAGCGCAGGCTCCAACGGGACCCAGGTGGAGTTCACCGCCGACGGCCAGACCCTGGAGGGCGACATCGTGGTGGACACCATCTCCACCCTGGAGATGACGCTGACGGGCGGCTCCGACTTTACCGGCACGGTCAACATCGTGGAAAACGCCGAGGGCGGCGACGCCGTGGAGGATAACGCCGTCATCACCGTGGAGGCCGGCTGCACCTGGACCCTCACCGGGGACTGCACCGTCACCAGCCTGACCAACAACGGCACCATCAACTTTAACGGCTACACCATCACCCTGGCGGATGGGACGGTGCTGAGCGAGTGAGGGTACGAATTCGCCGGGGATTTTAGCGGGACGGAGGTGCCTGCTGCACCCCCTCAGTCTGCCCTTCGGGTAGCCAGCTCCCTCCCTGAGGGAGCTGTCAGCGAAGCTGACTGAGGGAGAGCAGTACGCACCCACGATAAGATACGCACTACGGCGCACTCGCAGGGAGTTGGTGCGGATTCGCCGAAAGAGTTCAGCGAGTGGAAAGTGCCTGCTGCACTCCCTCAGTCTGCCCTTCGGGCAGCCAGCTCCCTCGGAGAGGGAGCCAAGGGGTGCGCTGCAATCTTCTTGGCTCCCTGCCTCAAAGAGGGAGCCAAGGGGTTATACCAGACCCTTGCCTCCCTCCGTGAGGGAGGTGGCACGGCGTCAGCCGTGACGGAGGGAGAGCAGCACGCACCCACGATAAGATACGCACTACGGCGCACTTGCAGGGAGTTGGTGCGGATTCGCCGGAATGCCTTGGATGATTGAAAGTGCCTGCGGCACCCCTCAGTCGCATTGCGGCGACAGCTCAGTCTGTCAAACAACCCCATTTTTCACTAGGCCAGAACGGAAATCGTCCCG
>JAJQFJ010000049.1 GCA_021201185.1 Clostridiales bacterium
AAACAGGAAAATCTCATTGTTCAGTTTTGAGGGTACAGCAAGACCCTGGATTTGGGAAGAAGTAGGAAGAAGTAGGAAATTGCCTGTAAAGCTGCCACTGAATGTAGGGAGCGAAAGGGACAGAGGAGAAACAGGTGGGCGACCGCAGCCGCGGCGCAGTAAAGTTTCTTTGCCTACTTTCTTTTCAAAGAAAGTAGGCACCTTTAGCTCAGTTGGTAGAGCACCTGACTCTTAATCAGGGTGTCCAGGGTTCGAGTCCCTGAAGGTGTATTGAACCGGCCCGTTGGTCAAGTGGTTAAGACAGCGGCCTCTCACGCCGTTAACATCGGTTCAAATCCGGTACGGGTCACTCAGGCATCACCGCACAAATGCGTCTGCGGCACTCAGCGGTCTATTTTCGCTCTGAATGCGTCAGAAAAACTTGTCATACACAGAGTATGTCTGCGTTTTTCTTCCTTTTCAGAACAAAAATATCCTCGCTGATTGCTCTTGCCGATTTGTGTGGAGAAGTCTAAAAATACTTGACAAGCGGAAGCGGGTTGAGTATAATAGCTTTTGTTGAAAAGGAAGCAGTGCTTTCTTTTCAAAGAAAGTAAGTTGGTGCTGATTGCGATGAGGGTCCACCCGTTCCCATTCCGAACACGGCAGTTAAGCTCATCTGCGCCTACGATACTTGGCTGGAGACGGCCCGGGAAAATCGGTAGTGCCAACACAGTGAAAACAGTCAGTCTGTGGACTGGCTGTTTTTGTTTGCTTTATCCTGTGATGATGATTGATTTTGGCACTTTTGCCACTGGAAAACAGGCATGTTTCCTGATATACTGTGTGGACCGCCGGGGTCATGTCGCCCGGCATGAAAGAGAGTGTGATGTTCTATGCCGGAGCTGCCGGTATCTCCCCATATCCGATATTCTCTGAAGCGTAACGGGACCGCACTGGTCAAGTGGCTTTGCCTGGCCGTTTTGGAGGGTCTGACCGTGGGCCTGGTGGGCAGCCTGTTCCATATCGTCCTGGAGTGGGCGACAGAGACGCGGACGGCGCACCCCTGGCTGCTGTACCTGCTGCCTGTGGCGGGCCTTGCCATCGTTGGAGCCTATCGTCTGCTGGACATGTCCGATGACAAGGGCACCGAGATGGTGTTGACCGCGATCCGTAGCGGCCAGCCCATGCGGCTCCGCACCGCTCCCCTGATCTTCTTTGCTACCGCCCTGACCCACCTCTGCGGCGGCAGCGCCGGACGGGAGGGCGCGCCCCTGCAGCTGGGCGGCTCTATCTCTGACGCCATCGGAAAGCTCCTCCATCTGAAGGAGGGGGACGAGAAGATCATTACCATGTGCGGCATGGCGGCGGGCTTTTCCGCCCTGTTTGGCACCCCTGTCTCCGCCGCAGTTTTTGCCATGGAGGTGGAGAGGATCGGCGTGATGCAGTATGCCGCCATCGTCCCCTGCCTGGTGGCTTCCATTCTGGCCTCCGGGGTCGCGGGTGCCTTTGGCATTTCCGCCACCGGCTTTACCGTCACCGATGTGCCGGAGATGACGCTCCAGACATTGGCTGTCATCGTCATCTTTGGCGTGCTCTGCGGTATCCTGGCGAATCTGTTTTGCCGGGCCATGGGCCTGGGCGGGGCATTTTACCGGAAAATCACGGATAATCCCTGGCTCAGGGTGGTGCTGGGCGGCTGTATCATTATCGTCCTGACCCTGCTCCTGGGGACACGGGACTACAACGGCGCAGGAATGGATGTTATCCAGCGGGCGCTGGAGGGGGAGGCCGCACCCCTGGCCTTTGTACTGAAAATGGTGTTTACCGCCCTGACCCTGGGAGCCGGATACAAGGGCGGCGAGATCGTCCCCTCCTTCTTTGTGGGTGCTACCTTTGGCTGTGTGGTGGCTCCGCTGCTGGGGCTTTCTCCCTCCTTCGGCGGGGCCCTGGCGATGGTCGCCGTGTTCTGCGGCGTGACCAACTCTCCCATGACCTCTATCCTGCTGGGCTGCGAGATGTTCACCGGTGTGGGCCTGGAGCCCATCGCCCTGGTGGTAGCCGTCAGCTACATGACCTCCGGCTATCACAGCCTGTACCATCAGCAGAAGATTGCCTATTCCAAATTCCAGGCCAAGCAGATCGACACCTTTTCCGGTGACGGGAGCGACGAGTAAAGGAGCCCGACCATGAGCTATACCATCTGGGAGCTGCTGCTGATTTTCTTTGCCTACGCCGTGCTGGGCTGGGCAGGGACGGTGGCGGCGGACGCCTTTCGTACCGGACGCTTCATCAACGCCGGGACGCTGAACGGCCCGGTGAACCTGACCTGCGGCGCTGTGCTGACGCTGACGGCGACCCTGTCCGACCGGTATGCCACCAATTTTGTCGGCCTGTTCCTGCTGACAGCGATGGTCATCACCGCCGCGGGCCCCATTGCCGGCTTCCTGTCGGAGCGGGTCCTGGGCCGCAAGCTGTGGGATTACGCCAGCGGGGAGTACAACACCTTCAACGGCTGGAGGGGCCTGGTCCGGACGCTGATCGCCACCGCGCTGGCCCTGATCGTGGTGCTGTTCCTCCATCCCTATCTGTACATCGCCATTCAGCTCATCCCCCTCACCGTGCTCAGGGTGGTGGATATCGTTCTCCTGGCAGTTTTGGGGCTGGACCTGATGGCCACCTTTGCGGCCATGCGGACCATCCGCCGCCGGGAGAGCGACCGGCTGGCCGGGGTCTCCGCCTCCCTCCAGGATATGCGGATGACCTGGGGGAGCCGTCTGGTCTCCGCCATCCGGCGGCGGCTGTGGAGGGCCTTCCCGGAGCTGGAGGACGAGCCGAACCGGGGAGACGGCTTCGGCAGACCGGCGGAGGGCCGGGTCTTTGCCCGGGGGCTGTGTATCCATAAGCTGTTCTGGGTGTTCCTCATCTGCGCCCTGCTGGGGGACTTGATCGAAACGGTCTTTGTCTGGGCGACCTCCGGCGTTTTGATGAGCCGCTCCAGCCTGCTCTACGGGACGTTCAGCGTGGTCTGGGGGCTGGGGGGCGTGCTGTTCACCATCGTCCTGTCCCCGCTGAGAGAGCGGAGCGACCGCTTCGTCTTTTTCGGGGGCTTCCTTCTGGGCGGCGCCTACGAATACCTGTGCAGCGTCTTTACGGAAATCGTCTTTGGCACTGTGTTCTGGGATTACAGCGATATGCCCTTCAATATTCAGGGGCGCACCAACCTGCTGTTCATGTTCTTCTGGGGCGTGATGGCCCTGGTGTGGGTCAAGGCGATAGACCCGGTGTTCAACCGGGGCATTGAGAAGATACCTCCGGTGCTGGGGACGGTGCTGACCTGGATACTGGCGGTGCTGATGGCCCTGGACATCGGCGTCACCGGCCTTGCCATGGGCCGCTACGTGGCCCGGAGCGCCGGGCTGGAGAGCGCCAACGCCGTGGAGGTCTTTCTGGACAGCCAGTACCCGGACGAGCTGATCGAGTGGGTCTGGCCCAATATGGTGATGGTAGAGGAATAGCGGTTCATACCGCGTCAGGCAGCTCTGGGAAATTCCCGGGGCTGCCTCTTTTGACTGCACATTTGGCCGGGCAACCGAATAAATTCACACATCCTGCATTGACGGACAGGGGAGGGGAATGGTAAAATGAGGGGAAATCAAAATGGGAGAACAGGACTTATGTGGATTGCAGACCGCTGGAAAGACTATGAGCTGATCGACTGCGGCGGCGGGGAAAAGGTGGAGCGATGGGGAAAGACGGTGCTGGTGCGCCCCGACCCCCAGGCCATCTGGAACACCCCCAGAGAGCGCCGGGAGTGGAAGCGCCCCGACGGGCGGTATCACCGCTCCAGCTCCGGGGGCGGACACTGGGACAAGGGCCGTATGCCCGACCGGTGGCAGGTGCGGTATGACGACCTGGTCTTTCAGGTGGGGGCCATGAACTTCAAGCACACGGGGCTGTTCCCGGAGCAGGCGGTGAACTGGGACTTTGCCCGGGAGATGATCCGCTCTGCCGGTCGGCCGGTACGGGTGCTGAATCTGTTCGCCTACACCGGCGGGGCCACGGTGGCCTGCGCCGCCGCCGGGGCGCAGGTGTGCCATGTGGATGCCGCCAAGGGGATGGTGGCCTGGGCCCGGGAGAACGCTGCCCTCTCCGGCCTGACCGACGCCCCCATCCGCTGGATCGTGGACGACTGTGGCAAGTTCGTGGATCGGGAAATTCGCCGGGGCCACCGGTACGACGCCATCATCATGGACCCGCCCTCCTACGGCCGGGGGCCCTCCGGGGAGGTCTGGAAGCTGGAGGACAGCCTCTATCACTTCCTGGAGCGGGCGGTGCAGCTTTTGAGCGACCGGCCCCTGTTCTTCCTCATCAATTCCTATACCACCGGCCTGGCGCCCTCCGTGCTGGGATACCTGCTGGACGTGCTGGTGACGCCAAAGCACGGGGGCCGTACGGAGTGCAGCGAGCTGGGTCTGCCGGTGACAGCCACCGGCCAGGGCCTGCCCTGCGGCTCTGCGGGGCGGTGGATAGCAGACAGGAGATAATATGGAACAGAAAAACATCATCGAGATAAAGGACGTCGCCTTTCAGTACCCGGACGTGCCGGAGGGGTCGAGCCTGGTGCTGGACGGAGTGAATCTTTCCATCGAGCAGGGGAGCTTTGTGGCCATTCTGGGACACAATGGCTCGGGCAAGTCCACCCTGGCAAAGCTCATGAACGCCGTCTATCTCCCCAACAGGGGGACCGTCTCTGTGGACGGCATGGACACCGCCGACGAGACGCATCTGCTGGATATCCGGCGGACGGTGGGCATGGTGTTCCAGAACCCGGACAACCAGATCGTCGCCAACGTGGCGGAGGAGGATGTGGCCTTCGCCCCAGAGAATCTGGGGGTCCCCTCGGAGGAGATCCGCCGGCGGGTGGACGAGGCGCTGAAGATCGTGGGAATGAGCAAGTATGCCAGACACGCCCCCCATCTCCTCTCCGGCGGACAGAAGCAGCGCATCGCCATTGCCGGTGTCATCGCCATGCTCCCCCGGTGCATCGTCCTGGACGAGCCCACCGCCATGCTGGACCCCATCGGCCGGGAGGACGTGATGCGCACCATCACCCGGCTCAACCGGGAGCGGGGCACTACCATCGTCCTCATCACCCACCACATGGACGAGGCGGCCCAGGCCGATCGCCTGGTGGTCATGGACCAGGGCAAAATCATCGCTGACGGCCCTCCGAAGCAGGTCTTCCAGCAGGTGGAGCTGCTGAAATCGGTGGGACTCACCGTCCCGGAGACGGTGGGCCTGCTCTATCAGTTGAGACAGGGCGGGGTGGACGTGCCCCTGGACGCCCTCTCAGTGGAGGAGTGTGCCCAGGAAATCTACCGGGCATTGGCATAAGACAGAAAACGTGGTAAATACCGAACTCCGGATGGCATCCCCACAGGGGAGCGGTACCGGAACAGGGAGGAATTATTGTTTGGAACCAATATTGGAGCTGCGGAACCTGAGCTGCGTCTACAGCCAGGGAACGCCCTTTGAACATCAGGCACTGTCCGACGTGAGCCTCTCCATCTACCCCGGGGAATATGTGGGTATGATCGGACACACCGGCTCGGGCAAGTCCACCCTCATCCAGCATTTGAACGGGCTGCTGAAGCCCACCTCGGGCCAGATTTTGCTCCACGGAAAGGACATCTGGGAGAGCAAGGAGAGCGTCCGGGAGGCGAAATTCCATGTGGGCCTGGTCTTTCAGTATCCGGAGTATCAGCTCTTTGAGGAGACAGTGTATAAGGACATCGCTTTCGGCCCCACCAACATGAAGCTGAGCAAGGAAGAGATCGACCGCCGCGTCCACGAGGCCGCCCGCTTCGTGGGCCTGAAGGAGCACCATCTGGAAAAATCCCCCTTTGAGCTCTCCGGAGGCCAGAAGCGCCGGGTGGCCATCGCCGGGGTCATCGCCATGGAGCCGGAGGTGCTCATCCTGGACGAGCCCACGGCGGGCCTAGACCCGGCGGGCCGGGACGCCATCCTGGCCAACATCCGGGACTATCACCAGTCCAAGGGCTCCACCATCATCCTGGTCTCCCACTCCATGGAGGAGGTGGCCCGGTCGGTGGAGCGCATCGTGGTGGTCAACGACGGGAAGATTCCCGTGGACGGCACCCCCCACGACATCTTCTCCCACAGTGAGGAGCTGCGCTCCATGGGTCTGGGCATCCCCCAGGTGACGCAGGTGTTCCAGCGGCTCAAGGAGCTGGGACTGCCCATCCAGGACGACTGCGTCTACACCATGGACGAGGCCAGGGACGTGCTGCTGGCCCTGGCAGAGAAAAGGGGGCGGTCTGAGTGCTGAAGGATATCACTCTGGGTCAGTTTTTCCCGGGAGACACCATCGTCCACAACCTGGACCCCAGGACCAAGATCATTATCGTGGTGCTCTATATCGTGGCCCTGTTCTCCGCCCAGGGAGTCGTCACCTATGGCCTGATGCTGCTCTTTCTCATCACCTGCATCCGGCTGTCCAAGGTGGGGGCCAAGGCGATTTTGAACGGTATGCGCCCGGTGGTCATCATCCTCATCTTCACCGGCGTGCTCAACCTCTTTTACAACACCACCGGCGACGTTCTGGTACATTGGTGGGTGTTCACCATCACCACCGGGGGCGTCCGGACGGCTTTCTTTATGGTGGTGCGCATTTTAATGCTCATCAGCGGGACCTTCCTGCTGACCTACACTACCTCCCCCATCATGCTCACCGACGGCCTCGAGGACCTGCTGGGGCCGCTGAAAAAGCTCCATGTGCCGATACACGAGCTGGCCATGATGATGTCTATCGCCCTGCGATTCATCCCCACCCTGATCGAGGAGACGGACAAGATCATGTCCGCCCAAAAGGCCCGGGGGGCGGACTTTGACTCCGGCAATCTGGTGGACAAGGCCAAGGCCCTGATCCCCCTGCTGGTGCCCCTGTTTGTCTCCGCTTTCCGGCGGGCGGACGAGCTGGCCACCGCCATGGAGTGCCGCTGCTACCACGGGGGCGAGGGCCGCACCCGGCTGAAAAATCTGGCCTACACCAAAGAGGACTATATGGCCCTGGGACTGGGGGTCGGCCTGACCGCTGTGGTCATGGTGCTGGCCATGGGCTTTGGGGTGTGACAAAACCGCTGCCGCCGAAGGGAGGGGCCTATGCGCAATATCGCTTTACAGCTGATGTATGTGGGCACCGCCTACCACGGCTGGCAGATCCAGAAGAACGGCGCCACCGTCCAGGAGACGCTGGAGCAGGCGGTGGCCCGGGTGGTGAAGCATCCCGTCCGGTTCACCGGGGCGGGGCGCACCGACGCCGGCGTCCACGCGAAGGTGTACATCGCCAACTTCCGCACGGACTGCACCATCCCCTGTGACCGGATGCCCCTGGCCTTCAACGCCCAGCTGCCGGAGGACATCGTGGTGGTCTCCGCCCGGGAGGTGTCTCCGGAATTCAACGCCATCGCCTCCTGCATCAAAAAGGAGTACACCTATCAGGTGTTCAACTCCCGGATACGGGACGCATTTTATGTAAACCGCGCCTACTTCTATCCCAAGCGCCTGGACGAGGGGGTCATGGCCCGGGCGGCAGCGCAGTTCGTGGGGACCCATGACTTTGCGGCTGTCCGGGACGTGGGCACCAATGTCCGTTCCACCGTCCGGACGGTCCACTATTTCGACGTGGCCCGGGAGGGGGACCTGATCACCCTGAAGGTGTGCGCCAACGGATTTTTGTACAACATGGTTCGTATCATGGTGGGGACGGTGCTCTACGCCGCCGAGGGCAAGCTGACCCCGGAGGAGATCGGAGACATCCTGCTGCGCGGGAACCGGGTGGAGGCCGGGCCAACGGTGCCCCCCGGCGGCCTTTACATGACCCGGCTGTGGTATCGGGAGCCGGTGGGTCTGGACACAGACCCGGAGGAATGAGCGTATGGAAGAAAATCGGGAAAATCAGGCGGCGGAGCAGAGCAACGGCAGCCGCCAAAAGCGGGAGACCCCCGGCTGGCTGAAGGTGCTGCTGCGCATTTTGGCCAGCATCTTTACCGCTCTGCTGGTGGCCCTTGCGGTGGTGCTGGTGCTCAACCGGGATCAGCTCAACCTGGACAGCGTCAAGCGCTATCTCACCTATCAGGCGCTGGAGCGGACGGACGAGGGCCAGGGAGTGGAGTTCACCATCTCCTCTGAGTCCGGCAATGTCTATGCCGCCCTGAGCGACAGCCTCGTCGTCTGCAACGCCAATCACATCTGGGTCTACTCCGACGGCGGAACGGCCTATGTGGACATGGAGGCGGCCCTGGCCCAGCCGGTCATTCAGACGGCGGGGAGCTATGCTCTGGTCTACGACGCAGGCGGCGGGGAGCTGTACCTGTTTTCCGGACGGGTGCTGGTCTGGGAGTACGAGACGGAGGGAGACTATGAGCTGATCTCCGCCCGGGTGAACGACCAGGGCTGGCTGGCCGTGGCGGAGCAGGCCACCGGCTACAAGGCGGCGGTGACGGTATACGATGCCGGACAGAACAAGGTCATCACGGAAAATATCTCGTCCAGCTTTGTCATGGACGCGCTGGTGTCCCCGGACAACAGCCAGGTGGCCCTGCTGACCATCGGTCAGGACGGCATGGACTTCGTGTCCACCCTGACGCTGTACAGCTGCACCGACGGCAGCGAGACCGCCTCCGCCCAGGTATCCAACAATGTGGTGCTCGACCTGTCCTGGGACGACGGCGGACTGTGGCTCCAGGAGGAGAATGGCGTCCGCCGTCTGGACACGGAGCTTCAGGAGGTGGGGAGCTGGACCGAGAGCAGCTATTACCTCCAGAGCTACTCCCTCCAGGACGGATATGCGGTGGAGTATTTCAGTTACTACCGCTCCGGCGCGCTGGGAGAGATCGTGGTGCTGGACGAACAGGGAGAAATTGTCGGCACGCTGGACACAGAGGGCGAGGTGCTCTCTGTATCTGCGGCGGGACGGTATATCACAGTGCTCACCGACAGCGCACTGACGGTCTACACCGCCGATCTGGAGGAATATGCCGCCATGGAGAATACGGAGGGCGCGCTCCGGGTGCTGGCCCGGTCTGACGGCACGGCCATGCTCATCGGCAGAGATACGGCCCATGTGTTTTTACCGTAAGAGAGAGGTGGAAGGATGAATCTGTTTGATCTGGTCATCGTTATTGTATTGGTGCTCTTTGCTGTCCTGGGCGCGCGGCGGGGCCTGATTATGACCCTGTGCGGCCTGGTGACGGCCATCCTGGCCCTGGTGGGGGCGCAGATCGTGGCGGACAGTCTGACGCCCACCGTGGCCCAGATGCTCCAGCCCACCATCCAGAGCACCATTCAGCAGTCCATCGATGAGGCGCTGGAGGCAGAGCCGCAGACAGAGGGGGAGGCGTCCGTCGCCCTGGAGGACGGAGGCATCCTCTCCCAGATCTTTGACTCCGAGGTCTACCAGGAGTTCTCCCAGTCTATCCAGCAGTCCATCGACCAGGGCGTCCAGGAGGCGACGTCCGGCGTGGCGGAGAGCATGGCGGTCAGCCTGTCCTGCTCCATCGCATGGCTGGTGCTGTATGTGATCTCCTTCGCGGTGATCTTACTGCTGGGCCATCTGGTGGCCCGGCTGCTGAATGTGGCGGCGAGGCTGCCGGGACTGCACTTTTTGAACAAGTCCCTGGGCGGCGTCTGCGGTCTGCTGCAGGGGCTTGTCATCGTGGCAGTGGTCTGCTCTCTGGGGTCGGCGTTTGGCCTGATCCCCCAACAGGACATCGAAAACAGCGTCCTGCTGGAGCTGCTTGCCTCCTTTACCACCTTTTCTCTGTAGAAATAGGGAGAACAGGACTAGATTTGTTCACAATTATATGATATTCTTTCCCTAAAATTGTGAAGACCCTCTCAGAGGGAGTTAAGGAGTATCTATATGCAGCCTGTACTGTGTTCCAAATGCCATAAAAATGTGGCAGTGATCTTCCTGACCAAAATGGACGGCGGGGAGACGAAGAATGAGGGCTATTGCCTGAGCTGTGCCAAGGGCATGGGCATCAAGCCGGTGGACGATCTGCTCAGCAAAATGGGCATCTCGGACGACGACCTGGACAACCTGACCAACGACATGATGTCCGCCTTCGGCGGTCCAGAGGCCATGGAGTCCCTGATGGAGAGCCAGCAGTCCCCCGACGGGGAGGAAGGCGACAGCGACGAAAATGAGGACGAGGAGGACGGCAAGACCGCCACCTTCCCCTTCCTGAATCGTCTGTTCGGCTCCTCCAATCCCCCCACCCCCCAGCGGGAGGAGCGGGAGGACAACCGCAGCCGGGACGACGGGAACCGTTCCGACCAGAAGCAGCAGAAAAACGGCGGCCAGAAGCGGAAATTCCTGGAGAACTATTGCACCTCCCTGACCCGACAGGCCCGGGAGGGCAAGCTGGACGGGGTCATCGGCCGGGAGCAGGAGATCTCCCGGGTGATGCAGATTTTGAACCGCCGCCAGAAGAACAACCCCTGTCTCATCGGCGAGCCCGGCGTAGGCAAGACCGCCATCGCCGAGGGCCTGGCCCTGCGCATCGCCTCCGGCGACGTGCCCTATAAGCTCCAGGACAAGGAGGTCTATCTCCTGGACCTGACCGCTCTGGTGGCGGGCACCCAGTTCCGGGGCCAGTTTGAGAGCCGGATGAAGGGCCTGATCGAGGAGATCAAGAAGATCGGCAACATCATCCTGGTCATCGACGAGATCCATAACATCGTGGGGGCCGGAGACGCCGAGGGCTCCATGAACGCCGCCAACATCCTCAAGCCCGCCCTGAGCCGGGGCGAGATCCAGGTCATCGGTGCCACCACCTACAACGAGTACCGGAAATACATCGAGAAGGACGCCGCCCTGGAGCGCCGGTTCCAGCCGGTGAACGTGGCGGAGCCGTCCATCGACGACTCGGTGAAGATTCTGGAGGGCATCGCCCACTTCTACGAGGACTATCATCAGGTGACCATCCCGAAGCCCATCCTGCGCCAGGCGGTCACCCTGTCCGAGCGGTATATCACCGACCGGTATCTGCCGGATAAGGCCATCGACCTCATCGATGAGGCCTGCTCCGACGTGAACCTCCACAACGCCAACCTGGCCCGGCTGGCCGCCATCCAGAAGGAGCGGGCGGACCTGGCCAAGGAGAAGGAGCTGATCCTGGCCAGCCAGGAGCAGCAGTCCTCCCAGCGCTCCGCCCGGCTCAAGGAGAACGAGCAGAAGCAGTCCCGGTGCCGCCAGCAGCTTACCGCCGTCAACAACGAGGCCATCAGCCTGCAGAGCGGCGGGGGAGACCAGTCCCAGCGGGAGGAGCGGCTGCGCCTGATCGGGCAGCAGTCGGAGAAGCTCCGGGAGGAGCTGCGCACCCTCCAGGAGGAGCGCAACAACATCCAGACCACCCCGGAGGACAACCGGGGCTACGAGCGGCTGGCCTACCTCCGCAGCGCCGAGCTGAAGCTGGACGAGGAGCAGCGCAGCCTGGAGAGCCAGGGTCGTCCCCAGCTGGGGGTGGAAAATCTGGCCCGGGTCATCGAGCTGTGGACGAACATCCCCGCCAGCCGCATCCAGGAGGAGGAGTTTGCCCGCCTGAGCCAGCTGGACCAGCGGCTCAAGCAGCACATCATCGGCCAGGACGAGGCGGTGGATGCCGTCACCCGGGCCATCCGCCGGAACCGGGTGGGTATCTCCCCTAAGCACAAGCCGGTCTCCTTTATCTTCGTCGGCTCTACCGGCGTTGGCAAGACCGAGCTGGTCAAACAGCTGGCCCAGGACCTGTTCAACAGCCCGGAGTCCCTGATTCGGCTGGATATGTCCGAGTTTATGGAAAAGCACGCCGTCTCCCGCATTGTGGGGTCGCCTCCCGGCTATGTGGGCTATGACGAGGCGGGGCAGCTCACTGAAAAGATCCGCCGGAAGCCCTATTCCGTCATCCTCTTTGACGAGATTGAGAAGGCCCATCCGGATGTACTCAACATCCTGCTCCAGATTCTGGACGACGGCCAGATCACCGACTCCCACGGGCGGAAGGTGAACTTTGAGAACACCGTCATCGTCATGACCTCCAACGCGGGCAGCGAGTCCAAAAACGGCAGCGTGGGCTTTGGCCGCACCGCCGACGAGCAGGACAAGGAGAAGACCATGAAGGCCCTCCAGTCCTTCCTGCGGCCGGAGTTCATCAACCGCGTGGACGAGATCGTCCACTTCAACCACCTGAGCGAGGAGAACTTCAAGGGCATCACCGGCATTATGCTGGGCGAGCTGAGAGACTCCCTGGAGGAGAAGGGCATCACCTTCACCTGGGACGACGCCCTGGTGGATTACCTGACCCGGAAGTCTTATTCTTTGACCTACGGGGCCCGGAACCTCCGGCGGCTCATCCAGAAGGAGCTGGAGGACGTGATCGCCCAGCGGCTCATTCAGAACTACGATCAGCAGATCACCTTCCTCCAGGCTACGGCGGAGAACGACCAGATCATGCTCATCAGCGGCTGACGGTATCATATCACATTGGAAAGAGGCGAGGTGAGGGGAATGTTAGATGTCTGTCTGCTGGGGACGGGGGGGACCATGCCCCTGCCCGGACGGCGGCTGACCTCTCTGGTGTTGCGGTGCAACGGACGCAGCCTGCTCATCGACGCCGGAGAGGGCACCCAGATCGCCGCCCGGGAGGCGGGGTGCACCTTTAAGAGCCTGGACACCATCTGCATCACTCACCTCCACGCCGACCACACCGCCGGACTGCCGGGGCTGCTGCTGACCATGGGCAACATGGACCGGACGGAGCCGGTGACGGTCATCGGGCCGGTGGGCATCGGCCGGGTGATGGAGGCGGTGAAGGTCATCGCCCCGGAGCTGGCCTTCCCCCTGATCGTCCGGGAGCTGCCGCCGGAGACGGAGCAGACCATCGACCTGGGTGACTGGAGGATCACCGCCTTCCCCCTGCGGCATACGGTGCCCTGCTTCGGCTACCTGGCGGAGGTGCCCCGGAAGGGGAAATTCGACCCGGTCCGGGCTGCCCGGGCGGGCATCCCCAAACAGCTTTGGAAGCATCTCCAGCAGGGAGAGACGGTAGACGGCTTCACCCCGGACATGGTGCTGGGTCCCGCCCGACAGGGCATCCGACTGGTCTACGCCACCGACACCCGTCCGGCCAGGGCGCTCTATCAGGCCGCCGCCGACGCTGACCTGCTCATCTGTGAGGGGATGTACGGCGAGGCGGAGAAGCTCCCAAAGGCCAGGGAGACCTGCCACATGATGTTTCAGGAGGCCGCCAAGACGGCGAAGCGTGCCGGGGCCAAGGAGCTGTGGCTGACCCATTTCAGCCCCTCTCTCAACCACCCGGAGAACTGCCTTTCCGCGGCCACCGACCTGTTCCCCGCCGCCTCCCTGGGCTACAGCGGACGGCGCACGACCATACGATTTCCCGGCGAATGAGTTCGCCGGGAATTTTTTGTGGTAAAATGATAAAAAACGGAGGCCCTTTCCAGCGAAAGGGCCTCCGTTTGGGAAATGGAGGCGGCGGGAGTCGAACCCGCGTCCGAAAACAGATCCACAGAGCTTTCTCCGAGCGCAGACGGTTATTTACATTCCCTTCCGCCGGCGTGAGCCGTCACGCTCCGGCGGTCAGTAGCTTCATGATGCATGGCACGGGCAAAGCTTACCGTACTCACGTTCGCCACTCAAGTCACGCCCCAGACTGGCTCGTGGCCCTTCCAGCTGGGACGGTCGGGCCTAATCAGGCCGCGACAGCAACGCTATAATCGTCGTTGTTTAATTTATAATTGCCCGTTTTATGGCGGTCAGGCGCCGCCGCTCGCTGGCCCTGCTTCCCCATCCCCGTCGAAACCAGTACGCCCCCGTGTAGAGGCCCCTGTGCGGTCAGGGAGCCGTTCCCGGCCCGCCCTCCCAGGGAGAGCGGGTCGGGGAATAGAAATGCTTACAGCTTCTCCGGCATGGGGTACTCCACGCCGAAGGTCTCCACCGCCATGTGGCGGATCTTCTGCTCCACCCGAGGCCGGTCGTTCCAGTCCCGCTTGGCGGAGACGATCTGGTCGGCCACCTCCATGCCCTGGATGACCTTGCCGAAGGCGGCGTAGTCCCCGTCCAGATGAGGGGCCTTGTCCACCATAATGAAGAACTGGCTTCCGGCGGAGTCCGGGTCCATGGAGCGGGCCATGGACAGAACCCCCCGGTCATGGGCCAGGCGGTTGTCGAAGCCGTTGGAGCGGAACTCGCCCCTGATGCTGTAGCCCGGGCCGCCGTAGCCCGCCCCCATGGGGTCGCCGCCCGGGATCATGAAGCCGGGGATGACCCGGTGGAAGATCAGCCCGTCATAAAAGCCGGAGGCAGCCAGATACAGGAAGTTGTTCACCGTGTTGGGAGCTACCTCGGGATAGAGCTCCGCCACCATCTTGCCGCCGCTGGTCATCTCAATGGTGACCTGGGGATTTTGTGCCATTGGAATCGTCTCCTTTTTATGTCTTTGGGCTGTCAATACCGCCCGTGGGACTTCATGACCCGGTCCATCTCCCGTTTGGCGGAGCGCTCCGCCTCGGAGGCCCGCTTGTCGTAGAGCTTTTTGCCCTTGGCCAGTCCCAGCTCCACCTTGACCCGGGAGTCCTTTAAATAGAGGGACAGGGGGATGAGGGCATAGCCGTCCTGCTGGAGCCGCTGCTGGATGCGGAGGATCTCCCTCTTGTGCATCAGCAGCCGCCGGTCCCGCATGGGCTCCCGGTTGAAGATGTTGCCCTTCTCGTAGGGGGAGATGTGCATGGCGTAGACCATCAGCTCCCCGTTTTTCACCTGACAGAAGGAGTCCTTCAGGTTCACCTTGCCCGCCCGGACGCTCTTGACCTCGGTTCCGCACAGCTCGATACCGGCTTCATACCGCTCCTCGATAAAATAGTCATGGAACGCCTTCCGGTTTGCGGCGATCTGCTTCGTCCCCTTGTGGGTGGGCATAGGACTCCCTCCTCTCTGTCAGATGTGATATGCTATTACATTATAACACGTCTGTCAAGAGATTTTGCGGGGGGACTCTAATTTTGACTCCCTACATCAGATTCCGCCAGGTGAGCCGCTCCGCCTCGCTGAGGTGCTGCACCTGGGCCACCAGCTCCCCGTTGGCGGCGGCGTATTCCGGCGTCTCCTGCCATTGGAGCAGCTCCAGCACCTCGTAAAAGCCGGTGTTCACCTCGTCGGTGTAGTCGTGACGGAGCACCACGTAGAGATAGGAGGCGGCGGACTCCCACTCGTCCTTCGCCGCCAGGGTCAGCTCCTCCGCCCCGTCCCAGTCCCCCGTCTCCGCCAGGGCCTCGGCGTGCTCCAGCTGAGAGGCGAGACGGCCGGAGATGCCCTCAAGCAGGGAAATGTTCCACAGCCCCGCCCCAAAGAGCAGCAGCAGAAGAACCACAGAGATCGACAGCCGCCTCATTGCGTCCCCTCCTTCCGGGCCAGATAGACCCCCATGTTCTCGTCCACCGTCATCAGATAGACCTCCTTCGCCGACGGGACGCCCTGCCGGGACAGCTCCTTTTCCAGCCAGGACAGGTTCAGCCCCCGGCGACGGAGATTCTCCCGGCGGACGTGCCCGTCCTCGATGACCGTCAGGGGCAGACCCGGCTCCTCCGGGGCCAGGGAGAGCTGCCGGGCGGTGGCGGGCTGCTGGTTGGCATAGAGCAGGACGGAGACCCGGCCGCTGGTCTCCAGAATGGCATATCGCACCAGGGAGAGGTCAGTGACCCCCTGGAGCCGCAGCTCCTCCAGCAGCTCCTCCGGCGTCATCCGGTTGCGGGTCAGCTCCCGCTGGAGGAGCTTGCCCTTTTCCACGAGGATGCTGGGCCGCCCGCAGAGGAGCAGGCGGAGCCTCCGGCTCTTGACGGTGAGGACGGACAGGATCATGGTCAGACACAGCAGGGTGATGATGGGCACCACCCCAAAGAGCAGGGGAATGCCGAAGTCCTGCATGGGGACGGCGGCAAGGTCGGAGATGAGCATGGCCAGCACCAGCTCCGTCGGCTCCAGCTCCCCCACCTGCTTCTTTCCCATCACCCGGATTCCGGCGATGATGAGCAGATACAGGACGACGGTCCGTATAAAAGCGATGATCATATGCATTTTCTCCTGTATATCATGAATAAAAATACAAAAAGTAAGCCTACCTTACAAATTTTCACCGTTATTGTGGACAATCGACGAAAAAATATGCGGGGCAGTTTTGGACAAACCGCAGAAACATTTTTCTTTGCTTGTAAGCCGGGGCGAATTGTGGTATGCTGTCACTGCTGTAAATCTGCGAAGGGGACGCCCTGGGAGGCTTCTCCTTCGGGAACGAATAAACCAAGAGAGTCAGCCGAACGTCAAGGTGCCCCCTTGCGCGGGGGATGGCTCTCTTTTTTACAAACGGCACAACGGCGTGCCTGTGGGCTTCACCGCCCAGAGAGCGGAAAGGTGGATTTGATGCATGAAAGCGACGCTGATCCTGGAAAACGGCGCAGTCTTTGAAGGGGAGAGCATCGGCAGCACGGAGGACGTGGTCTGCGAGATGGTGTTCAACACCTCCATGGTGGGCTATCAGGAGATCCTCACCGACCCGTCCTATGCGGGGCAGGGGGTGGTGATGACCTATCCCCTCATCGGCAACTACGGCACCAACGATGAGGACGACGAGTCGGAACACCCCTGGGCGGAGGCGCTGATCATCCGGCACCTGGCCCCCCGGGGCAGCAACTTCCGCTGCACCAGCACCCTGAACGACTACCTGATCCGCCACGGCATCACCGGCATCCAGGACATCGACACCCGGGCACTGACCCGTATCCTCCGTATCCAGGGGGTCATGAACGGGGTCATCACCTGCCGGGAGCACTACGACCTGGACGCGCGCATGGAGCAGATGCACGCCTATCGCGTTCAGGGCACGGTGGAGCGGGTCACCTGCAAGAAGGTCACCCACATCCCCGGCGACGGCCCCCGCATCGCCCTCTACGACTTCGGAGAGAAGCGGAACATGGCAAACCGCCTGCTCCACTACGGCTGCGATTTGACCATCTACCCCGCCCACACTCCGGCGGAGACGGTGCTGGCGGAGGGCTATGACGGCATCATGCTCTCCAACGGTCCCGGCGACCCGGCGGACTGCGTGGATATTATCCCCCAGGTGCGCAGACTCTAGGAGTCCGGGACGCCCATCTTTGCCGTCTGCCTGGGCCACCAGCTCATGGACCTGGCCACCGGCGCCAGGAGCCGGAAGATGCGCTTCGGCCACCGGGGGGCCAACCATCCCGTAAAGGACCTGGCCCGGAACCGGTGCTATATCACCAGCCAGAACCACGGATATGTCATCGAGGCGGAGTCCATCGACCCGGAGATCGCCGAAATCAGCCACGTCAACGTCAACGACGGCAGTCTGGAGGGCCTGCGGTACAAGCAGAAGCCCGTCTTTACCGTACAGTTCCACCCGGAGGCCTCCCCCGGCCCGGTGGACACGGACTATCTGTTCCGGTCGTTCCTGGACGTGGTAGAGCAACAGAAGAAGGAGGCGGAGTGAGATGCCAAAGGATGCAACACTGAAAAAGGTACTGGTCATCGGCTCCGGCCCCATCGTTATCGGACAGGCGGCGGAGTTTGACTACGCCGGGACCCAGGCCTGCCGCGCGCTGAAGGAAGAGGGCCTGGAGGTGGTGCTGGTCAACTCCAACCCCGCCACCATTATGACCGACAAGGACGTGGCCGACCACGTCTATATCGAGCCGCTGAACGTCTATACCCTGGCGGCAGTCATCGAAAAGGAGCGCCCGGACGCCCTGCTCCCCACCCTGGGCGGGCAGATCAGCCTGAACCTGGCCATGAATCTGACGGAGGACGGCACGCTGGAGAAATACGGCGTCCGCCTTCTGGGCACCAGCGCCGACTCCATCCGCAAGGCGGAGGACCGTCAGGGCTTCAAGGACACCATGGAGTCCATCGGTCAGCCCTGCATCGTCTCCAAGGTGGTGACCACGGTGGAGGACGCCGTGGACTTCACCAACGAGATCGGCTACCCCGTCATCGTCCGCCCCGCCTACACCCTGGGCGGCACCGGCGGCGGCATCGCCTATGACGAGGCCATGCTCCGGGAGATCGCAGACCGGGGCATCTCCCTCTCCCGGGTGGGAGAGGTGCTCATCGAGCGGTGTATCTCCGGCTGGAAGGAGATCGAGTTCGAGGTCATGCGGGACTCGGCGGGCAACGTCATCACCATCTGCTCCATGGAGAACCTGGACCCGGTGGGGGTCCACACGGGAGACTCCATCGTCATCGCTCCCACCCAGACCCTGGCCAACAAGGAGTATCAGATGCTGCGGACGGCGGCGCTGGACATCATCTCCGCTCTGGAGATCGAGGGGGGCTGCAACTGCCAGTTCGCCCTGAATCCGGAGTCCTACGAGTACGCCGTCATCGAGGTCAACCCCCGGGTGTCCCGCTCCTCCGCTCTGGCCTCCAAGGCCACGGGCTATCCCATCGCCAAGGTGGCCGCCAAGATCGCCCTGGGCTACACCCTGGACGAGATCCCCAACGCCGTCACCGGCAAGACTACCGCCTGCTTCGAGCCGGCGCTGGACTACTGCGTCATGAAGCTGCCCCGGCTGCCCTTTGACAAGTTCACCACCGCCAAGCGCACCCTGGGCACCCAGATGAAGGCCACCGGCGAGGTCATGGCCATCGGCAACAGCTTTGCCAACGCCCTGCTCAAGGCCATCCGCTCCCTGGAGCTGAACGTCCACTCCCTGAAGCTGCCCAAGCTCCAGGCTATGAGCACCAAAAAGATCTGGGACAAGCTCTCCGACGTGGATGACGAGCGCATCTTCGTGGTGGCGGAGGCCCTGCGCCGGGGCATCACCCCGGAGGAGATCAACCGGATCACCAAGATCGACATCTGGTTCATCGACCGGATCGGCACCATCGTCAATCTGGAGAACCGCCTCTCCCAGGGCATCCCGGACGCAAAGACCCTCCACTTTGCCAAGGAGGTGGGCTTTGCCGACTCCTTTATCGCGGAGCTGTGCGGCGTCACCCGGGTGGACATCCGGGAGCTGCGGCGGAAATACGGCATCCAGCCCACCTATAAAATGGTGGACACCTGCGCCGCCGAGTTCGACGCCCAGACCCCCTATTACTACTCCACCTATGATATCGAAAACGAGTCTGTCCCGGTGGACAACGGCAAGCGGAAGGTGCTGGTGCTGGGCTCCGGCCCCATCCGTATCGGACAGGGCATCGAGTTCGACTACTGCTCCGTCCACTCCGTCTGGGCGCTGAAGCGTCTGGGCTGCGAGACCATCATCGTCAACAACAACCCGGAGACCGTCTCCACCGACTTCGACATCGCCGACCGGCTCTACTTCGAGCCCCTGACCCCGGAGGACGTGGAGCAGATCGTGGAGCTGGAGAAGCCCTGGGGCGCTGTGGTGCAGTTCGGCGGCCAGACCGCCATCAAGCTGGCCAAGACCCTGGCGGACATGGGCCTGCCCATTCTGGGTACCAGCGCCGACGGGGTGGACGCCGCCGAGGACCGGGAGCGGTTTGACGAGATTTTGAACCTCTGCGGCATCCCCCGGGCGGCCGGCCACACCATCTACACCACCGAGGAGGCCATCGCCGCCGCCAACCAGGTGGGCTACCCCGTCCTGGTGCGCCCCTCCTATGTCCTGGGGGGACAGGGGATGGAGATCGCCTACAACGACGACAACATCCGGGACTTTATGCGCATCATCAACATGACTGCCCAGGAGCACCCCATTCTGGTGGACAAGTACCTCATGGGTCGGGAGGTGGAGGTGGACGGCGTCTTTGACGGGGAGGACATCCTCATCCCCGGCATTATGGAGCACGTGGAGCGGGCAGGCATCCACTCCGGAGACTCCATCTCCGTCTATCCCCCGCTGAACGTGGCGGAGAAGCACAAGCAGACCATCCTCCGCTATACCAGAGATTTGGCAAAGCACCTGGGGGTCATCGGCCTGATCAACGTCCAGTTCATCATCTACCACGACGAGGTCTATATCATCGAGGCCAACCCCCGCTCCTCCCGCACCATCCCCTATATCTCCAAGGTGACGGGGGTGCCCATCATCGACCTGGCCACCAAGGTCATGCTGGGTGCCAAGCTGAAGGACCTGGGCTACGGGGTGGACATCTACCCCGAGGGGCGGTATTACGCCGTGAAAATGCCGGTGTTCTCCTTTGAGAAGCTCACCGACGTGGACACCAACCTGGGGCCGGAGATGAAGTCCACCGGCGAGTGCCTGGGTCTGGCGGACAGCTTCCCCCAGGCCCTGCTTAAGGCCTTCAAGGGGGCCAACATGAAGGTGCCCAAAAAGGGCAGCCGGGTCATCCTGACGGTGAAGGACGAGGACAAGGCGGAGACCCTGGAGCTGGCCCGGGAGATGGTGGAGCTGGGTATGGAGCTGTACGCCACCCAGGGCACCTACGACTACCTGACCGAGCGGGATGTGCCGGTGCGCTATATCCAGCGCCTGGGCCACGGACACCCCAACATTCTGGACATGATCCAGTCCGGGGTGGTGGACATGATTTTGAACACTCCCCGCCGCACCCAGCGGGAGGACGGGGACGGCTGGCGCATCCGCCGGGCCGCCGTGGAGCACTCCGTCCTCTGCCTGACCAGTACGGACACCTGCCGGGCCATCCTCACCGCCCGGAAGGAGGGCCACAGCGAGCAGATCGTCCCGGTGGACATCACCCGGCTGTGAGCTACAAACAACGCAAATTGCCCCCTGACGCAGCTTTTTCAGGCCGCGTCAGGGGGCTTTTCTGTCCTTTGGGGGGCTGTTACGCCCGTTTATCTCTGATACTCGAACTGCAGTCCGTACAGATCGACGGTGTCTCCGTCCTTGATGCCCTGGGCCTCCAGCTGGTCGAACAGGCCGGAGGCGCGGAGCTTGCCGTCGAACCAGTTGCGGCTCTCGTAGTCGCCGAAGTTGACCGACTCCATGAGCTGATCCAGCCAGGGGGCCTGGGCGTACCAGACCCCGTCCTCCTGCCAGATCTCGGCGGGGACGGAGGCGTCCACCGTGACCTCCCTGGGCCGCTCCACATACTCCGGCTCATAGTACTTTACAGGCGGCAGCTCCCGGAGCCGGGCAGCGACGCTCCACACCAGCTCTTTCACGCCCTGATGGGCGGCGGCGGAGATCTCAAAGCAGGGGAAGCCC
The DNA here is from genome assembly GCA_021201185.1 of Clostridiales bacterium. GTDB lineage: Bacteria > Bacillota > Clostridia > Oscillospirales > Oscillospiraceae > Onthomonas. The sequence continues at coordinate 21,238 of JAJQFJ010000049.1, forward strand.
TTGCCCTCCACATAGGCCCGGAAGGCGTCCACCTGGGCACGGTCGTAGCACAGGTCGCACTTGTTGGCCGCCACGATCATGGGGCGACCGGCCAGCTCGGGGGAGTACTGGGCCAGCTCGGCGCAGATGGCGTCAAAGTCCTGGATGGGGTCCCGGCCCTCGCTGCCGGAGACGTCCACCACATGGACCAGCAGGCGGCACCGGTCGATGTGCCGGAGGAAGTCGTGGCCCAGGCCCGCCCCCTCGCTGGCCCCCTCGATGATGCCGGGGATATCGGCCATGACGAAGCTGACCCCCTCCTCCACATAGACCACCCCCAGATTGGGCATCAGGGTGGTGAAGTGGTAGTTGGCGATCTTGGGATGGGCCTTGGACACCACGGAGAGCAGGGTGGACTTGCCCACATTGGGGAAGCCCACCAGCCCCACGTCTGCCAGCAGCTTCAGCTCCAGCAGGACCTCCTTCGTCTCACCGGGGTTGCCCGGCTTGGCGAACCGGGGGGCCTGACGGGTGGGGGTGGCAAAGTGCTGGTTGCCCCAGCCTCCCCGACCGCCCCGGGCCAGGACAAAGGGCTTGCCGTCGGACATATCCCGGATGATCTCCCGGGTCTCGGCGTCCCGGACGACGGTGCCGGTGGGGACCTTGATGACCAGATCCTCCCCGTCCTTTCCGGAGCATCGTGCCCCGGAGCCGTCCGAGCCGTTGGAGGCGGCGCACTTCCGGCGATAGCGGAAATCCATCAGGGTGGTGAGATGGCTGTCCGCCACCAGGATCACGTCGCCCCCACGGCCGCCGTCGCCCCCGTCCGGGCCTCCGGCAGCCACATATTTCTCCCGGTGAAAGGCGACGGCGCCGTTGCCGCCCTTGCCCGCCTTTACCGTGATTTTTGCAGTATCCACAAAGGTAGAAGCCATTTCGTTTGTACCTCACAGCAGCGCCGGAAGGGGAGCGCCCTTCCGGTAAAAAAGGCGTGCGGGAAAGCTCTCAGCACGCCTTTTCAGTGGTTTTACTTACTGAGCGATCTCGACGATGGAGACCTGCTTGCGGTCCTTGCCCTTGCGCTCGAACTTGACGGTGCCGTCCTTGAGAGCGAACAGGGTGTCGGCCTTCCCCTTGGCCACGTTGGTGCCGGGATGGATCTTGGTGCCGCGCTGACGAACCAGAATGTTGCCGGCCAGGACGAACTGCCCATCGGCCCGCTTGACGCCCAGACGCTTGGACTCGGAATCACGGCCGTTCTTGGTGGAACCGCCGCCCTTCTTGTGAGCGAAGAACTGGAGAGAAATATTCAGCATGGGTGTTACACCTCCGTTACAGTGATATAGTCGGGAAATTGCTGGCGAAGGCTGGTGAGATAGACCATCATGCCGGTCAGCAGATTCTGACAGGTATGCTCGTCCTCCTCGGACAGTCCGCCAGGGAGATGGAGGGAGATGTGGGGCTCCTCCGGCTCCACCTTCACCGCCGCAGCCAGGCCGAGCACGTCATTGACGGTGCACTCCACCAGCTGGATGGCGGCGACGACGGTGTTGCAGATCAGGTCGGCCCCCTCTTCGGCGTAGCCGCTGTGACCACGGATGTCCAAGCTGACGATCCGGGCACCCTCCAGATGAAAGGTGACGGCGGTCATCAGGCGACGACGATCTTGCCGATGGTCACCTTGGTGTAGGGCTGACGGTGACCCTGAGTGCGCTTATAGCCACTCTTGGGCTTGTACTTGAGCACGCGGATCTTCTTGCCCTTGCCGTTCTTCACGACAGAGGCCTCGACCTTGGCGCCCTCCACGGTGGGAGTGCCGAAGGTGGTGTTTTCCCCGTCGATGACGGCCAGCACCTGGTCAAAGGTCACGTTGTCTCCGGCCTCCACAGGCAGCTTCTCGATGAAGAGGGTGTCGCCCTCAGCCACCTTGTACTGCTTGCCGCCGGTCACGATAATAGCGGTCATGCAAAATGCACCTCTTTCCTTGATTACGGACTCGCTCTCCCGGGCGCAGGGCAGATTTTCCCCCTGACTTAAACCCTTTCAAAGCGGCTTTTATATTTTATCAGCACATACGCCCCTTGTCAACGGGAAAATGACGAAAATTCTTTATGCCGGAAGGGATTCCGGTGGATAAAACGTTGCCAAACCGCCGAATTTTCAAAATTATGGAATCCGGAATTTGTGCAACAGGGAAAAGACAAGGAAAAAGCGGCGGAATCTTGCGGAAACCAGTGGATTTTCCCGTTTGATTTGCTATAATGATGCCTGTCGGTCCAACCAAAGGCGACGGACGCCGGGGGATTTTCCGGAGGGAGAGATTTTGGGAGAAATCCTTGCGGCTTTCGTCCGGATGCGTTATAATGCAGGGTGAAAAGGGAAGTGCGCCTCCCGAACCATCGTGTCCATCGCTTCAGTCTTTTCCTTTTTTGGCGCAGTGCAGGGAGTCATCAAACGACAGCAGAGGAGAGTAAAGATATGATTTCACATGGCAAGGACATCAAGATTTTTGCAGGCAGCTCCAACATCCCCCTGGCAAAGGAGATTTGCCGGACGCTGGACGTGCCCCTGGGAAATGCCGAGTGCGGGCGTTTCTCCGACGGCGAGAGCTATGTCTCCTTTTACGAGACGGTTCGCGGCAGCGACGTGTTCCTGATCCAGTCCACCTGCGCCACCGGCGTGCGGGGCACCGTCGACTATCACTCCGTCAACGATCACCTGATGGAGCTGTGCGTCATGATCGACGCCTGCAAGCGGGCCTCCGCCGGACGGATCACCGCCGTCATTCCCTATTATGGCTATGCCCGTCAGGACCGCAAGACCAAGCCCCGTGACCCCATCTCCGCCAAGCTCACCGCCAACCTGCTGGTGAGCGCCGGTGTGAACCACGTGCTGACCATGGATATCCACTGTGCCCAGATCCAGGGCTTCTTCGACATCCCCATGGACAACATCCCCGGTTCGCCTCTCTTTATCCGCTACTTCCAGGAGCGGTTCCGCGGCCATGAGGACGAGACGGTGGTGGTCTCTCCCGACGTGGGCTCCGTGGCCCGGGCGAGAGCCTTTGCCCAGAAGATGAATCTGCCTCTGGCCATCGTGGACAAGCGCCGCCAGAAGGCCAACCAGTCCGAGGTGAAGAACATCATCGGCGATGTCCGGGGCAAGGACGTCATCCTGCTGGACGACATGGTGGACACCGCCGGTTCCCTGTGTGGTGCGGCCCGCGCCCTGGTGGAGGAGGGCGGCGCCAGAAGCGTGTCCGCCTGCGCTACCCACGGCGTGCTCTCCGGCCCCGCTCTGGAGCGGATCGAGAACTCCGTCCTGGACGAGCTGATCTTCCTGGACACCATCCCCGCACCGGAGAAGGCGTTGAAGAGCAGCAAGATCAAGTATCTCTCCACGGCCAATATGTTTGCCGAGGCGATCGGACGTATCTATAACGAGGTGTCCATCTCCTCCATCTACGCATAAGCGACTGTCGAATCAAAGGAAACCGGCCCGAAACGGGCCGAAACAGGGGGTGTCGTGTCGGCATCCCCTGTCAGTCGTGTCAAGGAGGCGCTGAACAATGTTTTTTTCAGACCGAAAGGGCGGCGGAATCGAGTGGATCGTCTGCTTCCTTGGGAACCCCGGCCGGGAGTATGAGAACACCCGGCACAACGTGGGCTTTCTCACCGGGGATACCATGGCCCGGCGGCTGGGCGTGGATATCCGCCGCATCCGGTTCAAGGCGCTGACCGCCGCGGCGGACATCGGGGGCCATAAGGTGCTGCTGATGAAGCCCAACACCTTCATGAACCTCTCCGGCACCGCCCTCCAGGAGGCGGCCTCCTTCTATAAGGTGCCGCCGGAGCGGTGTCTGGTGGTGTCCGACGATGTGAGCCTGGAGCCGGGGCGGCTCCGCCTGCGGAGAAACGGCTCCGCCGGAGGCCACAACGGGCTGAAATCCATCATCAATATGCTGGACAGCGAGAACTTCCCCCGGGTGAAGATCGGCGTAGGCAAAAAGCCCCACCCGGACTATGACCTGGCGGACTGGGTGCTGGGAAAGTTCTCCCCCCAGGACAGAAAGCTCATCGAGCAGGCGGCGGAGAAGGCCTGCGACGCCATCGAATGTATCATCACCCAGGGCATGGATCGGGCGATGAACCTGTATAATGGAAAGCAGGGGGACTGACCTGCCCGACACCGTCCCCAAGGAGACCCGAATATGAAGCAGCTCATTCAAATCCTTTCCCGTCTGCCGGAATATCAGGAGCTGGTCGCTCAGCTGGACGCCGGACGCTCTCCCATCGGAGTGTCCGGCCTTTCTGCCGTCCACCGGGCGCAGATGGCCGCCGCACTACAGGCTCAGCTGGACTGCCCGGTGGTGCTCCTGTGCCCGGACGAGAACGAGGGGCAGAAGCTGGCGGGGGACCTGCGGGCCTTCACCGGGGAGGAGCCGCTGTTTCTCGCGGGCCGGGAGTTCACCTTCCACGACGCCACCACCTCCCACCAGTGGGAGCAGCGGCGGCTGGGGACGTTCCAGCGGCTCCGCTCCGGGGAGTGGCGGTTCCTCGTCGCCACGGTGGAGGGGCTGATGCAGCGTACCCTGCCTCCGGAGGCGCTGGAGCGGGCCTCCCTCCGGCTGGAGACGGGGCGGGAGGTGGAGCTGCAACAGCTGCCCGGACGGCTGACTGCCGCCGGATACAGCCGGTGTGACCGGGTGGAGGGGCCGGGACAGTTCGCCCTCCGGGGCGGCATCCTGGACATCTATCCCCCCAACCTGGAGGCCCCTGTCCGGGCAGAGTTCTGGGGGGACGAGGTGGACACCATCGGCCTGTTCGACCCGTCCACCCAGCGCCGGGTGGAGAACGTCAAATCCGTCCTGGTGCTCCCCGCCGCCGAGACCCTGCCTCAGCTGGCCCCGGGCGGCCTGGAGGGGCTGACGGCGGAGCTGCAAAGGGCGGCCCGCCGCCTGGAGCGGGACAAAAAGCGGGATACCTCCACGCTGAGGGAGACCCTCCTCCGGGACGCCGAGGCGCTGGAGCAGGGACACGCCTTTGCCGCCGCCGACCGGTATCTGGATTTGATCTACCCGGAGTTTGCCTGCGGAGCGGACTATCTGCCGGAACTCGCCGCCATCCTCTGGGCGGACAGCCCCCGGTGCAAATCCGCCGGTGAGCACTATCTCTGGCGGCTCACCGAGGACCAGACTGCCCTGACCCAGGCGGGCGTCCTGCGGGAGGGCCTGTCCTATGGGGCGGACTGGGACGGCTTTGTCCGGCTCCTGACCCGGCAGTATCCCGCCACCTTTCTGGACAGCTTCGCCACCTCCACCTGTCCCTGCGACCCGGTGGCCCTGATCTCCGTCCCCTGTAAGCAGCTGCCCTCCTATGGGGCCAGCCTGGAGACCGCCCTCTCCGACCTCCAGCACTATCAGCGGGATGGGGCGGCCACGGTGGTGCTCTGCGCCACGCAGGGGCGGGTGAAGGCCCTGTGGACGATGCTACAGGAGAACGGCGTCCCCGCCGCCATTGACCTGGATCTGAAGACCCTCCCGAAACCGGGGGAGACCTTCCTGACGGAGGGAGGGCTGTCGGCGGGGATGGAGTATCCCGGCTTTGCCGTCCTCACCGAGGGGGCCGCTCCGCCGCCCCACAGCGGCAGGGCGGCGGCCAAGCGGAAGGACAGCAACCGCCAGAAGCTCCAGAGCTTCACCGACCTGTCCCCCGGCGATCTGGTGGTGCACGAGACTCACGGCATCGGCCGGTTCGTGGAGCTGGTCAAGATGAAGGTGGACGGGGTCGAGAAGGACTATATCAAGCTGGCCTATGCCGGGTCGGACACCCTTTATGTTCCTGCCACTCAGCTGGACCTGGTGAGCAAGTACATCGGCGGCGGAGAGGAGGCCGGAGAACACACCCGGCTGTCCAGGCTGGGGGGGACCGACTGGACCAAGGCCAAGAACCGGGCCAAAAAGGCCACCAAGGAACTGGCCAAGGGGCTTATCCAGCTCTACGCCCAGCGCCAGCGCCAGCCGGGATACGCCTTCCACCCGGACGACCCCTGGCAGAAGGAATTTGAGGACAAATTTGAGTATCAGGAGACGGAGGACCAGCTCCGCTGCGTCCAGGAGATCAAAAGCGACATGGAGAAACCCATCCCCATGGACCGTCTCCTGTGCGGAGACGTGGGCTACGGCAAGACGGAGGTGGCCCTCCGGGCGGTGATGAAGTGCGTCCTGGAGGGAAAGCAGGCGGCGATTCTGGTGCCCACCACCGTCCTGGCCAATCAGCATTACCAGACCGCCGTCCAGCGGTTCCAGGGCTTCCCGGTGAAGATCGCCGTCATCAGCCGGTTCCAGACCCCCACCCAGGTCAAGCGCATCCTGCGGGAGCTGGAGAGCGGGCTGGTGGACGTGCTCATCGGCACCCACCGGCTGTTCTCCAAGGACATCCGATTCAAGGACCTGGGGCTGCTGGTGGTGGACGAGGAGCAGCGCTTCGGCGTGAGCCAGAAGGAGAAGCTCAAGGAGCGGTTCAAGCAGGTGGATGTGCTCACCCTCTCCGCCACCCCCGTTCCCCGCACCATGAACATGGCCCTCTCCGGACTGCGGGACATGTCCACCCTGGAGGAGCCGCCCCTGGACCGGCAGCCGGTGCAGACCTATGTGCTGGAGCACGACTGGTCCATGCTGGCGGACGCCATGGGCCGGGAGATCGGCCGGGGCGGTCAGGTGTACTACCTCCACAACCGGGTGGAGACCATCGAACGCACCGCCAACCGGATTCAGGAGATGCTGGGCCCGGAGGTGCGGGTGGCCTGCGCCCACGGGCAGATGACCGAGGACCAGCTCAACGCCGTCATGGCCCGGGTGGTGGACGGGGAGATACAGGTGCTGGTCTGCACCACCATCATCGAGACGGGCATCGACATCCCCAACGTGA
>JAJQFJ010000086.1 GCA_021201185.1 Clostridiales bacterium
TCTCGTTGGCCGTCTTCTGCGCGTTGTACAGGGTGGCCCGCATAATATCCTCGGTCTCCCGGTATTCGTTGATCTTGTCCGCCAGAATCTTCAGCTTGCTCCGCAGGTCTGCGTTCTCCGCATAGAGCGCCCGATAGTCCTGGGTGATCTGATCCAGGAAGTTGTCCACTTCCGTCATGGTGTATCCGCCACGTCTGGCTTTGGTAAAGGTTTGCGCCTCTACGGCTTCCGGTGTCAGCACAGGTTAGTCCCCCTTTTATCTAATATCTCTGTCCTGCTGGACAGCGCCTCCGGTCCATGGGGCCGGAATCAGAAATGCATCCCGTTGCTCTCCAGCTCGTCCATCAGGTCGCCGATGATGTCCACGTTGTACGGGGTGATGATGTAGGTGGAGATAGCCACCTTCTTGATCTTCCCCTCCAGTGCATAGGCCACGCCGGAGAGGAAGTCCACCATCCGGCGGGCGATATCCTTGTTGGCAGCCTCCAGATTGAGCACCACGGTGCGCTTGTCCCGGAGATGGTTGGCGATGGCGGAGGCCTCGTCGAACTTCTCCGGCTTGACCAGGACCACCTGGAGCTGGGTGGTGGTGTTGATATTCACCACGTTGCCGCTGGAGCTGCGGCGGTCAGAGGAGCCGGAGCCGGAATCGGAATAGCCGGAATAGCTGGGCTCCTCCGACTGTGTGCTCCGACGGGGGCGTTCCCGGGCAGGTTCCGCTTCGCTCTCCTCGTCCTCGTAATCTGCTTCCTCTACATCGTCCTCATAGGGGCGCGCCAGGCGCTTGAGTTCATCCATAAAGCCCATTTTGAATTCCTCCTGTACGGGTGTATTATATCTCTATCCATCACCCGTTGGCCCGCATGGGCGGCCGCGCTCCAAAGAGGGCGGTGCCGATCCGCACCTGGGTGGCTCCATGGGCGATGGCCTCGGCAAAGTCTCCGCTCATACCCATGGACAGACAGTCAATACTCACTTTATTATCATACATTTTGCCTCTGATGTCAACAAATAGCTGCCGCATTTCGGCAAAATATTGCGCATTTCCCCTGGAAATCTCTGCCACCGGGGGAATTGCCATCAGCCCCCGGGGGTTGACGCCGGGCAGACGGGCGGCCAGGGCCACCAGAGCGGGAGCCTCTGACGGGGCGACGCCGGATTTGCTGGCCTCCCCGCCGATATTCACCTCGATGAGGATGTCCTGAACGACCCCCACCTTCTGCGCCCGCTGGTCGATGGCCCGGAGCAGCTCCTCCGAGTCCACCGACTCAATGAGGCTGACCTTGCCCACCAGGTACTTCACCTTGTTCTTCTGCAGGTGGCCGATAAAGTGGACCTGCGCCCCCTCATAGGCCCCGTCCGCCCAGTGGGCGTTGAACTCCTGGACCCGGTTCTCCCCGCAGACGGTGATACCGGCGGCGATGGCCTGCCGGATGGTCTCCGAGGTCTGCACCTTGGTGGCGGCCACCAGGGTCACCTCCGCGGGGTCTCTCCCCGCCCGGCGGGCCGCGTCGGCCACCGCCTGCTGTACCGCCGCCACATTTTGGGCGATCTGCTCATTCGTCATCGATAACCACCTTCCCATCATGGAGATCCTTGCCGCTGATCAGGACGCTGTCCCCGGCCCGGAGCTGCTTGGCCTCCTGAGGCTGGGTCATGTTCTCCGTGGTCACGGAGCGGACCAGATAGTAGTCGCTGCCGGAGTACAGCAGCTCCACCTCCACCCACTTGGCCTGACCGCCGGTGACCCGATAGACCCCGTAGGCCCCGGTCTCCTGGTCGATGCGCAGCGCCTTCAGGGGGATGCGCAGACCGGTATAGGTGCCGTAAGCCACCTCCGCCTCCTGCTCCCGGAGCAGGGTGGTGGAGGAGAGATTTTTGTTGGAGTAAAAGACCACCGCCTCCTCGTCGTTTGCGTCGGCGGAGCTGATGGACTGGACGGTCATCTCCTGGCTCCCGGCGGAGCCGTCGAAGTTCACCGTGACGGTGCTGCCTGTGGAGAGATACTTGGTGACGCTCTTATCCATAATGGCGGCGTAATACCAGTCAAAGCTGGTGATGACCTTTCCGACAGTCTGATCGGAGACCTCTCCCTGGACAGCGGCCGCCGCCCGCAGGCTCTCCGTGGTCAGGTCGTCCAGAATGTCGAAGGTGAGACAGGTCTCATAGCCGTCCACCATGGCGGAGAAGATGCCGGAGACAGAGGTGCGGACGGTGGAGGTGGCGGACTCGGTGGCGTTTTCCAGGGTGTAGATCTGGCTTTTCAGGGCGGCAATCTCCTCCGTCAGGGAGGAGCCGGAGCTGATGGTGTAATCCCGGCGGAAGACCAGCTCCTCCAGCTCCAGCACCTGGTCGGACAGGTCGTCCAGGTCGCCGGAGCTGACCGTCGTTCTCAGGGCGGTGATGGCGTCCACGATCTGGCCGTTGAGCTCCATGGCGTCGGACTCCTCAGTGCCGTTGCTCTGGAGGTATTCCAGCCGATCCAGCTCGGTGAGCAGCTGATCCAGCTCCTGGTGCTGCTCCAGGGCCTTCTGGGTGCTGTAGATCCGGGCGACCACACCGTTCACCGCCACATTTTCGCCCTCGCCCACCACGATCTCCATCAGATCGCCGACGCCCGACAGGACGGTCTCCTCCCGGACGACGTAGCCGGTGGAGGCGAGGGTATCCTGGCTGGTGTAGGAGTAGACGGTGGCCGTCTCATATCCCCCTACAAACACCTGATAGGCGTAGACGCCGAAATAGGCCAGCGCTCCCCCCAGCAGTACCAGCATGAGGATGCGGAAGATATATTTGCTTGGCTTCATCGATGCCTCCCTGTCCTCGCCCCGGCAGGGAGGCGTGGGTCACTGACCGGCCTGCTCCGGGGCGCTGTACTCCCGCAGGTCGATGGGACGCTCCGGGACGATGGTGGATATGGCGTGCTTGTAGATGAACTGCTGCTTCCCCTCGGTGTGGACGACCACAGTAAAGGGGTCAAAGCCGATCACCACTCCCCGGAACTGAAAGCCGTTCATCAGAAAGATGGTGGCGGACATCCCGCTCCGGCGGAGCCTGGTCAGGAAAAAGTCCTGTAAGCTGCCGTTGGTTTTCTGCTGCATGGTTGGGACACATCCTTTTCTATGTAATGAGTGAGGACGTGTCCTGGGGCGGGGGAGACAGGGCCAGTCCTCCCTGTCATCCTATACCCGCCGCCGCTGCTTTTTCTGTCGCAAATTGACAGGCCGCCGCAATATCCGGCTGTTCCCCCCAGAGATACCACTCCAGGTCGGGATTGCGCCGGAACCAGGTGAGCTGCCGCTTGGCGTACTGCCGACTGCGGAGCTTCACCTCCGCCACGGCCTCCTCCAGGGAGCCCTCTCCCCGGACGGCCCGGGCCAGCTCCTTGTAGCCGATGGCCTGCATGGCGGTGCAGTCCGGGCTGACGCCCCGGTCCAGCAGACCGGATACCTCGTCCGCCAGCCCCCGGGCCATCATCTCGTCCACCCGGCGGTCGATGCGCCGCCACAGCGTCTGCCGGTCGGGAAAGTTCAGGCCGATCCAGCACCCCCGGTACCGGGGCGGCATGGCCCGGGTCTCCCGGTCGTGCTGAGAGATGGTCTTTCCCGTCTCGTGCCAGACCTCCAACGCCCGGAGGATGCGCTTCCGGTCGTTGACGTGGAGCCGGGCCGCCGTCTCCGGGTCGATTGCTCTCAGCTCCTCCAGAAGGGACTCCATCCCCTCCGTCTCCGCCCGCTGATTCAGTCGCTCCCGCCAGCCGGTGGAGGGGCAGGGGGCGAAGCTCCGCCCGTCCATGAGGGAGTCGATATACAGCCCGGTGCCACCGGCGATGATAGGGACCCTCCCCCGGGCCAGGATGTCGTCCACGGCGGCGGAGGCCAGCGCCACATACCGGGCCACGGAGAAGCTCTCCTCCGGGTCGGCCACGTCCAGCAGGTGATGGGGAACGCCCTCCCGCTCCGCCGGGGTGGGCTTGGCGGTGCCGATGTCCATGTGGCGATAGACCTGCATGGAGTCGGCGCTGACCACCTCCCCGTCCAGACGCTTTGCCAGGGCGACGGAGAGGGCGGTCTTGCCGGAGGCGGTGGGCCCGGCGATGACGATCACGTTTGCGCCCATGGGCGGGCCTCCTGTCTGTGTGTGTTATGGTCAGTTCCGGCGGCCGAACTGCTTCTCCAGCTGCTGCCGGGTCAGCTCGATGGCCACCGGCCTGCCGTGGGGGCAGTATTTCACCTGGCCGGACATGACGGCCCGGGCCACGACCTCCAGCTCCGCCGGGTCGTTTTTCCAGCCGCCCTTGATGGCGGCCTTGCAGGCCATGGTGTGGAGCACCCCGTCCCGGGCGGAGGCGGGGTCGGCCCCGCCGTTTTCCAGCAGCTGACCGGCAATCTCGGAGAGCACCCGGTCCGCCTCGTCCCCTTCCACATAGTCGGGGACCTCCCGGACCAGGATGTCGCCGCCGCCGAAGTCCTCCGCCTCAAAGCCGAAGGAGCGGAGCAGGTCCAGGTTGCGGAGCAATATCTCGCTCTCCGCCGGGTCGGGCTTCACCACCACCGGGGCGAGCAATACCTGTCTCATAGGAGTATAGTCCTTCTCCTTCATTTTGTCAAAATTCATCCGCTCGTGGGCGGCGTGCTTATCGATGAGGACCACCGTATCCCCCTGCTCCACGATGATGTAGGTGTTCAGCACCTCCCCCGCCAGACGCCAGGGGGCGTCCTCCGGGGAGAGACCGCTCTCCGCCTGGGTAGTCAGCTCCGGCTCCTGCGGGGCAGGAGAGGACACCGGCTGAGGCGGCTCATCCGTGACAGGAGCCGTCGGCCTGGAGGTCTGTACCTCCGGCACGTCCCGGAGCAGCTCGTCTGCGGACACCGTGGGGGCGGGCGTTGGGGCCGCGTCCTCCTTTTGCATCCCCAGGGCCTCCAGCACCACCTGGACCTCCCGGCTCTGGCGCTGCTTCTGCTCCCGGCGCTCCTGCTCCCGCTGGCGCTGCCGCTCCGCAAGGGCGGCGGCGTTGCGGCTGGTGGCCGCCTGCCAGGGGGAGACCTCCCGGTCGTAGGCGGGCTGGGCGGTAGAGCGGAGCAGATCGGGGGCCTGCTGGCGGTACTCCTGGGCGGTCATGCTCTTGAAAAAGGTCTGGTTGGGGGTGACGGTGTCCTGGCGCTGGGGCTTGGGGGGCTGCTGGGGCAGCTCCGCAGCCACGTGGCCCTGCTCCAGACCCAGGGCGGATTTGGCGGCGTAGTACACCGCCTCAAACAGCCCCCGCTCGTTGGTGAACTTCACCTCCGTCTTGGCGGGGTGGACGTTCACGTCCACGGCGTTCAGCCTGGTAGTCAGTTTCAAAACGCAGGCGGGGAATTTCCCCTCCATTTTCGTGTTCTGATAGGCCTCCTCCAGAGCGGCGGTCATGGTGCGGCTCTTCACATACCGTCCGTTGACGAAGAAATACTGGCTGACCCGGCTCCCCCGGCAGCAGGCCGGGCGGGAGAGGTAGCCCTCCACCCGGATGTCCTCCCCGTAACCGGGGCAGGGGAGCAGACCCAGAGCCGCCTCCCGTCCCAGTACGGCGTAGAGGGCGGACCGGAGTTTGCCGTCCCCGGGGGTGAGCATCTCCTCCTTCCCCTCCCGGAGAAAGCGGAAGGAGACCTCCGGATGGGCCAGGGCCTCATGCTGCACCACGGTGAACACGGCGGCCCCCTCGGCGGCGTCCCGTTTCATGAATTTCAGCCGGGCGGGGGTGTTGAAAAAGAGGTCCCGGACGATCATGGTCGTCCCCTCGGGACAGCCCGCCTCCTCCTGGTCGATGACCTCGCCCCCCTCCAGCCGGAGAGAGGTGCCGAAATCCGCCCCCGGCGTCCGGGTGAGCAGCTCCATCCGGGAGACGGCGGAGATGGCGGCCAGCGCCTCCCCCCGGAAGCCCAGGGTGCCGATGGTCTCCAGGTCGTACTCCGTGCGAATCTTGCTGGTGGCGTGGCGTAGAAAGGCGGTGGGGGCGTCCTCCGGCTCCATGCCGCAGCCGTTATCCGTCACCCGGATGTACCGCATTCCGCCCCCCTGAATTTCCACCGTCAGGGCGGAGGCCCCTGCGTCGATGGCGTTCTCCACCAGCTCCTTGGCCACGCTGGCGGGGCGCTCCACCACCTCCCCGGCGGCGATCAGGTCCGCCACATGGGAGGAGAGTTGTTGTATTTTGGGCATAGCTTGCTCCTTCTAAACATGAGTGAAGGGAAATGAACAGCCCCCTTACACCTCATCCGTATCAAACACCAGGGTCACCGGCCCGTCGTTGACCGATTCCACCTGCATATCCGCGCCAAATTCCCCGTGCTCCACCGGAAAGCCCAGGGCCCGGCAGTCGGCCAGGAACGCCTCATACAGGGGAATGGCCAGCTCCGGCCGGGCGGCGTGGGAGAAGCCGGGACGGCGGGAGCGGAGGTCGGCGTACAGGGTGAACTGGCTCACCACCAGCAGGGACCCGTCCACGGCGGCCAGGTTCCGGTTCATCTTGCCGTTTTCGTCCTCAAAGACCCGGCAGCCGCAGATTTTGTCCGCCAGATGGCGGGCCTGTTCCTCCGTGTCCTCCGGGCCGACGCCCAGCAGGACGAGAAAGCCCCGGCCGATGTGTCCCCGCACCTGCCCGTCGATAGTGACGGAGGCGGAGGAGACCCGGGTGACCACTGCTCGCATGGCTCGTTCCTCCTGTTCAAAGTTCCGCTTCCGGGAGGGTGTTCTGAGAGACGGCCCCTCCCCGGTAATACTGGTTCACCAGGCTGAGATAACCCCACTGCTTCATGGTCTCGTAGCGCAGGTTATAGTTTGCCTTGATATGCCGTCCGGTGGCGATATAGCGGATGCACTCCTGCAGATAGCGGTCCAGGACGTGCAGGCTCCTGTCCGTGGTGATCAGCGGAAAATACCACCGGCACCAGGTCAGCTCGTTTTTCACCGGGTTTTCAAACAGCTTCCGGTTAAAGTGGCGGATATAGGCCCGGATGGCCTGCCCCTCTGTGGCGCCCTTGCGCAGCATCCACCGTCGGAGCGCCCGGGCCTTGCGCCGCATCTTCCCCTTCAGCTTGTCCACCGAGGCGGGGGCGATGTCCACCTCCTGCCCGCAGAAGGAATAGCCCAGGTAACACCAGCTCTCTCCCGGCAGGCTGACGGCAGTCTTGGCCTGGTTGACCGTCAGGTCGTACCGGGCCAGAAAGTCCTCCACCCTCTGGCGGCAGTCCTCCAGCTGTTGGGGGTCGTCGGCAAAGAGGATCAGGTCGTCGGAATACCGGGCATACCGGATCCCGGCCTGCTGAAAATACCGGTCCATCTCCGAGAGATAGAGGTTTGCCAGGAAGGAGGCGGTGGGCGTCCCCGCCATAATGCCCTTCTCCGGCTCGGAGATCGTCTCTCCGTTCCAGATCACCAGCGGATTGGTCAGCAGGGCGGTGAGAAAGCCCCCCAGCGCCTGCTCCTCCGGCAGCGCCGCGGCCAGCATGGGCAGCAGCAGCTCCAGCCGGACCGAGTTGAAATAGTCGTGGATATCCGTCTTATACTTGTATTGCCGGTCGATCCCGGGCAGCCGGGCCAGCTGCTGCACCACCGTCCGGGCGCTACGGTCCTGCCGGAAGGAGTACAGATTGTCCGCAAACAGGCTGTCATAGTCGTGGAGCAGCCAGGCGATCAGCCGGAGCACATACTTTTCCGCCCTGGGAAAGATGTAAACCACCCGTTTTTTGCTGCTGTGGGCCTTGTTCAGCTCCTTCCGCACCGGCAGGGCATCGAACGTCCCGCTACGGATGCGCTGTACCACCGGCTCATAGGCCCGGGCCTCGATATAGGCGGCGAGATCGGAGAGATCCCAGGCCGTCTCGTTGCCTGCCGCCCGTTTGCAGTCCAGAAAGGCCTGCCACTGGGCCGGGTCAGACAGTCGTGTCACAATATCCATGTCCTGCTCCAAATAAAGAGGTATTGCCGCACAAATGCGTCTGCGGCGTCTGGCAGCTATGTTCCGCCAGCCGCTCTTGCCGATTTATGCGGCAATACCTAAAAAACAGTAAAGAGAAGGGATTTAAATCCCACTGGTTCAGTGGGTACCGGGCCGTACACGGGGCCGCTACCTGCACAGCGCTGTCAGGCCCCGTGCTGTGTCCGTCGCAGGTGCACAGCGTTCTCTTTACTGTTTTCGACAAATATGAAATTGGGGCAGCTCGCAGGCCCGCAGGCTTGCCCGCCCTGGGCTTCGCTTCCCGTTTATTGTATCAGCGGGAATGAGGAAAGTCAATGGCGGAATCGGGTTCAGCCCCCGCCGCCCTATGCCTCCGGAAGGCGGAAGGTGGCAGAGAGCGGCCGTCCCTCACCGTCGGCCAGAGCCTCCCGGATGCGGGAGAGGACATAGTCCGGCTCGTTGGCCATGTCCACGAAAAAGCGCAGATAGGGGATGCCCGTCTGCTCCACCGCCGCCTTTGTGGCGCGGAACGGCCTCTGGCGGTAGGTGTCCTGGTGCAGCAGGGACACGGCCAGGACCGGACAGCTCTGCCAGACAAAGAGAAAATCCACCGGAGCGGCGTCTGGGTCGGCGTCGGGATTCAACATCTCTGCCGGGACCCGGGACGCGATCCGGCAGCCCGGAGCGGCCTGGGCGAAGAGATCGGAAAAATAGGCGGCGTCCCGGGGATACCGGCGAAACCAGGAGCTGTCCTGCTCAGCGGCAGCGTCCCACTGCGGCTGCTTCTTTGGGCGGGAAAAAAGTCCCACGATCGTTCCTCCTTTTCTGCTGTGGCGAAGGAGCAGGGCGTCGGCGGTCTCAGCCTCCGGCCCGCTTCACGTCGATGACCCCGGAGATGCCGTGGAGCTTGCGCATAACGCTCTGGAGCTCCTCCAGGTTTTTCACCATCACCAGCGCGGTGATGAGGGCGTAGCCGTCGGGCATGCCCTTGGCGATGAGAGAGTCCACCCGCACCTTGGCGGCGGAGAGGGTGGCGGCGATGTCCAGGAACAGGTTCTGCCGATCCTTGGCGGAGATTCTCAAGCTGGTCTGATACCCCTCCTGCTCGCTGGGGCCCCAGGAGACCGCCAGCCAGCGGCCCTGCTCCGCCCCCTTCCGCCGCTCCGGGGCGGCGTTGGGGCAGTCCTGCCGGTGGACGGAGATGCCGTAGCCCCGGGTGACAAAGCCGATGACCGGGTCGCCGGGGACGGGGGTGCAGCACTTGGCGAACTTCACCATGCAGTTGTCCAGCCCCTCCACGATGATGCCGTTTTTGGAGTAGGTGATCTTTTTCTGAGGCAGAGGGGCCAGCTCCCGGTTCCCCGCCACCTGCATATTCTGGACGGCGGGCTCCTCCTGCTGGAGGGCGGCCAGCCGCTCCTTCTCCTCCCGGCTGATGCGGAGCATCTCCTCCCGGATGCGGGAGACAGCCTTGGCGCTGGTGATGCCCCCGTAGCCGATGGCGGCATACAGGTCGTCCAGACTGCCATACCGGGCCTTTTTCAGCACCCGGGGCAGCACCTCCTCCCGGGTGATGTCGCTGATGGTGAAGCCCGCCCGTTTCAGCTCCGACTCGAAGGCGGCCCGGCCGGTGGCGATGTTCTCGTCCCGGCGCTCCCGCTTGAACCACTGGCGGATTTTGTTCCTCGCCTCGTTGCTCTTGCAGATCTTCATCCAGTCCCGGCTGGGGCCTCTGGCATTCTTGGAGGTGAGCACCTCCACGATGTCTCCGTTGTGCAGGGCGGAGTCCAGGGTGACGATACGCCCGTTCACCTTGGCCCCCACCATCCGGTTGCCCACGGCGGAGTGGATGGCGTAGGCAAAGTCGATAGGGGTGGCCCCGGCGGGCAGGTTGACCACGTCCCCCTGGGGGGTAAAGACGAATACCTCGTCGGCGAACAGGTCCACCTTCAGGCTCTTGACAAATTCCTCCGCGTCGGAGTTCTCCTGGCTCTCCAGCAGGCGGCGTATCCACTCATAGGACTCGTCGCCCCCCAGGGGCTGGGCTCCCGCCTGCTGCTTGTACTTCCAGTGGGCGGCGATACCGTACTCCGCCGTCTCATGCATCTCCCAGGTCCGTATCTGCACCTCAAAGGGGATACCCTCCCGGCCGATGACGGTGGTGTGGAGGGACTGGTACATATTGGGCTTGGGAGTGGAGATATAGTCCTTGAACCGGTCGGGCACCAGGTTGAACATGTTGTGGACAAAGCCCAGCACCTTATAGCAGTCCTCCACCGTGTTCACGATCACCCGCAGGGCGTACAGGTCGAAGATCTCCGACATGGTTTTCTGCTTGGTGTAGATCTTCCGGTAGACGGAGTAGATGGACTTCACCCGGGAGTGGATGGTGCACTCCACCCCCTCCTGGGCCAGCCGCTCCCTAATCTGGTTCTGGACCTTGTTCAGGAATTCCTGCTGATGGGCGGTGAGGGCGGCCAGCTCCTCCTCGATCTCCCGATAGCCCACCGGGTCCAGGTATTTCAGGGACAGGTCCTCCAACTCCCACTTGATGCGCTGCATGCCGAGGCGGTGGGCGATGGGGGCGTAAATCTCCATCGTCTCCAGGGACTTCTCCCGCTGCTTCTTGGGGGACTGATACTGCATGGTGCGCATATTGTGCAGCCGGTCGCACAGCTTGATGAGCACCACCCGGATGTCCTTGCTCATGGCCAGGAGCATTTTCCGCAGGTTCTCCATCTGCTTCTCTTCCATGGAGACATACTGCACCCTCGTCAGCTTGGTGACCCCTTCCACCAGGTCGGCCACGGTGGGCCCGAACTGAGCGGCGATCTCCTCGTGGGTGGCGTCGGTGTCCTCGATGCAGTCGTGGAGCAGGGCGGCGATAAGGGAATCGGTGTCCAGCTTCAGATCGGCCACGATATCCGCCACCGCTAGGGGGTGGGTGATATAGGGCGTCCCGTCCCGGCGCAGCTGCTTGGAATGGTGGTTATCTGCGTAGTGAAAGGCGTCCCGGAGCCGCTGGCAGTCCAGGTTGGGATTGTAGACCAGCACCTTCTCCTCTAACGCCTGATAGCTCTCCAGAATGGGGTCCATAAATTGTTCCTCCCTTCAACGGCCTTGCTCTTGTCAGGAACGGGCCGGGGAAAATAAAGGCTTCACCCCTCCGCCCGTTTCCGGCGGAGACGGATAAGAATTTCTGAGGCCTCCAGATCGACCTTCTGGTCGGTCTTGCGGATGGTGACAGTGATGCTGTTCCGGTTGCCCCGGAAGTCGATGAGCCCCCGCTCCCGAAAGACCTCCAGGCAGACCATGGTACGGCCCAGAGCCTCCTGACGGCCGGAGGTGCGGGAGATGTCCTGGGAGAGCTTCACCGGGTTCTCCCGCAGGCCGGAGCCGCTGTGGCTGAGATAGCGCCAGACGGCCACAAAGTCCCTCCGGTCGGGGATGAGCCGTTCCAGCTCCGCCACGGTCAGGGCCGAGCCCGCCCGATAGCGGCGGTACAGGGCCTCCTCCGGCAGCACCCGGGCGGGGCGGCAGTCGGTGATCTGGAGCTGGACGGAGCGGACGCCCCGGAACTCGTTGATCTGGGCGTGGAACGCCACGTCTACCTGGCGGCCCAGCGCCAGCTGCGCGTCCTCCGGGGTGGCGGAGAAGAGGATGCCGTCCAGCAGGACGCCCCTCTTGCGGAGCTGGAGCCGGGTGTGCCGGCCTCCGCCCACCCGGGCCAGGCCGGTCACCGTGGCCTGCTCCAGGACGAACACCGGGCTGGGATTCCCCGCCCCGTGGGGCTCCAGCAGCTCCAGAGACTGGATCTGTTCCAGGGTGAGCAGCCGGGCGTCCGGCAGCAGCACGTCCGCCGTCAGGGCGGTGTCGGCAGGGTTGGCCGCGTACCACGCCGTCGCCAGGGCGCACATCCGCTCCCGGAAGGCGGGGATATGCTCCTCCCGGATGGTAAAGCCCGCCGCCAGCTCGTGGCCGCCGAAGCCCTCCAGCAACTCCTCGCACTGCTCCAGGGCGTGGAACAGGTTGAACTCGCCCCAGGAGCGGCAGGAGCCCTTACCCCGGCCCTCCTCCAGGCAAATCATAAACACAGGCATTTTATATCGTTCGGACAGCCGGGAGGCCACGATGCCCGCCACCCCCTGGTGCCACCGGGGGCTGGCCAGGACGATGGCCCCCTGAGCCGCCTCCGGGTGCCGGGCCAGATGGTCCAGGCACTCCTCGTAGATCTCCGACTCCACCGCCTGCCGGTCCCGGTTCAGGGCGCAGAGCTGCCGGGCGTAGAGCTCCGCCTCCTGGGGCGACCGGGTGAGCAGCAGCCGGACGGCCAGCTCCGGGCAGCCCATCCGCCCGGCGGCGTTGATGCGGGGGGCCAGATTGAAGCTCACGGTCCCCGCCGTGACGGTGCGGCCCTCCTGCCCCGCCTCCCGGAGCAGGGCGGCGAGACCGGGGCGGCCTCCCGCTTTCAGCTGGGACAGGCCCATAGAGACGATGGCCCGGTTCTCCCCCTGGAGACGCATCACGTCCGCCACCGTGCCCACGGCGGCCAGGTCGCTGTACTCCAGCTGCACCGCCTCCCGGCGGGCGGGGGTCGTCATGGCCAGGGCCAGCTTCAGCGCCACCCCGACCCCGGCCAGAGAATCGTCCGGATAGGTGCAGTCCGGCCGGTGGGGGTCCACCACCGCCACGGCGTCCGGGAGCCGCTCCTTACATTCGTGGTGGTCGGTCACCACCACGTCTACTCCCAGAGAGGCGGCCAGGGCCACCTCCTCCACGTTGGTGATGCCGCAGTCCACCGTGACGATCAGCTTCACCCCCTGCCGGGCCAGGGACCAGACGGCGGCGTCGTTGAGGGAATAGCCCTCGGTGAGCCGGTTGGGGATGTAGGGGAGCACGTCAGCTCCCCGCTGGGTGAGAAAGGAGGTGAGCAGACAGGTGGCGGTGATGCCGTCCACGTCGTAGTCGCCGTAGACACAGATCCTCTCGCCCCGCTTCAGCGCCTCGGTCAGCCGGGCCGTCGCCCGGTCCATATCCCGGAGCAGGAATGGGTCGTGGAGCAGTCCGGTATCTTTGCGGAGAAATCCCCGGGCCTCCTCCGGGGTGTCATAGCCCCTGGCGCTGAGCACCAGAGCTGCCAGCGCGGGAATCCCGGCCTCCTCCAGGGCGGCTGCGCCCTCCGGGTCTCCCGGCAAAATATGCCATTTGTCGTATCTTATCATGATAGCCTCATACCACCGGTTCCAGCCGTCTGCCAACGGCCGACAAGAATCTTTTTCCCTACATTATAGCAAAACCGCCCCCGTATGACAAGGGATTCCCCTCTCATTTTGTACGGCCCGGTTTTCCGGCCCGGGGCGTTGACCTTGCCCCGTCTGCTCTCGGAAAAATCCGGAGTTCCGTCTGTTCAGGAAGGGCCGGATGCGGTATAATGACGTCATCACAGACAGGACAGACGACGCAGAACAGGAGGGCGCTATGACAGATCGCATTTACCTGGAATACGGAAGCGGAGGCGAACGGGACCTGCCCCTGGACTCCAGCACGGTGGAGGCCCTCTCCGCCGCCCTGGAGCCGGTGGACGACGGCATGGAGCTGGCGTGGGTCTACCGCCGGTGGCGGTACAATATGCCGGAGGAGGACGGAGTCCGGCGGTTTTGCACCGGGCTTCGGGTGGTGAAGGGGTGGTTCTGCCCGGAGAATGTAAGCCCTGCAAGGCGCGCCGTCGGAACCGCTATCCCCTGGCACGCGGGATTTTCCGTCCGCAAGGTGGGGACGCACTGCCGCCGCGTGCTGGCGCTGTGTACCAACTGGGCGACGAACCGGTTTAGTGAGCCGCTGCAAACGGTGGGCGACCTGAAAGCATACCTCCGCAGGTCCCCCAGGCACGCCCCGGTGATCGCCCCCGACGGGGACCACACCGGGTCAAAGGACTACCGGGTATCCCTGTTCTTCGGGCAGGACGTCCGGGGGAAGGAATACCTGTTCCTGCAAACCTTCTTCCCGGTTGACGACGATTTCGTCTGGAACATGGATGAGGCCGATGAATACCTGGACATCGGGGAGTAACGAAGGGCCGTCTGTCCGGCGAAGGCCGGGGCGCGGTCAGAAGCGTGTCGAACCGGCTCGAAAATTTCTTGCCCCTTTTTTGGGGAACTTTTCCCCCGCCGATTGCAAAAACCGGCGGAGTTGGTTATAATAACAGGGAGAGTACCCCTGACTGGTTAAAAGGAGATCGACATGAGATTTGTACGAGATATCGGCATCGACCTGGGCACCGCCTCGGTGCTGGTCTATGTCCAGGGCAAGGGCGTCGTCCTCCGGGAGCCGTCGGTGGTGGCCATCGACAAGACCACCGGGCGGCTGCTCAAGGTGGGCACCGAGGCCCGGAAGATGCTGGGCCGGACCCCCGGCAACATCGTGGCCATCCGTCCCCTCCGGGACGGGGTCATCTCCGACTACGACATGACCGAGCGGATGCTCAAGGAGTTTATCCGCAAGGCCGCCCCGGTGCGGTTCTTCAAGCCCCGGATCGTGGTCTGTGTCCCCTCCGGCATCACCGAGGTGGAGGAGCGGGCGGTCATCGACGCCGGTATCCAGGCCGGGGCCAGAAAGGTCTATCTCATCGAGGAGCCGGTGGCCGCCGCCATCGGCGCAGGCATCGACATCGCCCAGCCGGAGGGCCATCTGGTGGTGGACGTGGGCGGCGGCACCACCGACATCGCCGTCATCTCCCTGTCCGGCGTGGTGGAGTCCACCTCCATCAAGATCGCCGGGGACGCCTTTGACGATGCGGTGGTGAAATACATCCGCCGGAAGCACAACGTCCTCATCGGCACCCGGACGGCGGAGGAGCTGAAAATCTCCCTGGGCTGCGTGTTCCCCCGCCCGGAGGAGCAGACCATCGAGGTCACCGGCCACGACCAGATGACCGGCCTGCCCCGGCAGTTCACCGTCTCCTCCAACGAGATGATCGAGGCCTTTGAAGAGCCCGCCCAGCGCATCGTGGACGCCGTCCACTCCGTCCTGGAGCGGACGCCGCCGGAGCTGGTGGCGGACATCTCCGCCAACGGCATCGTCATGACCGGCGGCGGCAGCCTGATCTGGGGCTTCGACCGGCTCATCGAGTCCCACACCGGCATCGAGACCCATGTGGCGGATGACGCCATCTCCTGTGTGGCCTATGGCACCGGCAAGAGCCTGGAGTCCATCGGCTCCATGCAGGACGGCACCATGAATCTCAGCCGCCGGAAGCAGATGAATACCTGAGCCGGGTCTGCAGGGCGGCCCTCTGGGAACGGGGGCAGCGGACGGTCGGTTGTTGTGAGGGGAGGTTGTTGTGATGGGATTCAAAATAAAAAAAGAGTTGATTGTGGATAATAATGGGTTTAGACCAATCGACTTAAATGAACGAAATGTGCAGAAAATATTTGAAAGATGTTTGGCGGATGAAAATACGACGGAAAAGAGCGTAGCAAACCTTTTTTCGAGAGCTTTTGGGTACAGCGAAAAAGAAGAAGATTGGGTTTACTTTGATAAAAACAAAATCAAGGAAGAAAAACAATCTATTCTGTATTTGTATGGGCAGCTATATGCATGGCATCATTTGCCGCAGGACCAGGACTATGTGCTTACACCAGGCTCGGTTTCAAAAAAATATACTGGAGAGCTGTGGTCGAGAAATTCTGGAATTTTAGCCGAATTTCTATATCTGGGAAGGGCAATCTACACAATCACGCCTTTCATAAAAGAATCAGGTAGTGTTATGTTTATACATTTTCATAATCCCCTGTCCCCCAACGACCCTAAGTTCCCTGAATGGTGGGCGAAGCACAAATCCGAATGGGAAGACCGTAAATAGGCAGGACAGCGCCCTCTGACGACTGGCCAAAAACCGAACGCCGAAAACAGGGATGATTGCCACAGCCCCCCTTTTTTCTCCAATACAGGCTCCTGAATGCCGCACAGTCCGGCAGACAGGGGCCTGTTTTGCGTCTGCCCCGGCGGGGGGTCGGGGGCTGGGGGCCGCCGGGCCCTGAACTCTCCCTTGTATCTGTGGGAAAAACGTGCTATAATCCCTTTATTCTGGAGAATTGGCGGCATTTGTGCGCCGCATGAGGAGGACCCACATTGAGACGTGAGGACGTGCTGATTTCGGCGGAGGCGCTGGAGCGTCAGCGTGAGATTCGGCGGCAGGTCATGGAGCGCAACGCCCGCCTGCCCGTCCAGCCCCTGGCCCTGGTGGACACCTACGGCTGTCAGCAGAACGAGGCGGACTCGGAGCAGATCCGGGGGATGCTCAGCGAGATGGGCTACGGCTTTACCGAGGACGAGCAGGAGGCGGACGTCATCGTCATCAACACCTGCGCCGTCCGGGAGCACGCAGAGATGCGGGTGCTGGGCAACGTGGGCCACCTGACCCACACGAAGCGGAACAAGCCCGGTCAGATCATCTGTCTCTGCGGCTGCGCCATGCAGGAGCCGCACATGGCGGAGAAGATCAAAAAGTCCTTCCGCCATGTGGACCTGGTCTTTGGCCCCCATGTGCTGTGGAAGTTCTCCGAGCTGCTGTGTCAGGTGATGGAGCAGAAGAAGCGGGTCTTTGAGACCCCGGACTCTCCCGGCGTCATTGCAGAGGGCCTCCCCGTGGTGCGCAAGGGCAAGCTCAAGGCCTGGGTGTCCATCATGTACGGCTGCAACAACTTCTGCACCTACTGCATCGTCCCCTACGTCCGGGGCCGGGAGCGGAGCCGTGCGCCGGAGCTGATTCTGGACGAGGTACGCCAGCTGGCGGCGGATGGGTACAAGGACATCACCCTCCTGGGCCAGAACGTCAACTCCTACGGCAAGGACCTGGGTCTGGACATGGATTTTGCCGACCTGCTGGAGCAGGTCAACGCCATTCCGGGGGACTTCCTCATCCGCTTTATGACCAGTCACCCGAAAGACGCCTCCCAAAAGCTGTTTGAGACCATGGCCCGTTGCGAGAAGGTGGCCCCTCACCTCCACCTCCCCGTCCAGGCGGGGAGCGACCGGGTGCTCAAGGCCATGAACCGTCACTACGACCGGGCGGCCTACCTGGACGAGATTCGCCGTCTCCGGGAGCTGATCCCCGACATCGTCCTCACCTCGGACATTATCGTGGGCTTCCCCGGGGAGACCACCGAGGAATTTGAGGAGACCCTCTCCCTGCTGGAGCAGGTGCGGTACGACGCCCTGTTCACCTTTATCTACTCTCCGCGAGAGGGCACTCCGGCGGCGAAGCTACCCGACCCCATGAGCCGGGAGGAGAAAAACCGGAACTTCCAGCGGCTGGTGGACCTGCAAAACCGAATCTCTGCGGAAAAGCACGCCGCCTATGTGGGCAAAACCCTGCGGGTGCTGGTGGACGGGGAGAACGACGACGGGAAGCATACCCTCACCGCCCGCACCGACGGGGGACGGCTGGTCCACTTAAACGGCAACGCCGCCCTCATCGGCGCCTGGCAGCAGGCGAAGATCACCGGCTCCACCACCTGGGCGCTGTTCGGGGAGCTGGTCACGGACTGAGTCCGTACATCGTTAAGATAAGGAGAAATCAATGGCGGCAGAGCTGACCCCCATGCGGAAGCAATATCTGCAAATCAAAGAGCAATACCCGGACTGTCTGCTGTTCTTCCGGCTGGGTGATTTTTATGAGATGTTCGACGAGGACGCTAGAGTGGTGTCCCAGGAGCTGGATCTGACCCTGACCACCCGGGACCGGGGCAAGCCCCAGGAGGACCAGACCCCCATGTGCGGCGTCCCCTACCACTCCTACGAGTCCTACCTGGCCCGGCTCATCGCCAAGGGCTACAAGGTGGCCATCTGTGAGCAGATGGAGGACCCGGCCCTGGCCAAGGGCCTGGTGGAGCGGGACGTGACGAGAGTGGTCACTCCCGGCACCGTGGTAGAGGCCTCCATGCTGGAGGAGGGGCGGAACAACTACCTTGCCGCCGTCTGCCTGGAGCAGGACGGGGCGGGGCTGTGCTTCTGCGACCTGTCCACCGGGGCGGTGACCACCACCGGCTTTGCCGGGGAGAACGTGCTGCCCCACATCCTCAACGAGCTGGGGCGGTTCGCCCCCAGGGAGGCGGTGCTGTCTCCCCGGTGCATGGAGCAGGAGGAGCTGCTGACCTTTTTGCAGGAGAAGCTGAACTGCTGTTATGAGCCGGGCGGGGACCGCTTTCTCCTGGAGCAGGCCAGAGCACAGGCGGAGGAGCAGTTCGAGACGCTGGCCTCCGTCCCCCAAAACCGGCCCTGGGCCATCCAGGCGGCGGGGGCGCTGCTGGGCTATCTCCACGAGACGCAGAAGGCCAATCTCAGCTATCTCCGCACCCTGGACTACTATGAGACGGGGCGGTACATGGAGCTGGACCTCACCGCCCGGCGCAACCTGGAGCTGACCGAGACTCTCCGGGGCAAGGAGAAGCGGGGGAGCCTGCTGTGGGTGCTGGATCGGACCAAAACGGCCATGGGCGGGCGCAAGCTCCGCCAGTGGCTGGAGCGGCCCCTGCTCTCCCCGGTGGAGATCAACGGACGGCTCAACGCCGTGGCCGCCCTGGTGGACGACCTGGTGACCCGGCAGGAGCTGCTGGACACCCTCCGGGAGATCACCGACCTGGAGCGGCTCATCGGCCGCATTGTCTTCGGCAACACCAACTGCCGGGAGCTGCAATCCCTGGGGACGGGCCTCTCCCACGTCCCCAGACTGCGGGAGAGGCTGGAGCAGAAAAACATCCCCCTGTTGCAGCGGCTCCGGGGGGAGCTGGACGACCTGAGCGAGCTGCGACAGACCTTGGAGGCCGCCATCGTGGACGACCCGCCCCTGCTGGTCCGGGAGGGCGGCATGATACGAGAGGGCTACAATGAGGAGGTAGACTACCTCAACCGGGTCCTCCGGGACAGCAAGAGCCTGATCGCCGAGCTGGAGGCCCGGGAGCGGGAGCGGACGGGCATTCGGCAGCTCCGCATCCGGTACAACAAGGTCTTTGGCTATTACATCGAGGTGCCCCGGGCCCAGTCGGAGCATATGCCGGAGGACTACGTCCGCAAGCAGACCCTTGCCAACAACGAGCGGTTCATCAACCCGGAGCTGAAGGAGCTGGAGAACACCATCTTCAACGCCCGGGAGCGCATTGGAGATTTGGAATACCAGCTGTTCTCCGAGCTGAAGGACCGGTGCGCCGCCCTGGCGGAGCCCATCCAGCGGACGGCGGAGGCGGTGGCTCAGATCGACGTGCTCACCGCCCTGGCAGACGTGGCGGTCCGGAACCGGTACGTCATGCCGGTGGTGGACGACTCCTCCGCCATTGAAATTGTGGACGGCCGCCATCCCGTGGTGGAGCAGGTGTTGAAGGACACCTTCTTCGTCCCCAACGACACGAAAATGGACGGCAAAAACGAGACGCTGGCCATTATCACCGGCCCCAACATGGCGGGCAAGTCCACCTATATGCGCCAGGTGGCCCTGATCTGCCTCATGGCACAGATCGGCTCCTTCGTCCCCGCCCGCTCTGCCCGGCTGGGGGTGGTGGACCGGGTGTTCACCCGCATCGGCGCCTCCGACGACCTGGCGGGGGGACAATCCACCTTTATGGTGGAGATGACCGAGGTGGCGGACATCCTGAAAAACGCCACCAGCCGCTCGCTCCTCATTCTGGACGAGATCGGACGGGGCACCTCCACCTACGACGGCATGAGCATCGCCCGGGCGGTGCTGGAGTACTGCGCCGACAAAAAGCGGCTGGGGGCCAAGACCCTGTTTGCCACCCACTACCATGAGCGGACCGTGCTGGAGGATACCATCCCCGGCGTGCGGAACTACAACATCGCCGCCAAAAAGCGGGCGGACGACATCATCTTCCTGCGGAAGATCATCCCGGGCGGGGCCGACCAGAGCTACGGCATCGAGGTGGCCAAGCTGGCGGGCGTGCCGCCCCGGGTCATCAGCCGGGCCAGAAAGATTCTGGAGGAGCTGGAGCAGGAGGGGGGCGTCCCGGCCCCCGCCCGAAAGCCCGCCGACCAGGAGCAGGTCTCCATGGACGATATGGCGGGACAGGAGATCTTGAAGCAGCTCCGGATGCTGGAGGTCAATACCCTGACCCCCATCGAGGCTATGAACCTGCTGTACGAGTGGAAGGGGAAGCTGTGAGCCGCCCCATACCCTGTCAGATACTATCAAAACGGAGGGATGTACCATGTACCTTCGCTCAGTCACGGTGGGCGTTGTCTCCACCAACTGCTACTTTCTGGGGGACGAGGACACCCTTACGGCCGCCGTCATCGACCCCGGGGACAGCGGGGAGCAGCTCTGCGACCTGCTCCGGCAGGAGGGCTATACCCCGGCCATGATTTTGCTGACCCACGGTCATTTTGACCATGTGGACGGCGTCCCCGGCTTTCTGGCGGCCTCCGGCCCCATCCCGGTCTATATCAATCGCCGGGACTATCCCACCAGTCCCACCAATTTCCACATCTCCGCCATCGGCGAGGAGGGGCTGAAAGGGGTGGACAATGTCCGCTTCCTCTCGGAGGGGGATACTGTCTCTCTGGGCAGCCACATCATCCGGGTGCTGGAGACCCCGGGCCACACCCCCGGCGGGCTGACCTACCAGGCAGAGGAGCTGCTGTTCACCGGGGACACTCTGTTTGCAGGCTCCTGCGGACGGACAGACTTCGCAGGCAGCGACCCCCAGGCCATGCTGGCCTCCCTGGGCAAGCTGGGGCGGCTGGAGGGGGACTACACCGTCCTCCCGGGCCACGGCCCCGCCTCCACCCTGGAGCAGGAGCGGCGGAGCAACCCCTACCTTCGCCAGGCCCTTGGAACGTGAACGGCAGTTTCAAATCGTAAGGAAAAGGAGCAAATACCATGCAGAACATTCTGGTCGTCGTGGATATGCAGAACGAC
This sequence comes from Clostridiales bacterium, assembly GCA_021201185.1. Taxonomy (GTDB): domain Bacteria; phylum Bacillota; class Clostridia; order Oscillospirales; family Oscillospiraceae; genus Onthomonas. Next base: position 20,865 of record JAJQFJ010000086.1, read on the forward strand.
TTTATTGACGGCGCGCTGGGCACGCCGGAGGCGGTGGCCATTCTCCCCCGGGTGGTGGAGAAGGTGCGGCAGTTTGACGGACGGGTGGTCTTCACCCGGGACACCCACACCTCGGACTATCTGAACACTCTGGAGGGCAAAAAGCTCCCCGTCCCCCACTGCATCCAGGGCTCCTATGGCTGGGAGCTGGCCCCGGCCCTGGAGCCCCTGCGCCAGGAGCCGGCGGTGGACAAGGAGACCTTCGGCTCCTGGGCCCTGGGCGCCCTGCTCCGGGCGGCGGACCGGGAGGAGCCCATTGAGAAGATCACCCTGGTGGGGCTTTGCACCGATATCTGCGTCATCTCCAACGCCCTGCTGCTCAAGGCGTTTCTGCCGGAGGTGGAGATCGTGGTGGACGCCGCCTGCTGCGCCGGCGTCACTCCGGAGAGCCACCGGACCGCCCTCCGGGCCATGGAGGCCTGCCAGATCACCATTGAGAACGACGGCTAATGGAGAAAGGCCCCATGTCTGCCGTTGCCGGTCTCTGGAGCCGGGTGCTGAACCTGGTCTATCCGCCCAGGTGCGTCTTTTGTCAGGACTTTCTGACCGGAGAGCGGACGGAGCGGGGCGTCTGCGCCGCCTGTGAACAGGCACTGCCCCGGACGGACGGGACAACGGCCCTGCGCCCGGGGGACTATTTTACCTTTTGCCTCTCGCCCCTGCTCTATCAGGGAGTCGTACGGGAGTCGATCCGGCGGTATAAGTTTTCCGGGCGCTCCTATTATCATCGGGTGTACGGCGTGTTTCTGCGGAGCTGCCTGAAGGAGCACCTTCCCTCCCCGCCGGATGTGGTGACCTGGGCGCCGCTGAGCGCCCGGCGAAAGCGCCGCCGGGGCTATGACCAGGCGAAGCTGCTGGCAGAGGAGGCGGGCAAATTATACGGCCTGCGCCCCGTCCCGTTGCTGAAAAAGGTCAGGCATACCCCGGCACAGTCCTCCCTGGGTCGGGCGGCCAGAGAGGAAAATGTCCGGGGCGTCTACCGTATCCGGCCGGATGCCTCGGTATCCGGAAAGCGGGTCCTGCTGGTGGACGACATCATCACCACCGGCTCCACCCTGTCCGAGTGCAGCCGGGTGCTGCTGAAATCCGGGGCGGCGGAGGTGGTCTGCCTGACCCTGGCCAGGACGATGGGCGGCGGGAAAGCGCGCCCAGGGGAATCCGCGCGGTAAGCACCGAAACAGAACAGACAGCCCCCCGCTTTTGCCTTGCAAAAGCGGGGGGCTGTGTAGTCAGGTGTGTCAGTTCAGGTAATCTCCCGTGGCATAGCTGTTGTACTGGCGGCGGAGCACCAGCACGGGGGTGCCGTCCTCCAGCTGGTACTGCTGGTCGATGCGGTAGGCGGTCCCTGTCTCCTCCAGGCGTTTCAGGTAGCGCTCCCGCTCCAGCAGAGCCATCCGGGTGGCCTCCTCCTGACCCAGCTTTTCGTTGCGTTCGAAGTGTACTGTCTGCGACAGGCAGGCAAATTTAATTCTTTTCATGTGATCTTTCCTCCACAGGCGTTAGTGGCGCAGGCCGTGCGTCAGAGCGGCCTTACCCCGTTTCTCATATTTTATCACACTGAATCTCAAAAATGAAAGTCCTTTTTCGGCTATATAAATACTTTTTCGTTCATTTTGCTCAATGGCGACGAGTGGTTTTTGTGAAAAAAGTACAAAAACTTTCTCTTATATCCTCCCTTGGAATCTGGTATAATATCAGGTAGATTGGGTGTATTGTTGCTTGGGAAAAGGAGTTGTTATGTTAACAGAAGGACAATTGGTCATGCATGAGACCGCCGGGGTCTGCCGGGTGGTCGGCGAGACGAAGCTGGACGGGCTGCCCGGGCAATACTATGTGCTCTGCCCCCTGTACGTCAACGACGCCACCTTTTACACGCCAAAGGAGAGCCAGAAGGTAAAAATCCGCCCGGTAATGTCCCAGGAGGAGGCCCATGAGCTGATCGCTCAGCTCCCCGACGTGCCCTCGCTGACCTTTGAGAACCAGAACGACCAGAAGCTCCGCTGCGCCGCCATCCTGAAATCGGGAGACAGCTATCAGCTGGCCAGTCTGGCCAAAACGCTGTACCTGGATCAGCTGCGCCGGAGCAGGCAGAACAAGCGCTCCGGCATCAGCGACACCACCATGCTGAAAAAGACGGAGCAGCTCCTGTTCGGGGAGCTGGCCACCGCCCTGGGGCTGGAATATCAGGATGTGCTCGAGTATATCCAGGCCCATCTGAAATAACGTCAATAACATCGCCGTCAGGAAGCCGGGGGACTCCCCCGGCTTCTGCTGCTTTTGGGGCGGCGGGAAGGCGGGTCTGCTCCGCCGTTTTGGGCGTTTGTCGGCCCGATATTGCACAGATTTTACACATACGCCCCAAAATGGTTATTGACGCTGACTGTAAAAGTAGGTACAATAACATTCGATACCCCAAAGGAGGATGCGCTATGCTGAGAGAGGACCCCGGTTTTTATATCACCAATCTCCACAGCTGGATCAACGGAAACAACTTTTACGGCAGTTTCCGGGAAATGCGCTTTCTCATCAAACCCACGGCCGTTTTAGACAAGGTCACCGGCGAGCCGCTCCCGGAGAGCAGGGTAGATGTACTCGTCTGGAAGGGCGAGTACTGCCTGGAGGAGAGCCGGGTGCTCAACCAGGCCACCTTCCCCCTGACCGAGGAGGGCCGTGAGCAAGTCATATCATGGATGGAGGAACAATACAAATGGATCACGACGTAGATGGCAGTAGTCCCACAGGACGACGAGGGAAGACAGAAGGGCTGGTGACGGGACGATGAACTCCGGTACACCGGCGATGATCGCAGCCCTGGTGCTGCTGGTGGCCCTGTCCGCCTTCTTCTCGGCATCCGAGACGGCCTTTACATCCTTCAACGTGATTCGTATGAAGAGCTGGGCGGAGGATGGGAACCAAAAGGCCCAACGGGTGATGAAGCTCCACGGGGAGTATGACCGGCTACTGTCCGCTATTCTGATCGGCAACAATATCGTGAACATCTCTGCCGCCTCTCTGGGCACGGTGCTGTTCACCACGTACTTTCCCACCTATGGCGCCACCATCTCCACGGTGGTCATCACTGTGGTCGTGCTGATCTTCAGCGAGGTGACCCCCAAGACGCTGGCCAAGAGCATGCCGGAGAAGATGGCCATGGCGGTGGCCCCGGCGATTCAGGCCATTATGACCGTCTTTTACGTCTTTACCGCCCTGTTCAACGCCTGGACAAAGCTGATCCAGCGGGCCTTCAAAAGCGAGGAGGACGTGGGCATCACCAACGATGAGTTGATCACCATGGTCTCCGAGGCGGAGCAGGAGGGCGGCATTGACGGGGACGAGAGCGAGCTGATCCGCTCCGCCATCGAGTTCGGCGACCGCGTCGCCGAGGAGATCCTCATCCCCCGGGTGGACACCGTCATGGTGGAGGACACCATGACCATGGCCGAGGTGGAGCAGGTATTCTTCACCAGCGACTACTCCCGTCTGCCCGTCTACCACACCAACCGGGACAACGTCCTGGGCTATGTCCACATCCACGACTTGTATCAGCTCCAGCGTAGCGGCCGCTCTGACTGGCTCACCGCCCTGACTCCGGTGGTCTACGCCTCCCACACGGAGCAGATCTACGACCTGCTCCAGACCCTCCAGCGGCAGAAGGCCCACATGGCCATCGTCGTGGACGAGTACGGCGGCACCATGGGCATCGTCACCATGGAGGACATCCTGGAGGAGCTGGTGGGCGAGATCTGGGACGAGCACGACGAGGTGGTAGAGCCGTTCCAGGAGCTGCCCGACGGCTCCACCCTCATCAACTGCACTGCCGACCTCCACGCGGTGTTCCGCCGGTTCGACCTGAAGGAGGAGGACTGCGAGTCCTCCACCGTGGCCGGATGGGTGGTGGAGGAGCTGGGCCGGGTACCCGCTCTGGGCGACCAGTTCCGGTATGAAAACCTGGAGGTCACCGTCACCAATATGCACCGGATGCGGGTGACGGAAATTCAGGTGGCGGTCGTCCCCGAGGAGGAAGAGGAAAAGCCGGAGCGCCCCCGCTCCCGCCGGGGAGAGCACGGGGAGAGCGCCTACAGTGAGGAGTAAAAACAGAAAGAGCGTTGCAGAGCCAAAAGCTGCAACGCTCCTTTTTTGTGCGTGGCGGGATTTTTGTTTTTATCAGGTAAAACCGGATTCCCGTCAAAGAGGCGTAACAACCCATATTTTGCATTGATTTCTCTCCCGGCACCTGCTACAATGTTAGTTAGTTGAAGCTAACAAGCGTGAGGGAGGATGGATATGAACAGACGCGGGAAAATCGAATTGAGAGATCGTTCTTTGGGTAGAGACGTGGCTTTCGATTGTTTTACCTGCCGGAAGGGGCGTAACCAATGAGCGTTTCCATTTATGTGCTCGAGTGCGTGATTATGTGCGCGGTTTTCGGCGTGTTCGTTTTCGGGATGATGCTGGTCAATCCCGTCTCCTTCATCGGCGATTACCCGCCGGAGATCCAGGCGCAGTATTATGCCTCTCAGCACAGGGAGGCAGAAAAGGAACGGATGACATTCTCCGCAATCCTCCGGAAAGTCGTCGCCATTATCGCATTCCTGTTTTTGTTTGCGTGGATGGCCCATATAGCGGGGGCGGAAACCCTTGTGGACGGGCTTCTGTTTGTCTACGGCTATATGCTCGTGCTGGCGGCGTTTGACACCTGTTTTCTCGACTGGGTGCTGTTTGCCAACATCAAGCGGGTGCGCCTGCCAGGGACAGAGCATATGGACAGGGAATACCATCAGAAATGGTTCCATGTGAAGGTCATGCTGCCTATGGCGCCGGTGTTTGCCGCGGGTGGGGTCATCGTCTCCCTGGTGATGGCCTGGATTTGGTAAGGCATTGCAGGCAGAGAAAATGGGGAGCGGCTTCTATGCAGCCTGTGTCTCCTGTGACGGCTTTGACGAGACGGAGGACACGGCTTTTCCGTCCATGATTGAGAGGGCCTGACAGACTGCGCACCCCCTCCGACTGCAGTCGGAGGGGGTGCGGCAGTTCAGCAGATGAGTCAGTTTGTTTGGGCGGTCAGTCGCTTACCACACCTGATCCTTGGGGCAGGGGCCGTACTGGTTGGTTCCAGGCTGGCTGTCCTGGCAGCACCAGAACACCACGACCAGGGACACCAGGGGAATAAGGGCTAGGAGCAGAAAAGCTCCCGATCTGCCGGTGTCGTGGAGCCGACGGAACGCGACGGCCAGACCGGGCACGATGACGGCGATGCCAAACAGGATGCTCAGCCAGCTCAGAATGGGGATCAACGACCCGAGAAATTCGAGGAAAGTGGCGAACGCGATGTTGAACAGAACGAAGTACCAGTACTCGCTGCGGCGGGCACGGCCGGAAAAGTTGGCGTATTGGGAAAATACGCTGATGATTGCATCGGATAAGCTCATATGGGTCCCCTCTCTCTTTACAGGATAGGGACAGTATACCATGTTTTTATTTCTCACACAAGAACTTTTCGTGTTTTGACAATATTCCCCTCCCCGTTCTGACCGGCCAGGCCGGAAATCCCGGGGGAAACATTGTAATTTCCCTTCTGTTCCGGTATAATGGGGCAAAGCGAGTTCTGTCCCTGCGGCCCGGGCCGCAGACAAACGATACCATATGGGAGGTTTTCTCATGTTAAGCGGAAAAACCGTGGTTTTGGGCGTCTCGGGAGGCATTGCCTGCTACAAGGCGGCGGCGCTGGCCTCCACCCTGGTGAAGCAGCATGCCGACGTCCAGGTGCTGATGACCCAAAACGCCACCCAGTTCGTCACCCCCATCACCTTCGAGCAGCTCACCGGCAACAAGGCCCTGGTGGACACCTTCGACCGGAACTTCCAGCGCAGTGTAGAGCACATTGCCGTGGCAGACCGGGCGGACCTGGTCCTCATCGCCCCCGCCACCGCCAACGTCCTGGCCAAGCTGGCCCACGGTCTGGCGGACGATATGCTGACCACCACCGTCCTGGCCTGTGACTGTCCCAAGGCGGCGGCCCCGGCCATGAACACCAAAATGTACGAAAATCCCGTGACCCAGGACAATCTGGCCACCCTCCGGCGGTACGGCTGGGAGATCGTGGAGCCGGCCTCCGGCCATCTGGCCTGCGGGACAACGGGCAAAGGGAGGCTCCCGGAGCCGGAGGAGCTGCTGGAGGTCTGTCTCCACGCCCTGGCCCATGAGAAGGACATGACCGGGAAACGGGTGCTGGTCACGGCAGGCCCCACCCGGGAGGCCCTGGACCCGGTGCGCTATCTGACCAACCACTCCTCGGGTAAAATGGGCTACGCCATTGCCCAGGCCGCCAGCCGCCGGGGAGCGGAGGTCACGCTGGTCTCCGGCCCCACGGACCTGCCCCGGCCCCGGTATGTGGAGACGGTGGACATCGTCTCCGCCCAGGAGATGTATGATGCGGTGACCGCCCGGGCGGAAAAAATGGATATCATCATCAAGGCCGCCGCCGTGGCGGACTACCGCCCCGTCTCTGTGGCCGAAAACAAGATGAAAAAGGGAGACGGGGAGCTGTCCATTCCCCTGGTGCGGACCAAGGATATCCTGGGGGCGCTGGGCGCCCACAAGCGGCCGGGCCAGTTCCTCTGCGGCTTCTCCATGGAGACGGAGCATATGGTGGAAAACAGCCGGAGCAAGCTGGAGCGGAAGCATCTGGACCTCATCGCCGCCAACAACGTCAAGGTGCCCGGGGCGGGCTTCGGCGTGGAGACCAACATTTTGACCCTCATCGGCCCGGATGGGGAGCGGGAGCTGCCCCTGATGTCCAAGGCCCAGGCCGCAGACGCCCTTCTGGACGAGATTTTGCAGCGGATGGCCCGGCAGGGTAAAGACTGAATATGCCAAAAACGAATCCCGTGAGACTGTCAAAAAAACGCTTGAGACTTCCGCGACAGAGCAGCGGGGGTGCGGA
>JAJQFJ010000005.1 GCA_021201185.1 Clostridiales bacterium
CATTTCCTTTATTATACCAGAAATGGGGGTGGAGGGTAGTTCTTTGACAGGCTGAACCACCCGTTGAACGGGTGGTTTTTTCAAACGCTATATGGACTTATTGCCTGTGACAGCCCCCAAAAACGGGCCGTCGAAAGGCCTGCCGATCACGCTTTTTTACTGGCAGTCCCCTGCTCGGAGGCTTTCTCAGGCTGCCAGAAAGTGCCTGAGACTTCCGCAACAGAGTAGCGGAGGTGGGTCGGAGGGGGCAAAACGAATTTTTGACACGCCGCAATCCCCTGCCCCCAGCTTCCGCCTATTGCGTCAGCAGGGTATACCCCTCATCCGCCATCACCACGTCCTCCAGCCCCTGGGTGACATAGAGGTTGCCCTCCGTGTTGATGAAGATGGCCTGGAATTCGTCGCTGTGGGCCTGCCAATAGGCGGTCCCGTCCTCCAGACCCATGATGAACAGGGCGGTGGAGAGGGCGTCCCCCAGGGTGCCGTCGGAGGTCACGACGGTGACGGAGCACAGGCCGCTCTCCGCCGGGTAGCCGGTGGAGGGGTCGATGATGTGGTGATAGGTCTTTCCGGTGGCCTCGTCGGTGAAGTACCGCTCGTAGGAGCCGGAGGTGATGACCGCCTGGTCCTCCACCTCGATGACCGCCACGATGCTCCCCTCGGTTCCCGTGGGGTCCTGGATGCCCACCCGCCAGGGGGAGCCGTCCGGCTTGCACCCCAGGCACTGGACATTCCCCCCCAGCGAGACCATGGCGGAGACGACCCCCATCTCCCGAAACAGGTCAATGACCGTCTGAGAGGTGTAGCCCTTGGCGATGCCTCCCAGATCGACAGACTGCCCTTCCCCCAGGGTAGCGGTGGAGGTGACACTGTCCCAGGAGATGCGGTCTGCCCCCACCAGGGTCAGGGCGGTCTGAATCTCCGTCTCCGTGGGCACCTGATAGTCCTGGGTAGTAAAGCCCCACAGCTCCATCAGAGGATACACCGTGATGTCGAACGCCCCGCCGGTGCTCTCGTAAATCTCCAGCGACCGCTCCAGCAGGGCGGCGGTGTCCTCCGAGAGGACGGCGGTGCCGGACCGGTTCAGCTGTGAGATCTCGCTGTCCTCGCTGCCCACGGTGAACAGGGCCTCCAGCCGCTGGATCTCCGCCACAGCGGCCTCCAGGGCATCGTCCCGGCCGCTGCCGTAGGCAGTGAGGAACATAAAGGTGTCCATGGCCTCCAGATATTGGGTGCTGGAGGTCTCCGCCTCCGGGTCAGGCTCCGCTTCGGCCTCCGCCGTCCCGGCGGCGCAACCGGTGAGCAGCAGAGCCGCCAGCAGGCAGCAGAGCAAACGATGCAGCCCCTTCATTTCCCGTCTCCTTTTCCGTCTCCGTCCCGCTCCGCCGCCGTCCCCGGTCCAAACAGGGACGCAGGCAGGCGGCGTACCACCTGGGCGGTGAGGATTCCGATCACCAGACCCGCCGCCAGACCGCTCCACCACAGAATCAGCAGGTAATAGGACACCTGCCACGTCTCCAGCAGCGCCATAGCGACCAGAATCTGCCCCACGTTATGGGCGACGCCCCCGGCGATGCTGACGGTCTGTAGCCGGAACCGTCCGGTCCGTTTCAGCTGGATCATCACCCCGCCGGAGAGCAGCCCGCCCCCGGCGGCGTACATCAGACTGAACGCGTTGCCGAAGGTGATGGACACCAGCAGGATACGCACCAGATTGATGATGACGGCGTCCCGGCTGCTCATGCGGTACAGGGCCACCATGACCACCAGATTGGTCAGCCCCAGCTTGATGCCGGGGACGGCAAAAAACGTTGGCACCAGCGATTCCACATAGCTCAGCACCATGGCCAGGGCGATCAGCAGGCCGTATTGGGCCACCCTTCTGGCTCTCATCTTTCCACCTCCGTCATTTCGCAACGGCGTCCAGCCCCAGATCGTCCTGGCCGGTGATCTCCACCACCACCCGGTTGGGCAGACAGATGAGGCTGTCCCCGGCATAGCGTATCTTGCCCTGTTTGACGCACAGCCGGTCCGGGCAGCTGGCCGCCTCCATATAGACGGCCCCGTCCTCGATGACTACCCGGTTGACGGCGCCGTCCTCACCCTGAACGGTGTAGACTGCGTCCTCCTCCAGAGGGAGGGTGGCCACCACCTCCCCGTCCTGGCGGATGACGACGGTCAGGCTGTCGCCCTGTCCGCCCATCCGGGACAGCAGGACAAAGGCGGTCAGCACAAGGCCCACCGCGATCAGCCCGCCGATCAGCAGGAGGTCGCTCCGCCTCGGAGCGTTTGCTTTGCGCTCATTCATGAGGTACTCCTTTGAAACAGCAGAAAAAGGAAGCGCCGGGCGGAGCCTGTACCGTCGCCGCCACACGCCGCAGCGCTTTCCTGATCAGACAAAAAGAAGGTAAAAATTGCGAAAAGAAAGTGTGTTTTACAAAAAGTATTGACCTGTGTGTTACTCCCAACTTTATAATGAACCTGTTTAGAATATTCATTCCCGCCTCAGCAGGACGCCATCTCTGAGACGGGGACGCTCACCTGACAATAGTAGTAAAATTTCCCATCTACCGGGGCCTCAAACAGGTGACGGGCCAGGAACGGCCCCGTCACCGACAAATTTTGTTCCTCCAGCGCCGCCAGCACCGGGGGAAGCATGGACGTGATGGCATCCTCGTCGGTGTACGCCGGGCCGCCGATGTCAGAGCGGGGGACCTTCAGATAATAGCAAAAAACCTGACAGGCGGGAAGCCGCTCCACCTGGCTGCCCCGCAGCTCCAGCAGCTCCACCTGCTCCGGCGTGGCGGTGAAGCCGAAGAGCACCTTTCCCTGCCGGATGAGCCTGCAATACTCCACCGCAGGGGTGGCGTCCACCCAGCCGGACATGGCCTTCGTATCTTCTGCCGAGAGGGGCAGGAAATTCGCCATTTCAGAGAAGGGGAAAAAGACCAGCTCAGGCCGTTGCAGCAGCCCCCAGCTGCCCTCCAGCGTCCCCTCCAGCGCTCGCTGCTGGCAGGCGTAGACCAGCCGGAGATGCTCCAGCTCCATCTCCCGGAGCAGCCGTTCCCGCTCCAGCGCCGCGATGCGCCGGGCGTTGTCGGCGGCATATTCCTCCAGGCTGGCCCCGTTGAGGATGTGCCCGATCTCCCGGAGGGAATACCCCAGGTTTTGCAGCTTTTTGCTGATGAGGATGGCCGGGTACTGGGCGTGATAGTAGTACCGGTACTGGTTGCTCTCCTCCCGCCGGGAGGTGAGGATATTCTGTTTTTCGTAGTGCTTGATGAGATCCCGGCTGACGCCCAGTCGCTGGGAAAATTCCCCCATACGATATTTATGCTGCTCTGCCATGGTGGCCTCGACCCTGCTTTCCCCTTTTTTCTTCCCGACTCTAGTTTAGCGGAAAGGCAGGCGTTTTTCAAGAGGGATTGGCAAATGCGGCTTACAGGAAAGGAAGCGGCGACGTGAAAATTGGATTTATGGAGATCGTGGTGGTATTTGTGGTGGCCCTGCTGTTGATCGGGCCGGACAAGCTGCCGGAATTCGCCAAAAAGCTGGGGGCCGGGCTCCGGGCCTTTCGGGACGCCACCAACGACCTGACCTCGGAGATCAAGGAAAACGTGGTGGAGCCCCTGGAGGAGGCCCAGGCCCCCATCCGGGAGGCCATGGAACCTCTGGAGGAGATGGACAAGGAGATCAAGGAAAGTGTCAAAGAGGTGCAAACCTCTCTGAATAACATCGGTAAGCCGACGAAAAAGCCCGCCGCCCAGCAGGGAAAGCGGACTGCCACTGAACAGCTGACGGAGTCACCGGCAGCGGACAGGGCGGAGGCTCCGGTGGAGGCTGCCGTCCCTGAGACGACCGCGCAAAACCAGAATGAAGGAGGAGAAAATCCATGAAAATCGGTGTACCGGAGCTGCTGGTCATTCTGCTGATCGTGGTGGTCCTGTTCGGCCCCACCCAGATCCCCAAGCTCACCAAAATGCTGGGCAGCAGCATCAGGAGCTTCCGAGACAGCATGAAGGGCGAGGATCAGCCCAAGCAGCAGGAAGAGAGCAAGTCCCAGGATGAGCAGGCGTAACCAGGCGGACACGGCGGCCCCCGACGGCGGGGAGATGAGCCTGACTGACCACCTGAAGGAGCTGCGCAGCCGCGTGGTCGTCTGTGTGGCCTTTCTGGTCATCGCCGTTCTGGTCTGCCTGTGCTTCTCTCCCCGGCTGGTGGAGCTGTTCACCGACCTGGGCAAGGCATATGACTATCAGTTCGTCTACATCGCCCCTCAGGAGCTGTTGACCGTACAGCTGTCCATCGCCGCCATCAGCGGACTGGTGCTCAGCGTGCCGGTGATCGTCTACCACATCTACGCCTTCTGCGCCCCCGGCCTGAAGCGGACAGAGCGGCTGTTTTTCCTGCTGGCCGTCGTGTTCGGCACGCTTTGCTTTTGCGTCGGGGTGCTGTTCGCCTACAAGGTCACCGTCCCCTTTATGCTCTACTTCTTTATGGACCTGAGCGTGGGGACAGACATCGCCTCTGCGGTGAGCGTCCAGAATTATGTCAACTTCCTGCTCACCGTATTTGTGGTGTTCGGCGCAGTGTTTGAGCTGCCGGTGCTGTCCGTCCTGCTCACCCGGCTGGGACTGCTCCGGCCCCAATGGCTGGCAAAATCCCGGAAGGTGCTGTTTATCCTCATCTTCCTGCTGGCCGCCATCATCACCCCGCCGGACGTGCTGTCCCAGATCCTGGTGGCCGTCCCCATGATGGCGCTGCTGGAGCTGAGCATTTTCCTTTGCAGGGTCTGCGAAAAGCTATGGCGTCCCAGTGAGAAGACGACCGCCCCCGAAAACGGCTGAGATACTATGTTCAGCGTGTCAAAAATCCTTTTTGCCACGCTGAGTACGATTTTTGAACTTTGA
>JAJQFJ010000076.1 GCA_021201185.1 Clostridiales bacterium
GTCATCCTCTGTGAGCGGGGCATCCGCACCACCGAGACCTACACCCGGAACACCCTGGACGTGTCCGCCATCCCCTGCATCAAGCGGATGAGCCATCTGCCAGTCATCATCGACCCCAGCCACTCCGGAGGCTACAGCTATCTGGTGGAGCCTCTGACCCTGGCGGGCATCGCCGCCGGGGCGGACGGCATCATCGTGGAGGTACACAACGACCCCCTCCATGCCAAGTGCGACGGACAGCAGTCCCTGACGCCGGAGCAGTTCGGCGACCTGATGGGAAAGGCGGAAAAGCTCGTTGACTTCATGGGGAAGACCATAGTAAAATAAAGACAAATACAGAGCAGAGGGAGCGTGCCGCCATGAAAACCCTGACCGTCGCCCTGCCGGGGCGGGAATATGATATTCTGATCGAAGCAGGTCTCCTGGAGCAGACCGGCGTTCAGTGCCGGAGGGTGCTGCCCCGGACGGTCCGGATGCTGGTGGTCACCGACTCCAACGTGGGGCCCCTCTACGGGGCGCAGGTGACCCGGAGCCTGGAGGTGGCTGGGTTCTCTGTCCATACCGTCACCATCCCCGCCGGGGAGCCGTCCAAGTGCGCCGCTTGGCTGGAACGCATCTGGGACGAGGCCATGGCCTTTGGCCTGACCCGGACGGACGCAGTCGTCGCCCTGGGCGGCGGCGTGGTGGGGGACCTGGCGGGCTTTGCCGCCGCCACCATCCTCCGGGGGGTTCCCTTTATCCAGATCCCCACCACCCTGCTGGCCCAGGTGGACTCCTCCGTGGGAGGCAAGGTGGCCATCGATCTCCCCGCCGGGAAGAATCTGGTGGGGGCCTTCTGGCAGCCGAAGCTGGTGCTGATGGATACTGCCACCCTGGACACCCTCTCCGACCGCATCTTCTCCGACGGTATGGCGGAGGTGATCAAGTACGGCTGCATCTGGGACAGGGAGTTCTTCGACCTGCTGGCCCGGTGCGGCGACCGGGCGGGGGTGATGGAGCGCATTGAGGAGGTGCTCTGCACCTGCTGCGCCATCAAGGCAAAGGTGGTCATGGAGGACGAGCGGGACACCGGCCTGCGGATGATTCTGAACTTCGGCCACACCCTGGGCCACGCCTATGAAAAGGCATATCATTACGAGACCTATACCCACGGTCAGGCGGTATCCGCCGGAATGGTGCTGGCAGCGGAGCTGGGAGAGCGGCTGGGCGTCACTCAGCCGGGGACGAAGGCCCAAATTGAGCAGCTGACCGCCGCCTTTGGCCTGCCCACCGCCATCCCCTGTACGGCGGAGGACTATGAGAGCGCCGTGGGCCTGGACAAGAAGGGCAGCGGGGACAGCATCACCGTCATCCTGCTGCGGACACTGGGGGAGTGCGCCCCCACCAAAATGCAGAAAAAGGAGCTGCTGGCGCTGCTATGACTGTGACTGTTACGCCGGGGCCCCTCCGGGGACGGGTGACGCCCCCCGCCTCCAAGAGCCAGAGCCATCGGCTCATCATCGCCGCCGCTCTGGCGGAGGGGAAAAGCTGCCTGGACAACCTCTCCATGAGCCAGGACATCGCCGCCACCCTGGGCTGTATGGAGGCCCTGGGGGCCTTGTGGGACGGGGAGACGGTCACCGGAATCGGCCCGGCGAGGGGGAGACGGGGACCGCTTTCCCTGCTGGACTGCGGGGAGTCCGGCTCCACCCTGCGCTTTCTGATCCCTGTGGCCTTGGCGGTGGCCGGAGGCGGGGTGTTCACCGGCAGAGGCCGGCTTCTGGCCCGGCCTATGGAGCCGTATCAGCGGCTGTTTGCGGAAAAGGGAATCTCCTACCGGGCGGAGCCGGATTCCATCACGGTGCAGGGGACGCTGGAGCCGGGGGAGTACGCCCTTCCGGGAGACGTCTCCAGCCAGTTTATCACCGGGCTGCTCTTTGCCCTCCCTCTGCTGGACGGGGACTCGGAGCTGCATCTGACCACCCCCCTGGAGTCTGCCGCCTATGTGGACATGACGGTGGACGCATTGAACCGGTTCGGCGTGGGCATCGACCGGACAGAAAACGGCTGGCACATCCCCGGCAGGCAGCGGCCTGTGGGACGTGATCTGACGGTGGAGGGAGACTGGTCCCAGGCGGGCTTTTTCTACGCCGCCCGGGGCCTGGGCAATCCGGTGGAGATCTGCGGCATGAACGACGCCTCCGTCCAGGGGGACCGGGTCATCCGGGACTACGCCGCCCGACTGGACGGGCGGGGGACGGAGACCCTGGACGTGAGCCAGTGCCCTGACCTGGCCCCGGCTCTGGCGGTCTACGCCGCCCTCCGGGCGGGGGAGACCACCCATCTGGTGAACGCCGCCCGGCTGAGAATGAAGGAGAGCGACCGCATCGAGACGGTGACCTCCGAGCTGAACCGGCTGGGGACGCACATCGAGGCGTATCCCGACGCCATGACGATTCACGGCGTCTCCGCCCTCCACGGCGGGGAGACGGACAGCCACAACGACCACCGCATCGCCATGATGCTGGCCGTCGCCGCCACCCGGGCCGACGGGGCAGTGATTATCCGGGACGCCGGGAGCGTGGCGAAATCCTATCCCCGGTTCTGGGAGGACTACGAACAGCTGGGGGGACGCATTACCCGGCAGGAGGAATGACAGATGAAGCACATGATTTTTGGAGAGTCCCACGGCCCCGCCATCGGCGTGGTGCTGGAGGGGGTCCCCGCCGGGGTGGAGCTGGACCTGGAGCAGATCGCCTTTGAGCTGTCCCGCCGGGCCCCGGGACAGGATGCCCTCTCCACCCAGCGCAGAGAGGCGGACGTGCCGGAGATCCTCTCCGGCGTGTTTCAGGGCAACACCACGGGGAGCCCTCTGGCCGCCATCATCCGCAACACGGACACCCGGAGCGGGGACTACGAAAAGACGAAAAACCTGCCCCGGCCCGGTCACGCCGACTACACCGGCTTTCTCCGGTATCAGGGCTATAACGACTACCGGGGCGGCGGACACTTCTCCGGCCGTCTCACCGCTCCCCTGGTGTTCGCCGGGGCGGTGGCAAAACAGATTTTGGCAGGGGAGGGGGTCTCCGTGGGGGCCCATATCCGTTCCATAGGGCCGGTAGAGGACACGCCCTTCCAAAACGATGAGCGGCCCCTGACGGCCTCCCTCCTGCGGGAGATCGCCCACAAGCCCTTCCCGGTGCTGCGGGACGAGCAGGGCGAGGCCATGCGGCAGGAGATTTTGACAGCCAAGGCGGACCGGGACAGCATTGGCGGCACCATCGAGTGCGCCGTCCTGGGCCTGCCCGGCGGCATGGGCTCCCCGGACTTTGGCGAGAACGTGGAGGGCATCTTCTCCCAGCACCTGTTCGCCGTCCCCGGGGTGAAAGCCGTGGGATTCGGCGACGGGTTCGGCTTTGCCGCCCTCCGGGGCAGTCAGGCCAACGACCCCCTGTACCTGCGCAACGGGGAGGTCACCTCCACCAGCAACCACTCCGGCGGGGTCAACGGGGGCATCACCAACGGTCTGCCCATCCTGTTCACCGTGGCCCTCCGGCCCACCGCCAGCATCGCCAGGGAGCAGGACACGGTGAATCTGGACACCTGGAGCAACGATAAGCTCACCGTCCAGGGCCGCCACGACCCCTGCATCGACCACCGGGCCGTTCCGGTCATCGAGGCGGCGGCGGCGCTGGCGGCGTGCGAGCTGATGGGCATTTGACGGGTAAGGAGAGATACCATGAAGGACATCAAATATCTCCGGGGCCAGATCGACACCATCGACCGCCAGATGGTCAGCCTCTTCCAGCAGCGGATGGAGGTCTCCCGGGAGGTGGCGGAGTATAAGATCGCCCACGACATCCCGGTGCTGGACCCGGAGCGGGAGCGGGAGGTGCTGGAGGACAAGGCCGCTATGGTGGCCGACCCCCAGCTCAAGACGGACGTGGCCAAGCTCTACGAGGTCATCATGTCTCTCAGCCGGGGCTGTCAGCGCCGGGTGATGCAGGACCAGGAGCCGACCCCTCCCGGCTACCCCCAGGCGGTGGAGCTCGCCGCCCCGGTGGAGGAGCCGAGGGTGGTCTATCAGGGTATGCCTGGAGCCTACAGCGAGGAGGCGGCGGTGAACTTCTTCGGCCCCGCTGTCCGGAGCCAGGGATTGAACCGGTTTGAGGACTGCTTCGAGGCCCTGGCCTGCGGCGAGGCGGACTATGCCGTCCTGCCCATCGAAAACTCCACCACCGGGGCCATCCGCCAGGTCTACGACCTGCTCACCCAGTACCAGTTTTATATGGTGGGGGAGACTACGGTGAAGGTGGAGCACTGCCTCATGGCCCTGCCTGGGGTCAAAATGGAGGAGATCACCCACGTCTACTCCCATGAGCAGGGCTTGTTCCAGTCCGACCGGTTCCTGGACCGGCATCCGGAGTGGGTGCGGGTCCCTCAGCTGGACACGGCGGGGAGCGCCAAATATGTCAGCGAGACGGGAGACCGGACCAAGGCCGCCATCTGCGGCAAGCGGGCGGCGGACATCTACGGCCTGAACATCCTGGTGCGGGGGGTCAACCACAACAATCAGAATTACACCCGCTTTGCCGTCGTCCGTACAAAGCCGGAGCTTCGCCCCGGCAGCGACAAGATCACGGCGGTCTTCCGCCTGCCCCACCAGAGCGGCTCCCTCCATGAGATACTGACCATCTTCGCCGTCAACGGCCTGAACCTGGTCAAGCTGGAGTCCCGGCCGGTGCAGGACCGACGCTGGGAGTATATGTTCTTTGTGGAGTTTACCGGCAACCTCACCGCCCCGGGGATGGACGCCGTCCTCCGGGAGCTGAGCCAGTCCACCAACCAGTTCCGGGTGCTGGGCAACTACGCGGCCAACCTGGGGACCCAGGACGCGGTATGATGGAAGGGCAGAGCAAAAATCTCATCCTCATCGGCATGATGGGCTGTGGCAAGACCACCACCGGCCGTCGGCTCAGCCGGATGCTGGGGATGCCCCTGGTGGACACCGACCAGGAGATCGTCCGCCGGGAGGGAAGGAGCATCAACGATATCTTCGCCCAGAGGGGGGAGGACTACTTCCGCGCCCTGGAGACGGAGACCCTCCGGGACCTCTGCGCCCGGGGCGGACAGATCATCGCCACCGGCGGGGGACTGCCCCTCCGGGAGGAGAACCGGACGCTGCTCCGGGAGAGCGGCCTGATTTTCTTTCTCAACCGCTCTCCGGAGGAGACCTTTGACGATACAGATCTGGCCGACCGGCCCCTGGCCCAGCAGGGGAGAGAGGACTTCGTCCGCCGCTATCAGCAGCGGCTGCCCGTCTATCGGGGGGTGGCCCACCATGAGATCGCCGGATGCAATGCCCCCACCGAGGCGGCCCGCCGGATCGCAGCGATTTGGAAGGAACAGACACGGACGTAACATAAACAGACGGAAGCGGTATCTCTGCTGAGAGGCTCAGCGCTGCCGTCAGAACAGGTATTTATGCGGCACAGCTCCGGGTTATCCCGGTCCTGTGCCGCCCATATGTGTAAGGAGGCACCATGAACGAAAAGGAAGTCGCCGAGCTGCGCCGCCGTTTCAAGGCGGACCGGAGCAACATCACCCATGTACGCGGGTGTTATGTCAACGACAAGCGGGAGATCATCTCGGAGTTTGACCAGCCCATCTCCATGCTCAGCCAGGACGAGGGGGAGGGGCTGCTGGGCATCCTCCGCAAAACTCTGTCCGGGACGCTGGGCAAGCAGCTGCTGGACATCCGCTTCGACACCCGGCAGGTGGCGGAGGGGGAGGAGCACGGACTGCTGATGAAGCTCCGGGACTCCCAGCTGAAGGACGAGGAGGCGGTACAGCCCTTTTTCCAGCGAGCCATCGGCTCCCTGGAGCTGGAGGGGAACTACATGATTCTCCTGGCCTGCGACGCCTACGACGTGCCCTACCGCTCTAAGGACGGCGAGCGGCAGGAGGATGCCTCCGAGGAGGTGTACCGTTACATCCTGTGCAGCGTCTGCCCGGTGAAACAGACCAAGCCCGCCCTGACCTACTCCGCCCATGAGAACCTGTTCCACCATCTGGCGGTGGACTGGGTGGTCTCTGCACCGGCCACCGGGTTCCTCTTCCCCGCCTTTGACGACCGGGGCACCAATCTGTATGACGCACGCCTCTACACAAAGGACATCGCCGACACCCGCTCCGCCTTTGTAGACGCTGTTTTCCGTCAGACCCCGCCCATGGCGGCGGCGGTGCAGATGGAGACCTTCCAGAGCGTCATGGGGGAGGCCCTGGAGGAGGATTGCAGCTATCAGGTGGTGGAGACGGTGAACGACCAGCTCCGGGACATGATCGCAGAGCACAAGCTGAACAAGGAGGAGGAGCCTCTCACCGTGTCTCAGGGGGTGGTGACCTCCGTTCTCCGCTCCAGCGGCGTGGAGGAGGAGCGGGTGGAGCGATTCGCCGCCCGATATGACGAGGCCTTCGGCCCCGGGGCGGAGCTGAGCCCCCGGAATCTGGTGGACACCCGGCAGCTGGAGATTAAAACTCCGGATGTGACCATCCGGGTAGACCCCCTGAAAAGCGAGCTGGTAGAGACGAAGGTCATCGGCGGCATCCCCTATATCCTCATCCGTGCGGACGACGGGGTGGAGGTGGACGGGGTGCCCGTCACCATTGCATAAGCGGCAAGTTATTTTCAATAATCATTCGCAAAACAGCCTGATATGATGAAAATTTATCCAAAATAACCAAAATAACCGGGGAAAACCCCTTTCATTTATCCCCTTTTTGTAATTGTGCCGGAACCGGGAATGCGATAAAATAGAACCAGGTCTTTACAGAATAAATACCGTTCTGTAATAAACCGTGCAGGAAGAAACCGGAATAAGTCAAGCCCCAATGCAATGCAAGGAGGAAAGCATCATGAAAAAACTGTTTGCGCTGATCCTGAGCCTGGCAATGGTACTGTCCCTGACCGCCTGCGGCGGAAGCGGCGATACCGACACCACCGGCGACACCGCCACTGACGACACCACCACCTCCGACGAGGCCAACACCGACGAGACCGGCGACGCCGACACCGCCGAGGAGACTGGCGACGAGGCCGAGGCCGGGGCCGACGAGACCTCCACCGACGAGACAACGTCCTACGACGTGTCCGAGCTGAAAATCGGCCTGATCTGCGTCGAGGATGAGCAGTCCGGCTACGACGCCGCCCACATCAACGGCCTGACCGAGGCCTGCCAGGAGCTGGGCATCGATGTGTCCAGCCAGGTCACCTTCGTCTACAACATCGGCGAGGATGAGGAGTGCTACGACACCACCGTTGACCTGGCTGAGGCCGGCTGTGACATCATCATCTCCGACTCCTACGGACACCAGTCCTACATGCTCCAGGCCGCTCAGGAGTACAGCGACATCATCTTCATCGCTGACACCGGCGACATGGCCAACCAGGTGGGCCTGGACAACTACAAGAACCTGTTCACCTATGTCTATCAGTCCCGCTACGTCTCCGGCGTGGTGGCTGGCATGAAGATCGCCGAGCTGGTGGAGAACGGGGAGCTGACCGAGGACAACTACGACGCCGACGGCAACGTCCTGGTGGGCTATGTGGGCGCGTACCCCTATGCCGAGGTGGTCTCCGGCTACACCGACTTCTACCTGGGCATCAAGAGCGTCTATCCCGACGTCTCCATGCAGGTGCAGTACACCAACTCCTGGTATGACTGGACCGGCGAGTATGAGGCTGCCAACACCCTGATGGCCAACGGCTGCGTCATCATCGGCCAGCACGCCGACTCCACCGGCGCGCCCTCCGCTGTCCAGGCCGCCTATGAGAGCGGCTCCACCGTCTACTGCGTGGGCTACAACATCGACATGCTCACCTCTGCCCCTGACACCGCCCTGACCTCCGCTCAGAACAACTGGTCCGTCATCTACCGCGAGACCCTGGAGTCCTATCTCTCCGGCGCTGGCATCCCCACCGACTTCGCTGCCGGTTATGCTGACGGCGCGGTCCAGATTTCCGCCCTCGGCCCCGCCTGCGCCGACGGCACTGAGGAGAAGGTCGCCGAGGTGGAGGCCGCTCTGACTGATGGCTCCCTCCAGGTGTTCGACGTGTCCACCTTCACCATCGACGGCGTGAACCCCACCTCCATCCTCATCGACATGGATCTGGACTATGTGGGCGAGACGGAAGGCGTGGTTGACGGCGTGTTCCAGGAGTCCGTCCTCCGCTCCGCTCCCTGCTTCGAGGCCCGGATCGACGGCATCACCGAGCTGAACAACGGCTGATTGAGTGACCCCGACCAGAGGGGCTGCCCTCCGGGGCGGCTCCCTCTGGTCTTTTGTATTGTCACACTGACCTGACAGAGAGGAAACGCCATGGAACAGAACACAGCCATTGCGCTGCGGCACATCACCAAGACCTTCGGCAAGGTGGTGGCCAATCACGACATCAGCATGGACATCCGCCGGGGCGAGGTGCTGTCCCTGCTGGGAGAGAACGGCAGCGGCAAGACCACCCTGATGAATATGCTGGCAGGCATTTACTTCCCCGATCAGGGGGAGATTCTGGTGGACGGCAAGCCGGAGACCATCGCCTCTCCCCGGGACGCCTTCCAGTACGGCATCGGCATGGTGCATCAGCACTTCAAGCTGGTGGACATTTTCACCGCCGCGGAGAACATCGTCCTGGGCCTGGAGGAGTCCGGCAAGCTGGACCTGAAGGCCGTCGCCGCCCGGATACGGGAGATCAGCGACCGCTACGGCTTCGAGATCGACCCGGACAAAAAGGTGTACGATATGTCCGTCTCGGAAAAGCAGACGGTGGAGATCGTCAAGGTGCTCTACCGGGGGGCGGATATCCTGATCCTGGATGAGCCGACGGCTGTTTTGACTCCCCAGGAGACGGACCGTCTGTTTGAGGTCATGCGGAATATGCGCGCCGACGGCAAGGCCCTGGTCATCATCACCCACAAGCTCCATGAGGTCATGGAGATCTCCGACCGGGTGGCGGTACTTCGCAAGGGGGAGTACATCGGGGATGTGGCCACAGGGGAGACCGACCCCCAGAAGCTCACCGACATGATGGTGGGCCACGCCACCTCCCTGAACATCGACCGTCCGGAGCCGGTGAACCCCACCCCCCGGCTGGAGGTCAAAGACCTGACGGTGTACGACAGCATGGGGGTCAAGCGGCTGGACCGTCTGACCTTCACCGCCATGGGCGGGGAGATACTGGGCATCGCCGGCATCGCAGGCTCCGGACAGAAGGAGCTGCTGGAGGCTATTGCGGGCCTCCAGGACATCACCAAGGGGGCCTCCATCCTCTATCGCCCGGCAGACGGCGACGGGTCTCCCATGGAGCTGATGGGCAAGACGCCTCTCCAGATCAGCCGGGCGGGGGTGTCTCTGGCCTTCGTTCCCGAGGACCGGCTGGGCATGGGCCTGGTGGGCTCCCTGGGCATGAGCGGCAATATGCTCCTGCGGAGCTACCGCAGCGGCAGGGGCTTCTTTACCGACCGGAAATCTCCGGAGCGGCTGGCCCAGAGCGTGAAGCAGGAGCTGGAGGTGGTCACCCCCAGCACCAGCTTCCCGGTGCGCCGTCTCTCCGGCGGCAACGTGCAGAAGGTGCTGGTGGGCCGGGAGATCGCCCAGGAGCCGTCGGTGCTCATGACCGCCTACGCCGTCCGGGGCCTGGACATCAACACCTCCTACACCATCTATCGCCTGCTCACGGAGCAAAAGGAGAAGGGCGTGGCGGTGATCTACGTGGGCGAGGGCCTGGATGTGCTGCTGGAGCTGTGTGACCGCATCCTGGTGCTCTGCGGCGGACAGATCAGCGGCATCGTGGACGCCCGGACCACCACGAAAAAGGAAGTCGGCCTGCTGATGACCAAATTCCGGAAGGAGGGGGCAGAGGGATGAGCAGAGAAACACACGCCCATGAGCCGTGGGTGCGCATCGTCAAGCGGGACGGCATCGCCCGGCCCAAGGCCTACGGTATCCGTATCCTGGCCGTCCTCCTGTCCCTGGTGGTCAGCGGCGTCTTTATCTACGCCATCACCGGACTGAACCCCATCGACATCTACGAGGCCATGTGGGAGGGCGCCTTTGGCACCAGCCGCCGGAGCTGGGTCACCATTCGGGACGCCATGATGCTGCTCTGTATCGGCATCGGTCTGGCCCCGGCCTTTAAGATGAAGTTCTGGAACGTGGGCGCCGAGGGACAGATCCTCATCGGCGGCATTATGACTGCCGGAATCATGCGTGCGGTAGGGGACTCCATCCCCACCCCGGCGCTGCTGGTGATCATGGCGGTGGTCAGCCTGGCGGCGGGAGCCGCCTGGGGCGTCGTCCCCGCCGTGTTCAAGGCCTATTGGAACACCAACGAGACCCTGTTCACCCTGATGATGAACTATGTGGCTATCCAGCTCACCAGCTACTGCGTCTCCCTGTGGGAAAACCCCATCGGCTCCAACACGGTGGGCATCATCAACCAGACCACTCAGGCGGGGTGGTTCCCGGCCATCTTTGGCCAGAGCTACAGCCTGAACGTCATTCTAGTGCTGATTCTGACGGTGGGGATGTACCTCTACCTGAAATACTCCAAGCAGGGGTATGAGATCACCGTGGTGGGCGACTCGGAGAACACCGCCCGGTATGCCGGTATCAGCGTGAAAAAGGTCACCATCCGGACCATGGCCATCTCCGGCGCGATTTGTGCCTTTGCAGGATTCATCGCCGTGGCCGGTTCCAGCCACACCATCTCCACCACCACGGCGGGAGGCCGGGGCTTTACCGCCATTATCGTGGCCTGGCTGGCCCAGTTCAACTCCTTCGTCATGGTGCTCATCTCCTTCCTCCTGGTGATCCTGGAGAAGGGAGCCACACAGATCGCCTCTCAGTTCAACCTGAACGACTATGCCTCGGAGGTCATCACCGGCATTATCCTGTTCTTCATCCTGGGCAGCGAGTTCTTCATCAACTACCGGCTGGTATTCCGGGGAAAGGAGCGTGAGGGAAAATGACACAGGCGCAATTGGTCCAGCTGCTCCAGTCCGCCGTGGTCTTTGGCACCGTCATCCTGTACGGCGCGCTGGGCGAGATTTTGACGGAGAAGCCCGGCAACCTGAATCTGGGCGTCCCCGGGGTGATGTACCTGGGGGCCATCGCCGGTCTGGCCGCCTCCTTCTTCTATGAAAACAGCGTGGCGGAGCCCAGCGGGGCGGTGAGTCTGGTGCTGTCCTTCCTGGCAGCCTTCGTGGCGGCGGCGCTGGGGGGCCTGATCTACTGCTTCCTGACCACCACCCTCCGGGCCAACCAGAACGTCACCGGCCTGACCCTGACCATCTTCGGCGGGGGCGTGGCCAACTTCTACGGCGGCAACCTGAGCACCCTGGCGGGCGGCGTGGGCCAGATCTCCGTCTCCACCACCAGCCTGGCCTACCGGACCACCATCCCGGCCCTGTCGGGGCTGACCGTGGCGGGCTTTCCCATCGGCACCCTGCTTTTTGGCTACGGCTTTCTGGTCTATCTGGCCATCGCTATCGCCATTGCGATGCACTGGTTTTTGAAGCGCACCCGGAAGGGCCTGAACCTCCGGGCGGTGGGGGAGAACCCGGGCACGGCGGACGCCGCCGGTATCAACGTGACCCGGAACAAGTACTTGGCTACCTGCCTGGGGTCGGGCATCTGCGGCCTGGGGAGCCTTTACTTCATCATGGACTACACCAAGGGCACCTGGAGCACTGACGGCACCATCGAGGCCCTGGGCTGGCTGGCGGTGGCCCTGGTCATCTTCGCCACCTGGAAGCCCCTGAATGCCATCTGGGGTTCCTATCTGTTCGGTCTGCTGTACTGGATGTATATGTACATCCCCAACCTGACCCGCAGCTCCATGGAGTTGTTCAAGATGCTGCCCTATGTGGTGACTATCACCGTTCTGGTGGTGACCTCCCTGCGGAAAAAGCGGGAGAACCAGCCTCCGGCGGCCCTGGGCCTGCCCTACTTCCGGGAGGAACGGTAAAACGGGGCGGAACCCTTTCCACGACAAAAGGCCAGGCGGCCAATCCGGGTCGCCTGGCCTTTTTTGCCACGTTTGCGTCGGTTACTGCTCCTCGTCCACCAGAAAGCCTGCCGCGCTCAGGGCGGAGACCACCCGGCGGTAGGCGTCCTCATCGGGGCAGAGCAGGGTGTGGAGATGGATACCGTCGGTGAGGCAGCTCAGGGGAGCCGCCTGCTCCCGGCGGGACTGCTCCATAAACTGCTGCACGTCATACCGGGAGGAGAGCTGGAGCTGTCCGGTGAGATGGCCGTAGAGGGGATGCTCCACGCTGACATCCAGCACGGTGCAGCCGTTGTCTACGCAGAGGAGCAGCTCCTGCTCCATGCCCTCCTTGTCGTGACAGCAGACCACCGTATGCTTCAGGCCCTCTGCCGGACGGCGGAGGAGATAACCCCTGGGGGTGGCGTCGATGGCGTGGCCCGCCGCCCGGAGCAGGGCGACATCCCCCACGATGATCTGACGGCTGACGGAAAAACGCCGGGCCAGGGCGGCGGCGCTCTGGGGATGTTGGCTGGTCTGGAGCAGGTTCAGCACCCCCTGGCGGCGTTCTGTTGCGTTCATGGTGACACCTCGGTTCTATGGACAGTTGTCTGTACAGGTATTATAACAGACATTTCCCCGTTTGTCAGGGGGACAGAGAGAAAATTTGGCAGAGCACCCGGGAGAAACGCAAAATTTGCACCCGACATTTCCAATTGCAAACTTTTTGTGAATGGTATTGCATTTTGAGGGGAATTGGGGTATGATATATTGGCACTCAGGAAAAGCGAGTGCTAAAAACTGTTTATCATTTTGATTTGGGAGCCGATCGCTCCCCCTATATGGAGGAATCTGTCATGGAAAAACGTCAATTCAAAGCGGAATCTCAGCGGATGCTGGATCTGATGATCAACTCGATCTACACCCATAAGGAGATCTTCCTTCGTGAGATCCTGTCCAACGCCAGCGACGCTGTGGACAAGCTGGCCTATCGCTCCCTGACCGACGATCAGGTGGGCCTGGACCGCTCCGACTTCAAGATCCACATCACGGTGGACAAGGATAACCGGACCATCACCGTCTCCGACAACGGCATCGGCATGACCGAGGAGGAGCTGGAGAACAACCTGGGTGTCATCGCCAAGAGCGGCTCTCTCCAGTTCAAGCAGGACATGGCTGCCAAGGAGGGCGTTGAGGCCAGCGACGTGGACATCATCGGCCAGTTCGGGGTGGGCTTCTACTCCGCCTTTATGGTCTCCAGCGACGTGAAGGTGCTCACCCGGCCCTACGGCTCGGAGGGCGCCTGGCTGTGGGAGTCTGACGGCACCGACGGCTACACCATCACCCCGGCGGAGAAGGATGGCGTGGGCACCGACGTCATCATGACCCTGAAGGAGGACACGGAGGACGAGAAGTACAGCGACTATCTGGACGAGTACACCATCTCCAATCTGGTGAAGAAGTACTCCGACTATATCCACTATCCCATCACCATGCTCAAGACGAAATCCCGCCAGAAGCCCAAGCCGGAGGACGCCGGAGACGACTACAAGCCGGAGTGGGAGGACTATCAGGAGCTGGAGACCCTGAACTCCATGGTCCCCCTGTGGCAGAAGAAGAAGGAGGATGTCACCGAGGACGAGCTGAACGCCTTCTATACCGACAAGTTCAACGACTGGGAGAAGCCCCTGACCACCATCCGGGTGAGCGCAGAGGGCAACGTGAGCTATGAGGCGCTGCTGTTCATCCCCAGCAAGGCTCCCTATGACTTCTACACCCGGGATTTCAAGAAGGGCCTCCAGCTCTACTCCTCCGGGGTGCTGATTATGGAGAACTGCGCCGACCTGCTGCCGGAGCACTTCCGCTTCGTCAGGGGCGTGGTGGACACCCCAGACGTGAGCCTGAACATCTCCCGTGAGATGCTCCAGCACACCCGTCAGCTCAAGGTCATCGCCAAGAACCTGGAGAAGAAGATCAAGGCGGAGCTGCTCAAGCTCCAGAAGGAGGACCGGGAGAAGTACGAGCAGTTCTGGAAGAGCTTTGGCCTGAACGTGAAGTACGGCGCCGTGGCGGACTACGGCATGAGCAAGGACAAGGTCATGGAGCTGCTGATGTTCGCCTCCTCCCAGGCGGAAAAGGGTGCCACCTTCCAGGAGTACCGGGACCGGATGCCGGAGAGCCAGGAGTATATCTACTGTGCCACCGGCGAGGACGCCGGACAGCTGGCCAAGCTGCCCCAGGCGGAGCGTATTCTGGACAAGGGCTATGAGATCCTCTACCTGACCGACGAGGTGGACGAGTTCGTCATGCAGACCGTGGGCGAGTTCGACGGCAAGAAGCTCAAGAGCATTGACGACGAGGACGCCCTCCCGGAGACGGACGAGGAGAAAAAGGCCGCCGAGGAGAAGGCGGAGAGCGGCAAGCCCGTGCTGGACTTCCTGAAGGAGACCCTGGGCGACCGCATCAAGGAGGCCCGCATCTCCAAGATTTTGAAGAGCCACGCCGTCTGCATGACCACCGACGGCCCTGTGACCCTGGAGATGGAGAAGTACCTGAAGAAGCAGGGGGCCGACATGGAGGGCATGAAGGCCGAGCGGGTGCTGGAGCTCAACGCCGACTCCGACGCCTACGCCGCCCTGAAGGACGCCGTGGACAACGACCCGGAGAAGGCAAAGATTTACGCCGAGGTGCTTTACAACCAGGCGCTGCTCATCGCCGGACTGCCCATCGAGGACCCGGCGGCCTATACCGACCTGATCTGCGGACTGCTGAAATAAGCCAGACGAAAACGACTCCCCTGGCCCGGAATGAGACTCCGGGTCAGGGGAGTTTTGGCGTTTACGAAGGGGAATCAGCTACACAGCTGGGTCAGCACGGTGGCGGCGATGCTCCCTGCGGTGGAGCTGCCCCAGCCGCCGTTTTCCACCAGGACGACAAAGGCGTAGGGGTAGTCCTCGTCGTCGATAAAGCCTACGAACCAGGCGTGGGGAGCGTCGGAGGAGCTGACCTCTGCGGTGCCGGACTTGGCGCAGACCGCCAGGTCGCCGAACTGGTCCTGTCCGTAATGACTGGTGACGTTGTTGCGCATGAGGGCTTTCAGCTCCTCACAGGTCTCCTCCTCCCAATCGACAGAGGTGGTGGAGGTGGTGAGAATGGCGGCGGGGAGACCGAAGCTGCCGGTGACCGATTTCAGCAGGGAGGGGACGGCGGCCTCGCCCTCTCCGGCGATGCAGCCCATGAGCACCATCATGGAGCAGGGGTTCACCAGGTCGGTGTACTGCCCCACTCCGGACCAGGCCAGATCGGAGGACGAGGTGGGGACGGTGTAGCTCCCCTTGGCGGAGGACAGACCGTCTACCGTCACGCTGCTCAGCAGCCCCGCCCGGCTGGCGTAGGTCTGGAGGGTGTCGCCCCCCAGCTCCAGGGCCAGGGTGGCGTAGGCACAGTTACAGGAATTGGCCAGGGCCTCGGCCAGGGTCTGGGTCCCGTGGACGGAGGGACAGGTGACGGTGTCGCCGCCTATCTCCAGAGAGCCGATGCAGGTGAAGGTGAAGTCGTCCAGGTCGTCGATCTGCTCGATGGCGGCGGCGGTGGTGACGATTTTGAAGATGGAGCCGGGGGTGAAGGAGGAGGAGAGGAACCGGTTCAGGTAGACGCTGTCATACCGGCTGTCCCCCTCGTTGACCGCCGCCAGCACCTCCTCCGAGTCGTAGGGGTCGAAGGTGGGGGAGGAGACCATGCAGACGATCTCTCCCGTCTCATAGTTGTAGACCGCCACCGTGCCGTTTCGCCCGTCCAGCGCCTTCCAGGCGATGACGTTCAGTTCCGCGTCGATGGTCAGGGAGACCTGATTGCCTCCGCTGGTCACTCCGGTGATGGGATTGTAGGAGGCCATGTACTCGTCAAAGAGCACCTTGGCTCCGGTGGCGATGTTGCCGTACTGGTCGCCCACGGCGTGGAGGGTGGCGATGCGGACGGAGGACTCGTCGGCGTAGTCCCCGGACTCACCGTCGTAGAGCAGCACGCCGTTCCGGTCGGTGATGGTGCCGGTGGCGATGCGTCCATTGGTGTACAGATGGGAGTTGGCGGAGAAAGCGGCCCAGTCCCGGCCCTCCACAAAGTACATCCCCGTGAGGATGACAGAGCCTGCGATGAGCAGGAGCACAAAGAGCAGCACGAACCAGGTGCGGCCCTGCAGCTTTTTCATGGGGAATCCTCCTCTCTGTCACCCGGCAACGTCCAGTCCTCCGGGTCCTCCCGGTGAATGGAGAGACGCGCGGAAAAGCTTCCCTCGTCCCACCGAACCGACTCCGGCACATGCAGCGTTTGGGTGATGTCGGCGTCAGCGGCGGCTCCGTCGGCGGGACGTGGGGTAGGGCGGAAATGGGGCGCAGGCTCCGGCTCAGGGGCCTGTCCCTTTTTCATCCGCCTGGGCAGACGGATGGCGATGCCTGCGTTCTGCCGGGTGTCCGATGCCTTGATATAGGCCAACAAACACCAGCAGGACATCATGCTGGAGCCACCCACCGACACAAAGGGGAAGGTCACGCCGGTCAGGGGCAGCAGGTCGGTGGAGCCGAAGACGTTGAGCATGGTCTGCACGACAAAGATGGTGGCGGTGGCACACGCGGCGATGACGTAGAAGGAGGAGCGTCCGGCGGCGGCGGACTTGACCGCAAACAGGGCCAGCAGAATGATGGCCACCACCGCCAGCAGGGCGATGATCAGCCCCAGCTCCTCTGCCAGGACACCGAAGACCAGATCGGTGTTGGCCGCCCCGATGTTTTTCAGCCAGCCCTCTCCCAGCCCCTGGCCGAACAGGCCGCCGCTGGCCAGGGCGGAGAGGGTCCGGGTCTGCTGATACCCTGTGCCGGAGGGGTCCTCCCACACGTGGCGGTAGGCGGCGAAGCGGTTGGCGATATAGGGCTTGTAGCTGAGAATGAGCACGCAGGCAAAGACAGCGGCGGCGGTGATAAACGCCGCCGAGGGCAGGTCGCCGGTGCGGAGAAAGGCGATGGCGAGAAATGCCACGAAGAAGATCAGAGCCGTGCCAAAGTCGCTCATCAGGGCCAGACAGCCCACGCAGTAGGCGGAAAAGATCAGGGTAAAGATCAGGTTCCGCCGGGTGAACATCCGGTCCAGGGTGGTGGCCCCCACCAGGATAAAGACCACCTTCACCAGCTCGGAGGGCTGGAAGGAGATGGGCCCGATGGAGACCCAGTTGGTGGCGCCGAACAGCGTCTCCCCCAACAGCAGGTTGAAGGCCAGCAGGACCACAGCGAAGATGGCGGCGGGCCAGCGGAGCTTCTTGGCCAGTTCCACATCCCGGAGGACGATGGAGAGGGCAAAAAAGAGGACGATGCCGATGACCACGGCGGCCAGCTGCTTATAGAGACTGGAGGGGGCGGAGTCGGCGGTGACGGTGAGACAGAGGGTGGTCAGGAAAAAGGCCAGGGTCTCGATCTCGAAGCCGGTGCGCCGGAGGACCCGATAGATCACATAGACCGCCCACATGAGCAGACACAGCACCCCAAAGGAGAAAAGCACCGGCCAGAGATATTCCTCCTCCACCACCGACTCCAGCTGGAAGCACAGCCCTGCCTGAAAGAGGGTCAGCAAAATCAGGGTGACGCCGGGGGAGAAGACCTTCCCCGGACGGGTACGGTGCTGGGCCTGATCCGCCTCCTGGGCGGCGGTGATGGGATAGAAGGCCAGCTGAGTAGTGCCCAGGCCGATGACATCCCCCGCCTGAATGGGGGAGGGGGCATCCAGGGGAACGCCGTTGAGGGTGACGCCGTTTTTGGATTTCAGGGGAAACAGGCTCCACTGTCCGTGGGCGTCCCTGGTCAGGGCGGCGTGATTCCGGGAGACGGCGGGGTCGGAGAGCACCACGTCGCAGGAACGGGCGCGGCCGATGAGGATCTCCCAGTGCCGGATGGGATAGGTGTTCCCGGCCGGGTCGGTGAGTCGTCCCCACTGCTCCTGCTCCAGCTTGCCCTGGAGCAGACTGCGGGCGCACCGCACCACCACCAGCAGAGCCAGCAGGGGCAGCAGAAACTGCAATATCACATCCAGCACGTCGGAGAGCTTTTCCAGCAGGGCGGCATCCTGGGACAGATCGGAAAACCAGGCCTGGACACTGTCCCAGAGAGAGGACAGGGCAGCCTGTATGGTGGACAGCTCCATGGAATACCTCCTTTCGTCCATGTATGATGAGAAGAAAAACGCTCCCCCGCCAGGGCTGGAGGAGCGGATGCTGCAAATCGGGGGAGAAGATTACTCCTCGTCGTCCATGAATTTGCGGTAGGCGGGCATGACCTCTTTGGTGGGGCCGATCATGCGGATGTCCCCGTCATGGAGCCAGATCACCGAGGTACACAGCTTTTGGATCGTCTTGGCGTCGTGAGAGACGATGACCACGGTCCGGCTCTTTTCCGAAATCAGCTCCAGCATCTTATTCATGCTCTTTTTCCGGAACTTGGCGTCGCCCACCGAGAGAACCTCGTCCACCAGGATAATGTCCGTTTTCAGGATAGCGGTGATGGAGAAGGACAGCTTGGAGACCATGCCGCTGGAGTAGGTCCTGACCGGCTTTTCAATGAAATCTCCCAGCTCGGAGAACTCGATGATCTCGTCGATCTGCGCGTCGATCTGCTCCTTGGAAAAGCCCAGGAGCATGGCGGAGAGATAGATATTGTCCCGGCCGGAGAGCTGCTTGAGAAAGCCTACCCCCAGGGCCAACAGGGAGACGGTGGAGCCGTGGAGGTCTACGGTCCCCTCGTCCGGCTCGAAGATACCGGCCAGCGCCCGGAGCAGGGTAGACTTGCCGCTGCCGTTTTTCCCCACCAGACCCACAATATCTCCCTGATGAATTTCAAAGGAGACGCCGTGGAGGGCCTCGAAGTGCTCCACCCGGCCCTTCCGGGAGAAGGAGGAGAGAACGTTGGCGGAGATGCCGGAGGCCTCGTCATTGGAGGCGGCGGTAGGCTTGGGGGCAGAGGCCGAGCCTTTGCTGTTCCGCATGGAGACAGGAATGATGCTCCGGTAGCTCAGGTGGATATTTTCAGCGGTGATGGACACCGGGGACTGTTCTGCGGTCTGCTCGCTCATAGTGAATACCTTCCTGCGTCAACGGACAGCGCTGCCCGCATTGATTTAACGGTACTATACTACCATGACTTGACCTAAAATGCAAGAGAGGGCAAAGGGGGGAGGAGGAAATGGTCGAAAAGCGGCGGACTTTCCGCTTGTCAAGGGGAATAGGGTATGCTACAATAATGACTGTTGAATGTACCGCCGTGCAGTTTGTGCGGATTATTTGTGCGCCCGGCACCGGACGGCGAAAGGGCCGTATGGGGTGCTGCACCGGCGCAGGACGTGGGAAAGGAACGAAATCCATGGAAATCAATGGCGTTGAGTGCAGCAAGGACGTGCGCTACGACCAGCTGGGGCTGTCCCCGGCAATTATGCAGGCTTTGGACAAAAAGGGCTTTGTCCAGGCGACCCCTATTCAGGGAGGGGCCATCCCGCCGCTGATGGAGTGGAAGGACGTGGTGGCAAAGGCCCCCACGGGAACGGGCAAGACCTTTGCCTTCGGTATCCCCATTCTGGAGCATATCGACCGCGCCTCTGAGAGCGTGCAGGCGCTGATTTTGGCCCCCACCCGGGAGCTGGCCATCCAGATCCGGGACGAGTTAAAGGACCTGTGTGCTTTCCAGGAGGGGGTGCGGGTGGTCTGCCTCTACGGCGGCCAGCCCATCGACAAGCAGATCAAGCAGCTGAAAAACGCCCCCCAGATCGTGGTAGCCACCCCGGGACGGCTGATGGACCACCAGAAGCGGCGCACCCTGCGGCTGGACAAGGTTTCCACCGTCATTCTGGACGAGGCGGACCGGATGCTGGACATGGGCTTTATCGATGACGTGACTAAAATCCTGGACTCCATCCCCAACCGGAAGAACCTGGGCCTGTTCTCCGCCACCATCAGCCGGGAGGTCATGGACATCTCCTGGGTATATCAGCGGGACCCGGTGGAGATCACCGTCCGTCCGGTGAACGAGGACAAGCCGGACATCCAGCAGTATCGCATCCTCCTGGAGAGCCGGGACCAAAAGCTGAACACCCTTCTGGGGCTGCTCAGGGGCGGCAGCTACGAGCGGGCCATCGCCTTCTGCAACACAAAGAACATGACCGACCGTCTGGCGGCGCTGCTCCAGCAGCACCATATCTCCGCCAGACCCATCCATGGGGACATCCCCCAGAAGGAGCGGGAGCAGACCCTGTCCAGCTTCCGCAGCGGCAAGCTCCGGGTTTTGGTGGCCACCGACGTGGCCGCCCGGGGCCTGGATATCGACGACGTGGATGTGGTGTTCAACTACGACGTGCCCGACGAGAACGAGTACTATATCCACCGCATCGGCCGCACTGGCCGGGCGAAGAAGCACGGCGTCAGCTACACCTTTGTGGGCACTGTGGCGGAGGAAATCAAGCTCAACGAGATCATCCGCAGCCAGAAGTACGACATCCAGACGCTGAAATACGACGAGGACGGATGCCTGATGCTGGTGGATTGACAGACGGATTTTGACAAAAACAGCCCCGGAACAGCGGAAAGAAAAGCTGTTCCGGGGCTGTTTACGTCATTCCTCCAGGGGCAGCACCTGCTCCGGCGGCAGATAGAGCCATCGGGGAGCGGGGGAACCGCCGGGGCGGTTCCAGAGGATGGGGGCAACCTGGGGACGGCCCGGGGGGACCAGACAGGCGCGCAGGTCGAAGGGTCCGGCAATCTCCCGGAGCACCTCTACCTCCACCACGTTGTCCCCCGGCCCGTCGGCGGAGCGGGGACCGTTGGGGCGTATCCCCACCAGAGTGGCGGTTGGAGAGACCGCCTGGGCGGTGGTCAGCTCCACGTCCCAGCCGGTGAGCCGGAGCCGGTGCTCCCCCACAGGGACAGCCTCCAGAATCGTCTCGCAGCCGGTGAGCCGGGCCGCCTGCCGCCGCCGGGGATTGGACAGGACCTCCTCCCGGGGGGCCTGGAGCAAAATTTGCCCCTGGTCCATGACCACCAGCTCCCGGCAGAAGTGGTAGACCTCCTCCAGACGATGGGAGACGAGAATGGCCTGACCGGAGAAGGTTTGCAGAAAATCGGTCAGCTCCTGCTGCAGCTCGTCCCGGAGAACCTGATCGAGAGCGGAAAACGGCTCGTCCAGGAGGATGGTTTTTGGCTCCGGGGCCATCATACGGGCCAGAACCACCCGCTGCTGCTGTCCGCCGGAGAGCTGGGCGGGATAGCGGCCCTCCAGCCCCTCCAGACGGAACTGGGCGATGAGAGCCTGGACCCGCTCCTGCCGCCGGGCTTTGGGCAAGCGGAGCCCCGAGGCAATGTTCTGGGCCACCGTCATGGTGGGGAACAGGGCGTAGTTCTGGAACAGATAGCCCACCTGTCGGCTCCTGGGGGGCAGATCGACCTTTTGGGCGCTGTCATACAGCAGCCGCCCGTCCACCTCGATGCGTCCCCGGTCGGGGGAGACCACCCCGGCGATGGATTTCAGGGTCATACTCTTGCCGCAGCCGGAGGCCCCCAGGATGCCGATGCGGGGGCACTGGCTCTCCAGAGCGATATTCAGGGAGAAGCGGCCCAGCTCCCGCTCTAATTGCAGAGAGATCGCCATACTACCACCTCTCCTTCGGGGCAGCCGTCCGACTGGAGAGCAGATTGATAGCCAGAATGAGGACAAAGGCGATGATGATGACCACCGCCACCCAGATGCCTGCCGTCAGGTAGTCCCCGTTTTGCAGCACCATGGCGATGCGCTGGGAGATGGTGCCCGTCTTTCCGGCGATGTTGCCCGCCAGCATGGAGGTTGCGCCATACTCCCCGATGGCCCGGGCGAAGGTGAGCACCGTGCCGGAGGCCACGCCGGGCCCGGCGGTGGGGATGATCACCCGCCAGAAGATGGCGGTGTCGCTCATCCCCAGGGTGCGGGCGGCGTAGATCAGGTCCACGTCCACCTGCTCAAAGGCGGCCCGGGTGTTGCGGTACATCAGGGGGAAGGCGATCACCGTGGCGGCGATGACACAGCCCAGGAAGGTCTGCACCACCTTGATGCCCAGAACTTCATAGAGAAAGCTGCCAAAGGGGCGGCGCAGGGAGAAGATCAGCAGCAGGAAAAAGCCCGCCACCGTGGGGGGGAGCACCATGGGCAGGGTCAGCAGCCCGTCCAAAACGGCCTTCCATCTCGGGGTGGCGGACATGGCCCGGCGGGCCGCCCACAGCCCCAGAAAAAAGCTGAGGACTGTGGCGGCAGCACCGGATTCCAGGGTGATCCAGAGGGGCGACCAGTCCAAATGGGAGATGGTCGAGATCAGCTCCTCCATATCAACGGTTGTCCAGGAACATGTAAGTGGTAAAGACCTCCATAGCCTCGTCGGAGGTGATGTAGGCCAGGAACTCCTCGGCGGCAGCGGTCTGCTCCTCGGAGACGGCGGACTCGTCCAGAGGGACGACCTGAGCCACGGGATAGATGATGTTGCCGGTCAGGTCGGTGGAGACGTGCTCCAGGATCTCGATCCGGTCGATTTCGGAGTAGGCGTCAGAGTAGTAGACGGTGCCCACCTCGTTGGAGCCCTCGGCTACGGCCTGGAGGACGGCGGAGACGTTGGCGCACTCGTTGATCTCCACCCCGCCCAGGGCCTCGGAGACCTCGGCGGTGGTGATGTCAGAGGCGGTCAGGCTGCTGTCCAGCACGCCGGAGGCCTGGAGGGCGGTCCGGGTGTAGCGGCCCACAGGGACGGAGCCGTCCGCCAGGGCGATGGAGGCGGCCTCGCTCAGGTTGTCCAGCCCGGTGACGGTGGTGCCGGAGCCCTGCCAGGTGATGACTACCACTTCATTTTTCAGCAAATCGGTGCGGGTGCCGTCCACGATGCGGCCCTCTTCCTCCAGCTGGTCGATCTCCTTGGTGGAGGCGGAGAAGAAGATATCGCAGTCATAGCCCTCCTGGATCTGGGTGAGCAGGGTGCCGGAGCTGGCGGCGTTCAGGGTGATGGTGACGTTGGGATGCTCCGCCTCATAGTTGGCCTTCAGCTCCTCAAAGGCGTTGTTCAGAGAGGCGGCGATAAACACGTTCAGCGTGACCTCAACGTCGGAGGAGGTGCCCTCAGCTTCCTCTTCGGTGTCGGTGTCCCCGGCTTCCTCGGCGTCGGCCTCCTCCGTCTCAGCGGCGGCGTCCTCCGTCTCCTCGGCGGTATCCTCCGTCTCGGTGGCGGTGGCGTCGGTATCGGTGGTGTCAGAGGTGTCTTCTGTGGTGCTGCCGCAGGCGGTCAGAGCGAAGACCATACACAGGGCCATCAGCAGCGCAGTCAGCTTTTTCATTGTTTGTTACCCCTTTTCTTCTTGATTGGAACCGGGAGCGAATGTTTTTTAAAAACAACTCCCGATTCCTGCAAAAAGGGGCTGCCGATTGGCAGCCCCTCCTGCGTTTGCACTATTCTAACATTTGACAAAAGCCCTGTCCAATTGTATTATAGGGGTAAGTTTGAAATTTCAATAGGTAAAACCTATCGATGAAGGAAGAGACGACCCATGACGCTGCGTCATCTGCGCATTTTCTGCGCCGTCTGCGAGCGGGGGAGCATGTCCGCCGCCGCCCAGAGCCTGTTTATGGCTCAGCCCTCGGTGAGCCAGGCGGTCCGGGAGCTGGAGGAGCACTACGGCACGCTGCTGTTTGAGCGGCTGGGCCGTCGGCTCGCCCTCACCCCGGCAGGGGAGCGGCTCTACCCCAGGGCGAGAGCCATGGTGGACCAGTTCGACGAGCTGGAGCGGGAGACCGCCCGGGACTGCCAGCCCCAGGTCCTCCGCATCGGGGCGAACCTCACTGTGGGGTGCGCCCTGCTCCACTCCTATCTGAACCGGCTGGAGGCGGAGTATCCCCAGGCGGAGCTGCGGGTCTATGTCAGCCGCTCCTCCGACCTGCTGGAGCGGCTGGAGGGGAACCGGCTGGATGTGGCGTTGACGGAGGCGCTCCACGGACAGCCCAATTATATTCAGATCCCCTTCGGCCGGGACCGTATCCTGGCCGCCGCCCACCCGGAGCACCCCATTTTCCGGCATGCCCCTGCCACAGCGGAGGAGCTCTCCCGGACCCGGCTGCTGCTCCGGGAGCGGGGGTCCGGAGTGCGGGAACAGTTCCAACGGCTGATGGAGCAGGCGGGCTATCCCTGTGAACCTTACTGGGAGTCGGTGTCCTCCACCGTCCTCATCCGGGCCGCCCGGGAACAGGAGGGGGTCACCGTCCTGCCCTATCAGCTGGCCCGGGAGGCGCTGGAGACTCGCCCGGACAGCTTCCGGGAGGTACCGGTGCAGGGGATGGATTTCAGCCGGGAGCTGGTTCTGCTCTATCACCGGGACAAATACGTCACCCATCTCATGAACCGGCTGGCAGAGCTGGTGACGGAGGAAAAACCATAAAACAACTGCCGCCCGAAAGCTGGGCGGCAGTTGTGGCAATATGGAGCAGTTTAATCTGTCCCGGCGGCGCGTCTCATACCCCGGACGCTGTGTCTGCCGTGGAGCCAGTCCACCCTGAGGTAATAGATGCCCAGGGTGACAGCGCTGAGCAGCCAGGTCAGGGGATAGACCCAGCTGACGGTGGTGAAGGACTGGGTGATGGGCACCATGACGGTGAGAAATCCCACCCGGACAAAGCACCAGTAGGCCATCATGGTAAACATGGGGATCACCGCCCTGCCTGCGCCCCGCAGGACGGCGGAGATACAGTGGCTGAAGGAGAGCAGGAAGTAGAAGGGAGTGCAGATTCTGGCCCACTGGACGCCATAGGCGATGGCCTCTTCCTCCCGGGTGAAGGCCCCGATAAGAACGGGAATGGTCACATAGATAATGATGCCCACCACCTCCGCCAAAGCAACGGAGCAGAGGATACCGAAGCGGGAGCCCTTTTTGGCCCGCTCATACTCTCCGGCCCCCAGATTCTGGCTGACAAAGGTGGTCAGGGCCATGGGAAAGCTGGTGATGGGGATAAAGCCGAAGCCGTCGATGCGGGTATAAGCTCCGTAGCCCGCCACGGCCATCTCGCCGAAGGCGTTGATGTTGGACTGCACCACCACGTTGCCGATGGAGATGATGGAGTTTTGCAGCCCGGCGGGGAGGCCGTTGGAGATGATCTGCTTGAGCATATCCCAGTGGAACCGGATCTCCCGGAGCCGGACCTGGTATACCTCCTTCACATGCACCAGCCGCCACAGACAGAGAAACGCGCTGATGAACTGGGCGAGGATGGTGGCCAGAGCGGCCCCGCCCACCCCCAGATGGAGCACGGCGATCATGATCAGATCCAGTACCACGTTCAGGATGGAGGAGATGATGAGGTATTGCAGGGGGTGCCGGCTGTCTCCCACCGCCCGCATGATGCCGGTGCAGGTGTTGTAGAATACCATGCCCAGCGCTCCGGCGAAGTAGGTCTGAATATAGGCGGTGGCCTCCTCCAGGACCTCCTCCGGCGTCCCCATCCACAGCAGGATCTGGGGCGCCAGCAGCACGCCGATCACGGTGACTGCCAGGCCGGAGGCAATGCCGAAGGCCAGGGCCGTGTGGACAGCCCGGCGCAGCTCCGTCTCGTCCTCCGCGCCGAAATAGTGGGAGATGACCACGCCCTCACCGCTGGCGAGACCCATAAAAAAGCCCACCAGCAGGAAGGTCAGGCTCCCGGTGGAGCTGACCGCCGCAAGGGAGCTGTTTCCCAGCAGATTGCCCACGATGAGGGAATCCGCCACGTTGTAGAACTGCT
This sequence comes from Clostridiales bacterium, assembly GCA_021201185.1. Lineage (GTDB taxonomy): Bacteria > Bacillota > Clostridia > Oscillospirales > Oscillospiraceae > Onthomonas. The sequence goes on from JAJQFJ010000076.1 coordinate 25,825, forward strand.
GAAACAGATAGCCCAGAAAAATAGGAAAGGCAAAGGTGACGATCTTGCGGCCGATGGGGCCGGAGGTCATCAGATCAGATGATTTTGACGCAGCCACGAAAATGACTCCTCTCTCGCTCAGATGGGGAGAGCAGCCTGTCAGCCGCTCTCCCTGTTGTGACCCTCCCGCGGGTCAAAATCAATTTTGCGTCATGGAACCGGTAAGCCTTTGCAGTGACTTACCGGTTCATATCATATCATAGCAGGTCGAAATGAAGTTGTCAATCACCCTCTGCCCCAAAAACGCCCACAGCCCGGCAGACAAAGGTCCGTCGGGCTGTGGGTTGAGAGAAAAAAGAGAGAGAAAAGAAAGGAGGATGTTTGTTGAATGCTTCGTTCCTGACAATGAGAAGTATACCAGAGAGGGCGGGGAAGTGCATGAAGAATTTGTGAGAAGTTTGGGAACGATTTGTGAACAACAGGAGTCAGAAAAAACGGGCGGCTCCGGTTCCCGCCGCTTCTGGATCGGCGACTTCCATCCCAAAACAGCCATCGGGATTTGGTTCGTTCTGCTGGTGTACGTGAATCCGCTGCCGTTGTCCGTCTGGATCGTCCGCCGGGGCAAGGCGGAGAAGGCGCATCCGGAGCTGTTCAAGCCCAGCAGGAAGAAAGCGGCAAAGTGAGTATTTCTGACAGCGTAACATAGATGCTTCCCAAAAGGCTCCCCGGCAGCGGTTGCTGCCGGGGAGCCTCAGTCTGTCAAACAACCCCATTTTTCACTAGGCCAGAACGGAAATCGTCCCGC
>JAJQFJ010000064.1 GCA_021201185.1 Clostridiales bacterium
GCCGGTCCCCCTCTACCGCTTTGCGGCACTTACGCCCTTTCAGGGGAGGTAAAGGTTCTGCACCACCCCTTGCCACCCACCCCCATCTGTGGCATAATAAGTGGAGAAAACGACGACAGGGAGGGCAGGGCGATGGACACCACAGAGCAACTTGGCCCCTATACCCTCCGCCAGCGGGAGGGCCTGCCCCGGGTGGGGCGGGACTCCCTGCTGCTGGGGGACTTTGCCACCCTGCGCCGGGGAGACCGGGTCTGCGACCTGGGCTGCGGCGTGGGGGTGCTGTCCCTGTGCCTGGCCCGCCGGGAGGAAAACCTGGCCCTGGACGGGCTGGACTGCCAGGAGGACTGTGTCCGGCTGGCCCGGGAGAATCTGTCCGCCAACGGTCTGACCGGCCGGGTGTTTGTCGGCCGGGTAGAGGCCCCGCCCCCGGAGCTGCCTCCCGGGAGCTATGACCTGGTCATCGCCAATCCCCCCTATTTCCAGCCCGGCCGGGGAGAGTGCGCCCCCGGCCTCCGGGGCGTCGCCCGGACGGGGGGAGAGGATGGCCTGCTCCCCTGGTGCCGGGCGGCAAGGCGACTGCTGCGCAACGGGGGGCGGTTCGCCCTGTGTACCCGGCCGGAGGGACTGGCGGCGCTGTTTGCCGCCCTGACCGGCTGCGGCCTGGAGCCGAAGCGCCTCCAACCGGTGCAGTCCGCCGCCGACCGCCCCGCCAACCTGATTTTGCTGGAGTCCGTCGCCCAGGGCCGTCCAGGGCTGGCGCTCCTGCCCACTCTGATCGTGAGGTGAATCCCATGTCCGGAACGCTGTATCTTGTCCCCACCCCTATCGGGAACCTGGGGGATATCTCTCCGCGGAGCGTGGAGACCCTCCGGTCGGTGGACTTTGTCGCCGCCGAGGACACCCGCGTCTCCCTGAAGCTGCTCAACCATCTGGAGATCAAAAAGCCCCTGGTGAGCTATTACCGCCACAACACGGAGACCAGCGGCCCCGCTATCCTGGAGAGGCTGCTGTCCGGGGAGAGCTGCGCCCTGGTTACCGACGCCGGGACCCCCGCCGTCAGCGACCCGGGGGAGGACCTGGTGGCCCTGTGCGCCGGGGCGGGCGTCCCCGTGGTGGCCATTCCCGGCCCCTGCGCCCTGGTCACCGCCCTGGCGGTCTCCGGCCTGCCCACCGGGCGGTTCACCTTTGAGGGATTTCTCGCCATGAACAAAAAGAACCGCCGGCGGCACCTGGAGTCCCTGCGGAACGAGGAGCGGACCATGATCTTCTACGAGGCCCCCCACAAGCTCTGCGCCACCCTGGACGACCTCCGGGACACCTTTGGCCCGGAGCGGCGGGTGGCCCTCTGCCGGGAGTTGACCAAGCTCCATGAGGAGGTCCGCCGGACCACCCTGGGCCAGGCGGCGGACTGGTACCGGGACAACCCGCCCCGGGGAGAGTTCGTCCTGGTGGTGGAGGGCTGTCCCCACCGGGAGGCGGAGACGCCCCCTCTGGAGGAGGGAGTGGAGCGGGTGCTGTCCCTCCAGGCCGGAGGGATGCGCCTGAAGGACGCCGCCCGGCAGGTGGCGGGGGAGACGGGTCTCTCCAAAAACGACCTCTACCGGTGCGCGCTGGAGGCGGGGGAGGACTGAACTCCACCGGAGATTTGGAGTAATTCAGATTCATTCAGGTGATTTTCCTTGCCCCTGCTGTCGTGAAATGGTATAATGTGGCGAACAGAGAGAACAGAGGAGGGGAACACCGTGGATCAGGTACAGGAGCAGTCTCAGACAGAGACAACTACCTGGGAGCAGGTGCAGGAGCCCGAACAGACTGCGGAAGCGCCCTATACGCCCCCGGTCCGAAAGCACCGCCGCCGACAGCAGCGCAAGACTCCCTGGGCCAGGGTGGAGCTGATCTTCTTCGGCATTGCCGCCCTGCTGGCTCTGGTCATGACGGGCACAGAGATCGTCCACGTGGCGGGCCTCATCGTGTCGGCGGTGGAGGCCGGCGGCGCAGCGGAGGTCAGTGACGAGACGGAGGAGAACGAGACTCAGACGGAGGACGCAGAGGCGGAGACGGAGACGGACCCCAGGGACGACCCGGAGGTGGCCCAGTACGCCGACGACACCGGCTACGGCGGACAGCTCTACGCTCTGCTGGACGACCACCCGGAGGCGGCCACGGTGCTGAAAAACCTGTCTGTCTACCCGGAGAACATCCTCTCCTTTGTGGTGCGCTACCCTGAGGCCATGCCCTTTGCGGTGAACTATCTGGACTATCTGGCGGGGAACACGGAGACGACCATCGACCTCTCCGCCGAGGGCAGCTCCGCCAGCTTCCCCTCCCTCATCCAGTGGGACGAGCGGTGGGGCTATGAGAGCTACGGAGACGGGGTCATCGGCACCTCCGGCTGCGGGCCCACGGCCCTGTCCATGGTGTCCCTCTACCTGACCGGCTGGGACGGCAACGACCCGGTATCCATCGCCAACTATGCCCAGGAGAACGGCTATTACGTCAGCGGCTACGGCTCATCCTGGACGCTCATGGGGGAGGCCTGTGAGCACTTCGGCCTGAGATCCACTGAGCTGACTCTGGACGAGAACCAGGTCAGCCAGGCCCTGGAGGCGGGCCACCCGGTCATCTGCTCCGTGGGCGCGGGCATCTTCACGGACAACGGCCACTACATCGTCATTTACGCCTACAACGAGTCGGACGGAACCCTCTCCATCCGGGACCCCAACAGCCCCACCAACAGCGAGAAGAGCTGGCTTTTCAGCGATTTCTCCGACCAGATCAACAATTTGTGGAGCTTTGAGGCGATAGAGTCCTAACAGCTCACAACAGACAAAACAGGCAGGAACGAATCAAAACGTTCCTGCCTGTTTTTTGACAAAAAGGACCGAGTTAATACCCCAGCTCCTCCCCCACTAAAATGACGTGGATGCGCCCGGGGGTGCGGCTGCGGCGGGTGATGAGGAACTGGCAGCAGATGCTGTCCGGGTTCTGGCAGTCGGCGCACCGGCCCCGGCTGGTGCAGGGGGTGGAGAGACCGAAGCGGATGGCGTTGGTGGGAGCGGCCACGTTTCTGGCCCGCTTCACGGCGGAGTCCAGGTCGGCACAGACCTTATTCATCCCGGCGATCACCACCACCTGCTTCGGGCCGAAGGCCAGGGCGGCCACCCGGTTGCCGTTGCCGTCGATGTTCACCAGCACCCCGTCCAGGGTGACGGCGTTGGCGGAGAGAAAATAAGTGTCGCAGAACAGGGTCTGGCGGTAGACCTCCCGCACCTCCTCCGGGTCGGTGGGGGCGTGGCGGTCCAAAGCCACGCAGCCGGAGGCCCGGATGGCGTCCAGCAGGCCGATCTCGTCCAGGGTGGCGGAGCCGCCCCAGGCCACGGACGTACCGGGGAGGAGGAAACGCTTCCCCGCCTCCAGAGCGTCCGCCGCGGTGGGGCAGTATTCCCCGGTCATGCCCCGGCGCTCCAGGCCCTGAATGACCGTCTGAGCGGCCTTTTCCCGGTAAATGCTTCCGTTGCTCATATCAGTTTCCCTCCTGTGCTGGGGCGGCCGTCTCCGGCGGCAGCTGGGCGGTGATGTACTCCTTCAGCTTTTCAAAGGTGACGGGGCTGACGTCGTGCTCCATCCGGCAGGCGTCCTCTGCGGCCACGTCCTCGGGGACGCCCAGGGCGACCAGCCAGCGGGTGAGCAGCACATGGCGCTCATAGATCGTCTCTGCGATGGCCCGGCCGGAGTCGGTCAGCTCCAGCAGACCGTCCTTTCCCATGGTGATGTAACCGTTCTCCCGGAGCAGGCTCACCGCCCGGCTGACGCTGGGCTTGGAAAATTCCAGCTTGTGGGCCACGTCGATGGAGCGGGCGGAGCCCTTCTCCAGCTGTATCATCAAAATGGCTTCCAGATAGTTTTCGGCGGATTCATGAATTTTCATCGGCTTGGCCCTCCATACCCGGGGTGGTCTGTTCCGTCAACCTGACGGAATTTCCGCCTCTAAGCATACCACATATCGTGCAAACATTCAAGACTGAAATTAGCTATTGACAACTGGAGTTAGTTGGAGTAAACTAACATTGCATCAGAGGTTAGCTTAGTTTAACTTTGTGAGAAAGCACAAACAAATGACATATGGAGGGATACATGATGCCTTTGACTATGGCCCCCACCGGGCAGGAGAATACCGTCAAGCGCATTACCGGAAAGGACGAGACCCGTCGTTTTCTGGCAAACCTCGGCTTTGTAGAGGGCGGAAGCGTGACGGTGATCAGCGAGGTCTCCGGGAATCTGATCGTCAGCGTAAAGGATACCCGGATCGCCCTGAGCAAGAGTATGGCAAACCGAGTTATGGTATGACAGAGAAGGGGAGAATGAAATGAAGACACTGAGAGATGTACAGCCGGGGCAGACCGCCAGGGTGGTCCGCCTCCACGGAGAGGGCCCGGTGCGCCGCCGCATCATGGACATGGGCATCACCAAGGGGACCGATCTGACCGTCCGCAAGGTGGCCCCCCTGGGCGACCCGGTGGAGATCACCGTCCGGGGCTACGAACTGTCCGTCCGCAAGGGCGACGCTGACTGCATCGAGGTCAAGTAAAAAGAAAGCCAAAGGGCTTGCGGCAGATTCCTGGCTCCCTCTCTGAGGGAGCTGGCTGCCCGAAGGGCAGACTGAGGGAGAGCAGCAG
>JAJQFJ010000002.1 GCA_021201185.1 Clostridiales bacterium
GGGACGATTTCCGTTCTGGCCTAGTGAAAAATGGGGTTGTTTGACAGACTGAGCTCCCCTGAAAGGGGAGCTGTCGCCGCAAGGCGACTGAGGGGTGCGGCACGCACCTCCGGCAAGTGGAAAAGTCACGGCGAATTCGTTACCAGTCGCGTTTTTGCATCTTTCGCCCTTCTCATTCCCAGTCGTCCAGGGCGATAAAGGGCTGCCGGGCGCCGACGGCCTTGTAGGCGGGGCGGATGATCTTGCCGCCGCTGAAGACCTCCTCCATCCGGTGGGCGCACCAGCCCACCATCCGGGCGGCGGCGAACAGGGGGGTATACAGCTCCTCCGGGATGTTGAGCATATCGTAGACAAAGCCGGAGTACAGGTCCACGTTGGCGCACATGACCTTGTCCTTGCCGGTGACACGGGCAAAGACCTGGGGGGTCAGCCGCTCCACGCTCTCGATCAGGTTCAGCCGGTCCTCCATTCCCTTTTTCTCCGCCAGACTGCGGCTGAACTGCTTCAGGATCTTCGCCCGGGGGTCGGAGAGGGTGTAGACCGCATGGCCCATGCCGTAGATCAGGCCGGAGTGGTCATAGCCCTCCTTCCGGAGCAGCCCGGCGAGACAGGCGGAGATGGCGTCGTCGTCCTTCCAGTCGGGGACGGTCTCTGCGATGTAGTCCATCATCTGCTTGCAGCGGATGTTGGCGCCGCCGTGCCGGGGCCCCTTCAGCGCCCCCACCGCCGCGGCGATGGCAGAAAAGATGTCGGTATAGGAGGAGGAGATCACCCGGCAGGTGAAGGAGGAGTTGTTGCCGCCGCCGTGCTCTGCGTGGAGGATGAGACACAGGTCCAGCAGCCGGGCCTCCTCCATGGTGTACTGCTGGTCGTCCCGGGCGGCGGACAGGAAGTTCTCCGCCGCTCCCTTGCCGGGCTGGGCCCGGTGGAGGTACAGGGAGCCCTTGTCAAAATAGCACCGCTTGGCGGCGTAGGCATGGGCCACGATCATGGTCGTCCGGGCGATGAGCTGCATGGAGAGACGGAGCTGGTTCTCCACCGTCATAGTCTCCGGGTCCTCGTCATAGGAATAGAGGGTCAGCACGCTCTGGGCCAGCTTGTTCATCACGTCGCAGCTGGGGGCCTTTAAAATCATGTCCTCCGTGAACATGCTGGGGAGAGGACGCATCTCCTCCAGGGCCTGCTGAAAGGCGGTCAGCTGCTGCCGGTTGGGGAGCTTTCCCATGAGCAGCAGATAGCAGGTCTCCTCGAAGCCAAACCGTCCCTCGGAGGTGCAGCCCCGGATCAGGTCCTCGACGCTGATGCCCCGGTAGATCAGCCTGCCCTCCATGGGGGTCTTTTCCCCGTCCTGCATATAATAGCCCTGGACGCTGCCCACACGGGTGAGGCCCGCCATAACGCCGGTGCCGTCCGGGTGCCGTAGGCCCCGCATGACCTGATATTTCTCATATTTCTCCTGGGGGATAGCCCCCATCCCCTGGAGCTCCTCACTCATCGTATGGATAAAGTCAGTGGTCTGACTGGAAATCGGACGATTCATCAAAGCTGTGTCCCTTCTCTCTCCGGTATCTGTCATCTTCGCTCGGTATGACGTTAGTATACCACGCCAGGCAGAGAGAAGTCAACGTAGTTAGCGCGCTAAAGTGCATCATCCGCTTTAATTCTGTCATTTTTCGTAAAAAACAGTTGTCATTTTGTCGCTCATTACCCCATTTTTACCCATAGCGCAAACCGGATTTTGCAAGGAGGCGTCTGTTTTGCTGCATCGCGTGGCCGCTCTGTCCCTGGCCCTGACCCTGTCTGTCCTGCTTTTGTCCCTGACCGCCCTCCCGGAGGAGCCTCTCCCCTTCCCCGTCCAGACCGCCCTGGCCTCGGACGAGCCCGCCGGTGACGGGGCAGAGTCCTCCACAGACGCCGCAGAGTCCGCTTCGGAGCCTGTCTCAGAGGATACGGCAGACAGCGACCCGGAGACGACCTCCGACGATGCGGAGGATGTCTCTCAGGAGGAGTCCGCCTTGGTCCCGGAGACGCTGACGGTGCTGCTGCCCGACGGGACGGTGGAGGAGATGGGGCTGGAGGACTATCTCTGGGGGGTGGTGGCCGCCGAGATGCCCGCCGCCTTTGAGACGGAGGCCCTCAAGGCCCAGGCAGTGGCCGCCCGGACCTACACCTGCTATCAGGCAGCCCGGGAGAAGGCCGCCCATCCGGAGGCGGATGTCTGCACCGACTACAGCTGTTGTCAGGCGTGGATGTCCCGGGAGGACCGGCTGGCGGCCTGGTCGGAGGACAAGGGGGAGGAATACGCTACCAAAATCACTGCGGCGGTGGAGGAGACCGCCGGGGAGATTCTTACCTGGGAGGGGTCGGCGGCGCTGACCGTATTCCACGCCGCCTCGGCAGACACCACCCGCTCCGCCCTGGAGGTCTGGGGGACCGACCTCCCCTATCTCTCCTCCGTCTCCAGCCCGGAGAGCGAGACGGACACCCCCAACTATTACAGCGTGGTCTCCTTCTCCGCCCGGGAGTTCTCCGACCTCTTTCTGGCGGCATATCCCGACGCCGACCTCTCCGGGGACTGCTCCGGCTGGTTCGGCGAGCCGGAGACGGACAGCAGCGGGGCGGTGCTGTCCATTACAGTAGGTGGCGTGGAGGTCACCGGGAGCGAGCTGCGCACCCTCTGCTCCCTCCGCTCCCCCCACTTTGAGGTGGAGGGCGGGGAGGATGCCGTCACCTTCTACGTCACCGGCTATGGCCATGGGGTGGGTATGAGCCAGTACGGGGCCAACACCATGGCAGCGGCGGGCAGCGGCTATCAGGAGATCCTGGCCCACTACTATCCGGGGACGGCGCTGGAGGGTTCAGGAGCTGATTGACATTCCCCTCCGATTGCTATATGATATTGCCATCAACATACCAAACAAGGGGGTAAGAGCATGGTTCAGCCGACGGAGGAGAGCGCCCTCATCGCCATGAGCGGCGGGGTGGACAGCTCGGTGGCCGCCGCCCTGACGCTGCGCCGGGGCGGCCGCTGCCAGGGAGTCACCATGCGGCTCTACAACAACAGCACCGTGGGTCAGAGCCAGTTCCACACCTGCTGCTCGGAGCACGATGTGGACGACGCCAGCCAGGTGGCCTTTCAACTGGACATCCCCTATTCCGTGGTGGACTACACCGTGGACTTCCGGGCCAAGATCATCGACAAATTCGTCCGCATCTACGAGGCGGGGGGCACCCCCAACCCCTGTATCGACTGCAACCGGTACATGAAGTTTGACCGGCTCCTCCGCTATGCCGACGAGCAGGGCCTCTCCCAGGTGGTCACCGGCCACTATGCCCGCATCTGTTGGGACGAGGGGCGAGGCCGCTGGCTGCTGAAAAAGGCGACGGACGAGAGCAAGGACCAGAGCTATGTCCTCTATATGCTCACCCAGAAGCAGCTCTCCCGCATCCGCTTTCCCCTGGGAGAGATGACCAAGGAGGAGACGAGAGCCGTCGCCCGGGAGTTGGGCTTCTGCAACGCCGCCAAGCACGACAGCCAGGACATCTGCTTTGTCCCCGACGGGGACTACGCCGCCTTTATGGAGCGGTACACCGGCAAGCGCTACCCGGAGGGGGACTTTCTCGACCTCTCCGGGCAGGTGGTGGGCCGTCACCGGGGGGCGGTGCGGTACACCCTGGGTCAGCGAAAGGGGCTGGGCCTGGCCATGGGGGAGCCGGTATATGTCTGCCGGAAGGATATGGCGGCCAACACCGTCTCCGTCGGCCCCAACGAGGCGCTGTACGCCCGGACGGTGCTGGTGGGGGAGCTGAACTGGATCGCTGTTCCCGTCCTCACCGACCCCATGCGGGTGAAGGCCAAGCTCCGCTACCGCCAGCGGGAGCAGTGGGCCACCCTCTCCCCGGAGGGAGACGAACTGGTGCGGCTCACCTTTGACCAGCCCCAGCGGGCGGCCACCGTGGGCCAGGCGGCGGTCTTTTACGACGGAGACATCGTCGTAGGCGGCGGGACCATCACCGATGTCCCGCCAGAGGAGGAGAACGGAGGCGTTTTGCCGTCATGCTGAATCAATTTTCCAGAACGGAGCTTCTCCTGGGCAGAGAGGGCATGGAGCGTCTGTCCCGGGCACGGGTGGCGGTCTTTGGCATCGGGGGCGTAGGCGGCTATGCGGTGGAGGCCCTGGCCCGGAGCGGCGTGGGGGCCCTGGACCTGATCGACGACGACCGGGTCAGCCTCTCCAACCTGAACCGGCAGATCTCCGCCACCCAACAGACGATAGGGCAGTACAAGGTGGACGCCGCCCGGCAACGCATTGAGGAGATTAACCCGGATTGCCGGGTCACGGTGTATAAGACCTTTTTCACCCCGGAAACGGCGGGGCAGTTTAATTTTTCCGACTATGACTATATCATCGACGCCATCGACACCGTGACCGGCAAGCTGTCCCTGGCGGAGCAGGCCGTCCGGACGGGAGTCCCCATCATCAGCTCCATGGGGGCGGGGAACAAGCTGGACCCCACCGCCCTGGAGGTGGCGGACATCTCTCAGACCTCCGTCTGTCCCCTGGCCCGGGTCATGCGCAAGGAGCTGAAAAAGCGGGGCATCTATCATTTGAAGGTAGTCTACTCCAGGGAGCCGCCCCTGACGCCCCTGGAGGTTGGGGAGAGCGACGAGGCGGCTGAACAACCCAATCGGAGCGGCACTCCAAGCCGCCGCCAGACGCCGGGGAGCAATGCCCTTGTTCCCGCCGCAGCGGGGCTGATCGCGGCGGGGGAGGTCATCCGGGCCCTCTCCGGCTTTGAGCGGCAGACGACATGATCTATCTGGACTACGCCGCCAACACCCCGGCAGACCCGGCGGTGCTGGCGGCCTTCTGCGAGACGGAGGCCCGCTTTCCCGCGAATCCCAACGCCCGGCACCCCCTGGGTCTGGCGGCCCGGAAAGAATTGGCCCGGATCTCCGACTCGGTCGCCTCCCTGCTGGGCGTGGGGCCGGAGAACGTCATCTACACCTCCGGGGCCAGCGAGTCCAACAACCTGGCGGTCAAGGGTCTGGTACAGGCCAACCCCTCCGGAGGACGGCACATCCTCACCCCCCCTGGAGCATCCCTCCGTCCGTGGCGCGCTGGCCTGGCTGGAGGGGCAGGGCTATCAGGTGGAGGAGCTGCCCCTGTGTCCCGACGGCAGGGTGGACCTGTCCCGGCTCCCCGGTCTGGTGCGGGAGGACACGGTGCTGGCGACGGTCTGCGCCGTGGACAGCGAGACCGGGGTGGTTCAGCCCGTCCGGGAGATGGGGGAGCTGCTCCGGCAGTTCCCCAACTGCCGGTTCCATGTGGACGCCGTCCAGGCGGTGGGCAAGCTGGACCTGTCGTTTGCGGGGGCGGACACGGTGAGCATTGCCCCTCACAAGTTCTACGGGTTAAACGGCAGCGGCCTGCTGCTGAAACGGGGGTGCGTCCCCCTGGCCCCGCAAATTCACGGAGGCGCCAGCGCCACGGATGTCCGCAGCGGCACCCCCGCCCTTGCTCTGGCCGCGGCCACGGAGGCCGCTCTCTCCCTGGCCCTGGCCCACCAGACAGAACGGCTGGAACGGGTCTCCGCCCTGAACGCCCGGCTCCGGGAGGAGCTGAGCCGTCGCCCCCAGGTCCGCGTCAACAGCCCGGCGAACACCTCCCCCTATATCCTCAATCTCAGCGTCCGGAACGTTCTGGGCACCGTCCTCCAGCGGGAGCTGGGGAAACGGGGGGTCTGCGTCTCCGTCCGCTCCGCCTGTGCCCGGAACGGAGAGCCGTCCCGAGCGGTGCTGGCCCTCACAGGGGACCGGCGCAACGCCCTGTCCTCCTGGCGGGTCAGCCTCAGCCACCTCACCACCGAACAGGAGCTGGACGGCTTTTTGCAGGCCCTGGACGACTGCTGTCGGTCGCTGGGGGCGGTGTGAGGGAGCCTCTCCCCGATTTCCCCGCCGCATCTTCACTTTCGCCTTGTTTTGACCTGCAAAACCTGTTATACTATTTACAGACATTTTGGAATCATATCCCATGGTATTCCACAGGCAGGTCTTTCCTGCCTGCCGCTTTTGTGTAAAAGCATCCGGCGTCCCGGCCATGGGGGCCGCCAAATATGATAGAGAAGGAACCGAATCCCCGTGAATTTTACCGATCTGAATTTACCCTCTGAAATTCTCCAGGCCCTGAAGGAGCAGGGCTATGAGACTCCCACCCCCATCCAGGAAAAGGCCATTCCCCCCGCCCTCCAGGGCCGGGACGTGCTGGGCTGCGCCCAGACGGGCACGGGCAAGACCTGCGCCTTTGCCGTGCCCATCCTCATCCGGTTAGACCGGGAGCATCTGAAAAACCACCCCATCCGCGCCCTGGTGCTCACCCCCACCCGGGAGCTGGCCATCCAGAATCAGGACTGCTTCGTGGCCTACGGCGCGCACCTTCCCCTTCGCAGCACCGTCATCTTCGGCGGCGTGGGCCAGGGGCCTCAGGTGGAGGCGCTGGAAAAGGGCACCGACATCCTGGTGGCTACCCCCGGCCGTCTGGCCGACCTCTACCAGCAGGGGCACATCGACCTCTCCGCCCTGGAGATCTTCGTCCTGGACGAGGCGGACCGTATGCTGGACATGGGCTTTATCCATGACGTGAAGAAGATTTTGAAGTGGCTGCCGGAGAAGAAGCAAACTCTGTTTTTCTCCGCCACCATGCCGAAGGAGGTGCGCAGCCTGGTGGACGGGCTGCTCCACGACCCGGTGCGCATCGCCGTAGACCCGGTCAACTCCACGGTGGACGCCATCGACCAGAGCCTCTACCGCACCGACAAGAGCAAGAAGATCAAACTGCTGACCTGGCTGCTGGAGCAGCGGGATTATCCCTCCGTCCTGGTCTTTACCCGGACGAAGCACGGGGCCAACCGGGTTGCCAGAGATTTGGAGCGGGCAGGCATCTCCGCCGCCGCCATCCACGGCAACAAGTCCCAGACCGCCCGTCAGGCTGCCCTGGCGGACTTCAAGGCGGGCAAACTCCGGGTCCTGGTGGCCACCGATATCGCCGCCCGGGGCCTGGATATCGAAGCCCTGTCCTGTGTGGTGAGCTATAACCTCCCCGACGTGCCGGAGACCTATGTCCACCGCATTGGCCGGACCGGCCGGGCGGGGCTGGACGGCGTGGCGATCTCCTTCTGCGACGCCAGTGAGCTGGAGGAGCTGGCCGCCATTGAAAAGCAGCTGGGGCGGCGCATCCCGGAGGTCAGTCAGCACCCCTATCCAATGGAGGAGATGGAAGTGGCTGTGACAGATCAAAAGGGCCGGAAAATCAACCCGGAGGACGCCGAGGCCAGAGAGGCCGCCCGGGAGCAGAGCAAAAAGCGCCGGGAGAGCCGGGAGAAGGCTCCCGCCGCCGCTCCGGCTGTCCAGCCCAGGGCAGAGAAGAGCGGAAAGGGCAAGCCCTCCGCCGGAAAGCCCCAGAACCAGGAGGCCGCTCCCGCCCCGGCAAAGGCGGCTCAAAATCAGAAAAAATCCGCCCTGTCGGAGGAGCTGGTGCTCCGCCCCGAGGAGGACGTGGGGGATTACTCTGACCTCATCCGCCATCGGGCTACCTCCCGTCCTGCCTCCCGGAAGCCCTATTCCGCCGCTGCCCTGGACGAGCTGCTGGCGCTGCCCGACTTTGCCGACGAGCTGGGCTATGACCGGCTGGAGCAGACCCAGCGGAAGGGTCCTCTGGCCGGAGGCCGGGTGATGGACGCCACCGCCCGGATGTTCCTGAAGGGCAAAACAGAGGAGGAGCCGTCTGTCCGGCAGGAGACCCGCCGTTCCCATCGCCGGGGACAGGACAACGCCTCCCCCAAAAAGGCCGAGGGCCCGTCCGCCCGGCAGGAGAAGCCGTCAAAACAGCCGAAACAGGCAAAACAGGAAAAGCAGCAGCCCCAGCAGGCTCAGGAGAGCCGTAAGGACAGCAGGCAGCAGGCGGCACAGCCCTCCCGCCGCCAGCGGCGCTCCAGCGGTAAGGGCCAGAGTGCCCAGGCCCCTCAGCCCCGGGCCGCCGCCGTTCTGGAACAGTCCAGGCCCCGGAACAGCCGCCCCAACTCTCCCGGCGGCAAGGGCAAGCGCCGGACGGACGCCCCGGCGGAGAAGGCCCCCGCCACTGAGAACAAGAGTCTGGTCCGTCCCTACTACCTCACCGACACCAGAGGAAAGCGGGGATGAGCGCCGCCGTCTACTACCTGGTCGCCGCCCTGTTGGTGGCAGTTGACCAGGTGACCAAGTACCTGACCCGGGTGTTTCTCGCCGGGCAGGGCACCCTGGAGGTCATCCCCGGGGTGCTGGGGCTGACCTATGTGGAGAACACCGGCATGGCCTTCTCCGCATTCAGCGGCTTTACCCCGGTGCTGGCGGTGCTGAGTCTGGCGGTGTCCGTTCTTCTGGTGGTGGCTATCCGGAAAAAATGGCTGCCCCCGCCCTTCTGCCAGTGGATGCTGACCCTGATCCTGGCAGGGGCGGTGGGCAACCTCATCGACCGGGTCTTCTTTGGCTACGTCACCGATATGATCGAGGTGCTGTTTGTCCAGTTCGCCGTGTTCAACGTGGCGGACTGCTGTGTGGTGGGGGGGGCCATTCTGCTGGCCGTCTATATTGTCCTGTTCTGGCGGGACGAGGAGACGCCCTCCCATGGGAAAGAGGCAGAAAAGTGACCCCCCTGCTGCTGACAACGGAGCGCACCGGACAGCGGGCGGACCAGTTCCTGGCCGAGACGGTGGAGGGGCTTACCCGCTCCGCCGCCCAGCGGCTGCTGGAGCAGGGGGCCGTGACCGCAGGCGGTAAAGTCCTGAAAAAAAACGACCGGCTGGAGGCCGGTACGGTCCTTCAGGTGGCGCTGCCCGAGCCGGAGCCGCTGGACGTGCTGCCCCAGGACATTCCTCTGGATGTGGTCTATGAGGACGAAGACGTGATCGTGGTGAACAAGCCGGTGGGGATGGTGGTGCATCCCGCCCCGGGACACCCCGACGGGACGCTGGTCAACGCCCTGCTGTACCACTGCGGGGACTCCCTGTCCGGCATCAACGGTCAGCTCCGCCCCGGCATCGTCCACCGCATCGACCGGGACACCAGCGGCCTCATCATCGCCGCCAAAAATGACGCCGCCCACCTGGCCCTCTCTCAGCAGCTCCAGGACCACTCCCTGGCCCGGACCTACGAGGCCATCGCCGTGGGCAATCTCCGGGAGGACGCGGGAACGGTGGACGCCCCCATCGCCCGTCACCGGACCGACCGGAAGCGGATGGCGGTGGACCCGGCAGGCCGTCCGGCGGTGACCCACTGGCAGGTGCTGGGCCGGTCCAAAGGGTGTACCTATCTCCGCTGTCGGCTGGAGACGGGGCGCACCCACCAGATCCGGGTCCACCTGGCCTCTGTGGGCCACCCCCTGCTGGGAGATACAGTCTACGGGGCGAAAAAGCCGGTCCCCGGCCTGGCGGGACAGTGTCTCCACGCCCGGGCCCTGACCTTCCGGCACCCGGCCACCGGGGAGACGGTGCATCTTACCTGTCCCCTGCCGGACTGGTTCCTCGCCCAGCTCCGCCATCTGGAGCTGGAGGCGGCCCCGCCGCCGGAGAAGTGAAATATAGGGCATCACCGCACAAATGCGTCTGCGGCGGCTGACGGCTATTTTCCGCCAGAAATGCGTTGCAAAAACTTGACATACATCCAGTATGCCTGCGTTTTTGCGCCTTTTTCTGACGGGAAATATCTCGCCAGCCGCTCTTGCCGATTTATGCGGTGAAGCCCTAATATCAAAAAGGTGCTGAAAGCGACGCTTTCAGCACCTTTTTTGTCAGTAAGAAAGGGTGATGTCCTCTTTTCGTCTCTCCCTGTCAGGCCGGGAGGGACTACAGGACCTTAGAGAGGAAGAGCTGGGTCCGCTCCTCTTTGGGGTGGGAGAAGATCTCATCCGGGGTGCCCTGCTCCAGGATGCCGCCCCCGTCCATGAACAGGACGCGGGTGGCGACCTCCCGGGCAAAGCCCATCTCGTGGGTGACGACCACCATGGTCATGCCGTCGTCCGCCAGCTCCTTCATGACCTCCAGCACCTCGCCCACCATCTCCGGGTCCAGGGCGGAGGTGGGCTCGTCAAAGAGCATCACCTTGGGCTTCATGGCCAGCGCACGGACGATGGCGATTCGCTGCTTCTGGCCGCCGGAGAGCTGGGAGGGATAGGCGTTGGCCTTGTCCGCCAGGCCCACCCGGCGGAGCAGGGCCATGGCGTTTTCCTCCGCCTCCGCCTTGCTCATCCGCTTCAGCCGAACCGGGGCCAGGGTCATATTTTTCAGCACGCTGAGATTGTTGAACAGGTTGAAGTGCTGGAACACCATGCCCATCTTCTGCCGCATCTCGTTGATGTTGGTCTTGGGGTCGGTCATGGACACCCCGTCGAAGATGATCTCCCCGCTGGTGGGGACCTCCAGCAGATTGAGGCACCGCAAGAAGGTGGACTTGCCGGAGCCGGAGGGGCCGATGATGACCACCTTTTCCCCCACCTGGATGTGCTCCGTAATGCCGCACAGCACCTCGTTGTCACCGAAGCTCTTGTGCAGATCCTTAACGACGATCACTTTCCCGCAGCCTCCTTTCCAGCTTCCCCTGGAGCCTGGTGAGCACCATGACCAGGGCCAGGTAGATCAGGGCGGTCCCGATCAGCGGGAACATGGCCTCATAGGTGCGGCTATAGATGCCCTGGGCGGCGTAGAGCAGCTCCTTGCCACCGATATAGGTGATGAGGGAGGTGTCCTTGAGCAGGATGATAAACTCGTTGCTCAGGGCGGGCAGCACCGCCTTAAACGCCTGTGGGATGACGATATACCGCATGGTGTCGAAGTAGCCCAGGCCCAGGGAGCGCCCCGCCTCCGCCTGGCCCGGGTCCAGGGACATGAGCCCGCCCCGGATGATCTCCGACACATACGCCCCGGAGTTGATGCCCAGGGTCAGTGCGCCCACGGCGGTAAAGTTCCGGCTGCTGGCGAAGATGACCATGCCCATAATGAGCAGCTGCACCATCATGGGGGTCCCCCGGATAACGGTGGTGTAGACGGAGCAGACGGCGTTGAGCACCCCCAGCAGGGGATTCCGGCGGCCTGGCATCTGCTGGTCATGGGCGGTGCGGAGCATGGCCACCGTCACGCCCAGGATAATGCCGATGATGAGCGCGATGGCGGTGACCAGCAGGGTGGTCCCTACGCCGGAGAGATATTGCTTCCAACGGTCGGCCTCGATAAAGGCCTGATAGAATTTGACGTAGAAATCCTGCCAGAAGGTGACCTCCTCGCCGCTGGAGATCATCGCCTTCCACTGGGTATAGTAGTCCAAGAAACGGCCCCCTTTCTCAATAGCAGAACAGAGAGGGCGAAGGTTTTCGCCCTCTCTGCCAGACAGGTATGTGATTACTCGGCGGCGATGTACTTATCCACGATGGCCTGGATGGTGCCGTCGGCGGTCAGCTCCGCCAGAGCGTTGTTGACAGCCTCCACCAGAGCGGTGTTGCCCCTGGCCATGCCGATGGCGTACTCCTCGCTGACGTACTCGGTGTCCAGAATGGTCAGACCGGCGTTGGCGGCCACGAACTCCTGGGCGGGGGCGCTGTCGATGACCACGCAGTCCACCTGGCCGTTCATCAGGGCCTGGACGGCGGTGATGCCGTTGTCATAGGCCACCACATGGTCCTCGCCGTAGTCGTCGGTGCAGTAGATGTTGCCGGTGGTGGCCCGCTGGGTGCCGATGACGTAGTCGCCCAAGGTGTCCACCGTCACCTCAGAGCCCTCGGGGACGATGACCACCTGCACGCCGGTGGCGTAGGAGTCGGAGAAGTCCATCACCAGCAGCCGGTCCTCGGTGACGGACACGCCCGCCATGACGATGTCGCTCTTGCCCTGCTGAACCGCCAGCAGAGCGGAGTCAAAGTCCATGTCGTCGATCTGGAGCTCCAGACCCAGCTTCTCGGCGATGGCGGTGGCGATCTCCACGTCAATGCCCTCGAAGCCGCCGTCGTCGGTGGTCATCTCATAGGGCGGGAAGGCGGCGTTGGTGCTCATGGTGAGCACGCCCTCGGTGACGGTGGTGAGGGCGGCGGACTCCTCGGCCCCGTCCCAGGTCTCGTCCTCGACTTTCTCGGTGTCGGCGGTCTCCTCCGTGTCGGCAGCCTCCTCGGTATCGGCGGCTTTCTCGGTGTCGTCGGCCTCCTCCTCGGTGGTGGTGTCGGCAGTGGAGGTCTCATCCTCTGTGGCGGCGTTCTCGGTGGTGTCACTGGAGCCGCAGGCGGCCAGCGACAGGCACATGACTAGGGCCAGCAGCAGTGCAAGCAGTTTCTTCATTTCATTTCACTCCTGATTTGAATTTCCCCGCCGCCCGGCCGTCCCCGATAGCATGAGGCGGCAAACGGAGGGGCATTACAGGACGCGCTCCCGGTCCAAGCAACCCGGGAGGGGCCTTTTTGACTGACCTATTATACAGTTTTCTTCCCCATAATGCAAGGTATATTCGGATATTTGCCTTAATATTCGGCTGAAATTGGATATTCTTACAGATAATCCAAAGAAATACCGGAAGAAATCGGTGGAACGTCCAACCGGATTCCGCAAGGTGAACCGGGATGGCCTGCTCACTTGAAATATTTGCTGGTGCGATAGCCGATGGCCTCCGCCAGGTGGACGGCGGAGATCTGCTCCGCCCCCTCCAGGTCGGCCACCGTCCGGGCCACCCGGAGGATGCGGTCATAGCTCCGGGCGGTCAGGCCCAGCCGCTCGAAGGCCTGGCGGAGCAGGGTGTTCCCTGCCTCGTCCAGCACGCAGTACCGGGACAGCTCCGGCTGGCCCATGTGGGCGTTGCAGTCTACGCCGGTGCCCTGGTATCGCTGCCGCTGCCGCTCTCTGGCCCGTTCCACCCGCTCCTTGATCTGGGCGGAGGACTCTCCGGGCTTCCGATGGCTCAGCTCCTCATAGCTCAGGGCGGGGACATCCACCTGGAGGTCGATCCGGTCCAGCAGCGGCCCGGAGACCCGGGAGCGATACCGCTCCACGTCCCGCTGAGTGCACCGGCACCGCCCGTCGTCGTAGCCGTACCAGCCGCATTTACAGGGGTTCATGGCGCAGACCAGCATGAACTGGCTGGGGTAGACCACCGTCCCCGCCACCCGGGAGATCTGCACCTTTCCGTCCTCCAGCGGCTGGCGGAGCACCTCCAGGGCATCCCGGCTGAACTCCGGCAGCTCGTCCAGAAAGAGGACACCGTGATGGGCCAGAGAGACCTCCCCCGGCCGGAGCAGCGCCCCGCCCCCTGCCAGGGCGGGGGGTGAGACGGTGTGGTGGGGGGAGCGGAAGGGCCGCTGAGTGGCCATGGGGTGCTCCGCGTCCAGCTGTCCCGCCACGCTCATCAGCTCCGTGACCTCCAGGGCCTCCTCCCGGGTCATGTCCGGCAGGATGGAGGGGATGCGCTTGGCCAGCATACTCTTTCCAGAGCCTGGCGGGCCCACCATGAGCAAGTGATGCCCTCCGGCGGCGGCGATCTCCGCCGCCCGCTTCACCTGGGCCTGGCCCTTGATGTCGGCAAAGTCGGGCACCGGCTCCGCGCTGGCCTTTGGCGTCCAGGGGGCGGCGGGGGCGATCTCCGAGCGCCCGCACAGGTGGTCTGCCAGCGTCTCCAGCCGGTCCACCGGATAAACCGTCAGACCCTCCGCCAGGGTGGCCTCCGGGGCGTTGTCCCGGGGGCCGAATAAGCGCTGGATGCCCGCCCGCCGGGCGGCCATGGCCATGGGCAGCACCCCCCGCACCGGGCGCAGCTCCCCGGAGAGGGAGACCTCCCCCAGAAAGGCGCAGTCCTCCAGAGAGGCGAATATCTGTCCGCTGGCGGAGAGGATGCCCACCAGGATGGGCAGGTCGTACACCGTTCCCTCCTTCCGCCGGTCCGCCGGGGCCAGGTTGACAGTGATCCGCCCCACCGGGAAGGTGAAGTGGCAGTTTTTCACGGCGGCCCGGACCCGGTCCCGGGACTCCCGGACGGCGGCGTCGGGAAGCCCCACCACCTCGAACCCGGGCAGCCCCGGGGCCAGATCGCACTCCACCCGCACCTCATAGCCGGAGATGCCCTGGAGGGCCAGGGACCGGACGCTGACGACCATTGCACTCACCTCGAATCAGATGTTGTCGTTTTCCAGAAAATAGGTGGCCTCCATGTCCGCCACCGACAGGGCGAAGGCCAGGGGGAACATCTGGAACGCCTTACCCACGCTCCCCTTGTCCTCGCTGCCGGAGAAGCCCATGTGGTAGCGGATGGCAAAGGCCTCCTCCCGGGTAAGCCGGAGGTAGCCGTTGACCACATAGACGCTCTTCTCCCCGTGGCCGTAGGGCAGGGGGTCGTCAAACTGGTAGGAGGGCACCTGGGTCCACTTGCCGTCCTCCCCCTTCACGTTGCGGAAGGTCTTTTTGTAGCAACCCGCCTTGCACACGTCGTGGAGCAGGGCCACCAGGGCCACCGTCTCCTCGGAGTACTCCAGGCCGTACAGCTCGTTCACCCGCTCCCGGGCCAGATAGTCCACCAGACAGTGGTAGACGTTCAGGCTGTGCTCGCACAACCCCCCCTCGTAGGCCCCGTGATACCGGGCGGAGGCGGGGGCGGTGAAGAAATCGCTCTTGTTGGTGAGATAGTCCAACAGGGCGTCGGCTCCCTTCCGGGTGATCTTCTCCCGGTAAATTTCGATAAACTCCTCTTGACAGGACATATGGAAAGCGCTCCCTTCTGTGGGATGTAATATGAGAAATTATAACACACCTCCCGCCGCTCCGCCACAGTTCCGGGCAATTTTTCAGGGAAATCGGTTCCTTTGTTCCCGGCGGTGTGGTATAATGGACGAAGATATGGACAAAAGGCCGGGGCGCATCCGTCCCCCGACCGCGCTCTGCACTCCGGGAGGTGCCTTATGAAAGAGAAAATGACCGTCACCATCGCAGGCTCCACCTATACCCTGGTCACCACCGACGACCCCGCCCATGTGGAGCAGGTGGCCGCCCAGGTAGACCAGATGATGACCTCTGTCATCCAGCAGGCCAAGGTCTCCGCTCTGGACGCCGCCGTGCTGACGGCGATCAATGCGGTGGACTCCGCCGTCCGGGAGCAGCAGACCAGCCAGGGGCTCCGGGACCAGATGAAGGACAACCTGGAGGAGAACCGCAAGCTCCGTCAGGAGCTGGCCGACGCCCGCCGGGAGATCACCCGTCTGAAAAAGGCACCGAGGAACAGCGCCTCCAACTGACCCATCCGGGCGTGTCGAGACGGCGTTTCGGCACGCCTGAGGCTTCTTTTTGACCATTGAGAGAAACAGCATATGAGAGGAAAGCAGAAATGATGGAAATACTCTCTCCCGCCGGCTCCTATGAGGCGGTGACCGCCGCCGTCCAGAGCGGGGCGGACGCCGTCTATCTGGGGAGCAAGGCCTTCAACGCCCGGCGAGGGGCGGCCAATTTCGACGACAACAGCCTTCGGTCTGCGGTAGAATACTGTCATCTCCGGGGGGTAAAGGTGTATCTCACCCTGAACACCCTGCTCAGCGACCACGAGCTGCCCCAGGCCGCCCGGCTGGTCTCTCTGTGCAGCGAGATCGGGGTGGACGCCCTCATCGTCCAGGACCTGGGGGTGGTGCGGATGGCCCGTCAGGTGGCCCCTGACCTCCCCATCCACGGCTCCACCCAGATGACCGTCCACAGTCTGGACGGGGTGCAGGCCTGCGCCGCCCTGGGAATGGAGCGGGTGGTGTTGTCCCGGGAGCTGTCCCGGCAACAGATCGCCTTTATCTGCCGCCGCTCCCCCATTGAGATCGAGGTATTCGTCCACGGGGCCCTGTGTATGTGCTACTCCGGCCAGTGCTTCCTCTCCTCCGCCATTGGGGGCAGGAACGGCAACCGGGGGATGTGCGCCCAGCCCTGCCGGATGATGTACGGCTGGGGCGGCGACGCGGACAGCTACCCCCTGAGCCTGAAGGATATGTCCCTGGTGCACCATCTCCAGGAGCTGGAGGAGATGGGGGTGGCCAGCGCCAAGATCGAGGGCCGGATGAAGCGGCCGGAGTATGTGGCCATCGTCACCCGGGTCTATGCCGACGCCCTCCGGGAGGGCCGCCAGCCCACCCAAAAGGAGCTCGACGACCTGACCGCCGCCTTCAACCGTCAGGGCTTTACCGACGGCTATTACATGGGCAGGACCGGCCCGGAGATGTTCGGCGTCCGGGAAAAGGAGCAGGTGCCTGAGCGGCTCTTCGCCCAGACCCGGCAGGCCTGTCGCCGGGAGCACCAGTGGGTACCTGTCCGCTTCTCTCTGGAGGTGAAGACGGGCCGTCCCCTGCGGCTGCAGGTGGAGGACGACCTGGGGAATCAGGTCACCGCCGAGGGCCCCGTCCCCCAGCAGGCGGTCCAGCACGCCGCCACCGATGAGGAGCTGCGCCGCCAGCTGGAGCGCACCGGCGGCACCCCCTACTTTGCCGATGAGATCGAGACATCCGTTGACCCCGGTCTGGCCGTCTCCCTCTCCGCCGTCAACGGCCTGCGCCGGAGGGTGCTGGACGATCTGAACGTCCTGCGCATCCGTCCCCCGGAGCGCACGACAAACCGGTTCGCTCCCTCCCCCCGGCAGAAGGGCCGGGAGGAGGCCCCCGTCTTTACCGTCTCTCTGCGCATGGGGGCCCAGCTGACCCGGGGCCTGCTGGAGCTGGGGCCTCAGGTCATCTACCTCTCCCCGGAGGAGATTCTCAACAGCCGGGCCATGGTGGAAAACGCCATGGAGCGCTCCATTGAGGTCTGCGCCGCCCTGCCCCGGATCTGCTGGGACAGTGAGCGGGGCAAGCTGACCCGTCAGCTGGAGCAGGTGCGGGAGATGGGGATCACCACCGCACTGGTGGGGGAGCTGGGGTCGCTGACCCTGGCCCTGAATCTGGACTTTGCCCCCCGGGGGGATTTCGGTCTGGGCGTCTACAACGGGGAGACGCTGGAGCAGCTGAAGGAGATGGGCCTCATCTCCGCCACCCTGTCCTTTGAGCAGCGTCTCGCCCAGGTGCGGGACATAAGCAAGCCAATGGACACGGAGCTCATCGTCTACGGCCGTCTCCCCCTGATGATCACCCAGAACTGCATCATCAAAAACCGGACGGGCCGGTGCAACTGCCAGGGGACCAACATCCTCACCGACCGCACCGGGGCCCGGTTCCCGGTCCTCCCCGCCTGGGGCTGTCGGAACGAGATCCTCAACTCCAAAAAGCTCTTTCTGGCGGACAAGGCGGAGCGCTGGCAGAATCTGGGCCTGTGGGCCGCGCGGCTGAGCTTTACCACCGAAAACCCCCGGGAGTGCGTCAGCATCCTGGAGCGGTATCAGGGCCGGGGGAGCGTCGAGCCCTCCGACATCACCCGGGGGCTGTACTTCCGGGGGGTTGAATGACCGCCCGGGACGGAATACGCAGAAAGAGGTACACGCCATGAAGCTGAACTGGAAAGCCCTCTCCCCCAAGATCGGACGGGAGATCCCGGCCCCCTACTACGCCAGCGCGGGAGCCGCCGCTATGGACCTCCACGCCTGTCTGGAGGAGCCGGTGACCATCCCCCGGGGCGGGAGAGCCCTCATCCCCACCGGCATCGCCATCGCCCTGCCCTCTCCGGACTACGTAGCTCTGATTTTCGCCCGCTCCGGGCTGGCGGTTCGTCACGGCATCATCCCCGGCAACTGCGTGGGGGTCATCGACAGCGACTACCGGGGAGAGATCAGGGTGGGTCTGTACAACTCCGGCGACGCCGATTTCACAGTGCAGCCGGGCGACCGCATCGCCCAGATGGCCGTCGTCCCGGTCATCCAGGCAGAGCTGGTGCAGACAGATACCCTGGACGAGACAGCGCGGGGCGGCGGCGGCTTCGGCTCCACCGGACGGTAGGTCGCCGGCCAGCGATATGAAACAGAACAAGGAGAAGAATACCATGTCGATCATTTTAGCCTCTCAGTCTCCCCGGCGGCGGGCGCTGCTGGAGCAGATGGGCATTACCGATTTCACCGTCCTCCCCGCCAAAGGCCAGGAGGATATGTCCGCCGAGCTGACGCCGGAGCATCTGGTAGAGACTCTGGCCCTGGCCAAGGGCCGGGAGGTCGCCGGTCGGACGGCGGCGGGCAACCTGGTCATTGCCGCCGACACGGTGGTGGCCCTCCACGGAGAGGTCCTGGGGAAGCCCCGGGACGAGGCGGACGCCTACCGAATGCTCCAGCTTCTCTCCGGGGAGACCCACGCCGTCCACACCGGCGTGGCCGTTCTCCGGGACGGGCAGGCTCTGTGCGAGCATGAGACCACCCTGGTCCGGTTCCGCCCCCTCTCCGACCGGGAGATCCGGGCCTACATCGCCACCGGAGAGCCCATGGACAAGGCGGGAGCCTATGGCATCCAGGGCCGCGGCGCTGTGCTGGTGGAGGGCATCCAGGGAGATTACTGCAACGTGGTGGGCCTTCCGGTCTGCCGCCTGAGCCGGATGCTGGAGACCTTCGGCGTCCGGACGCTGGGATAAGCTGCCGGAACGGGGACAGGTCGCCATGAGGAAATTCCTGCAAAAAAACGGCTTCGCCGTGCTCATCGTCGCCCTGCTGCTGACGGCGGCAGTGTCTATCACCACCGCTCTGATGCCCGTGGACCCTCTGACCAACCTGGCAGGTATTCTCGCCACTCCCTTTCGGGCGGTCGCCACGGCGGTGACCTCCTGGGCGGAGGGCGTGTGGGATTATGCCACGGAATACGAGGCGCTGAAGGAGGAGAACGAGGCTCTCAGGCTCCAGGTGGCCCAGCTGGAGGAGGAGAACCGGGAGGCCACCGAGGCTCTGGAGGAGAACGAACGCCTCCGGGCGCTGCTGGAGCTGCGGGAAAAGCGCTCCGACTTCGTCTTTGAGTCCGCCACCGTCACCGGGCGCAGCGTCACCAGCTGGTCCGCCACCCTGACCATCAGCAAGGGCGCCGCCCAGGGAATAGAGGAAGGCGACTGCGTCATCACCGAGGCGGGCTATCTGGTGGGGGTCGTGGGAGAGGCGGGGACCAACTGGTCCACTGTCGTCACCGTCATCGACCCGGACATCTCCATGGGCGCTCTGGTCTTTTCCACCGGGGAGGACGGCCTGCTGGAGGGCGATCTGACCCTGATGCTGGAAGGCGCCTGCCGCCTGTCCTATCTGAGCACCGACTCGGCCATTGCCGTGGGGGACGAGGTGCTGACCTCCGGGCTGGGGGGCGTCTATCCCTCCGGGCTGATGATCGGCACGGTGGAGCGGGTGGAGACCACCTCCTCCGGGGTGGAGCTGTACGCCGTTCTCCGGCCCTCCGCCGACCTGGAGGCCCTGGAAGAGGTCTTTGTCATCAAGGAATTTGACATCGTAGAGTGAAGGGCATGAAGAGGAATCGAACGCAAAACCGAATGAAGCGCCCTCCCTCCCCCGTTCGCCGGGAGGAAGCGTCCGGCTGGCCTCTCCGCATCGGGGTGCTGCTCCTGTGCTTTTTTCTGGAGCGGTGTATCCTCAACCGGTTTCCCCTCTGGGGCGGGACGCCCCTGCTGATGCCCCTGGCGGTGGCGGCCATCGGCTTTCTGGAGGGCTCCGGCCCGGGGGCGGTCTGCGGCCTGGGGACGGGGCTGGCCGGGGCTCTGGCCATGGGCTCTGACGGGACCGCACTCATCTGGTTTGAGACTGCCGTGGGCCTGTTCTGCGGGGCCACCCTGGACAAGGCGCTGGGCCGCACCTTTCCCGGCTATCTGCTCTGCGCCCTGGGGACCATGCTGCTGTGGGAAGGGCTGCAGGCGGTCATCCACATTCTCTTTCTGGGGGACGCCCCCGGGGCAGTGCTGGCCCTGGCCGGGGCGGAGGGCGTCTATTCCCTGGTCTTTGCCCCGATCCTGTACCCGGTTTTTCACACGCTCCACGACCGGTTCCGGTCGGAGCCGGAGTTTTGACGGCCTATGAGACAGAATACCTTTCGTTTTCGCAGCCTGATTTTGGCTGTCCTTCTGCTGGCCTTTCTGGTGTGGTTTCTGGTGCTGCTCTATAACGACCAGATCGTCAACGGCATCAACATCGACGAGTCCTCCGCCGCCAACACCATCACCACAGAGGAGACGGTGGAGGCCGCCCGGGGCATCATCACCGACCGGAACGGCCAGGTTTTGGTGGGCAACGAGACGATCTACAACGTTGCCCTGGACGTGGGAGCCATGGGAGACTACAGCGCTCAGGCCGATATCGTCCGGCGGCTGCTGGAGCTGTGCCAGGAGCTGGGGCTGGAGGTCAACGACGGCGGTCTCCCCCTGACCTGGGACGGAGAGAGCTGGCAGTTCACCTCGGAGACCCCATTCGTCACCGAGGACGAGGACGGGAACACCTCCGACACCCGGTTCGCCCAGCTCTGTCAGGAGATGGGCTGGCCCACCGACGCCTCCGCCCCGGAAAAGACGGCCCAGGCCATGCTCTCCACCTTCGGTCTGGAGGACGAGGGCGACCTGGAGATATTGGACGTGCTGTACGCCTGCTACCTCCGGGAGAAGGAGCTCCTGTGGACCACCTGGTATCTGGCGGAGGACGTGGACATCGCCTTTATCGCCACCGTCAAGGAGGAGAACCTGTCCGGGGTGGAGATCAAATCCACCACCCAGCGGGTCTACCAGACGTCCTATGCCGCCCATCTTCTGGGCCAGGTGGGGCTGATCTCCGCCGAGGACTGGGACGAAGGGGAGAACTACCAGGCCCAGGGCTACTCCATGGACGCCACCGTGGGCATCTCCGGGGTGGAGTACGCCTTCGAGTCCTATCTCCGGGGCACCTCCGGCACGGTGCAGCGGGTGACCAGTCTGGACGGGAACCTGCTCAGCGAGAGCTATGTGGAGGAGCCGGAGGCGGGCGACACCGTGACACTGACTCTGGATATCGGTCTCCAGGAGGCGGTGGAGCAGGCGCTGGAGCAATATACCGAGGAGATCAATGAGGGCGAGGGCGGCAGCGCCGCCGTGGTCATCGACGTCTCCGACGGCAGCGTCCTGGCGGCAGCCTCCTGGCCCACCTATGACATCTCCCAGTACCGGACGCTGTACAGCGAGCTGGCCTCGGACGAGCTGAATCCCCTGTTCAACCGGGCCCTTCAGGGCACCTATGCCCCCGGCTCCACCTATAAGATGGTCACCGCCACCGCCGGGCTGAACACCGGGGTCATCACCGCCGACTCCACCATTCGTTGCACCGGCTATATGGACTACTACGGCACTACCTTCCGCTGCTGGTATTACCGGCAATACGGCCTGACCCACGGGCTGGAGACGGTGACCGAGGCCCTCCGGGACTCCTGCAACATCTTCTTCTACACCGTGGGCAGTCAGGTGGGCATTGAAACCCTGACAGAGTACGCCCAGAGCTACGGCCTGGGGGTGTCCACCGGCATCGAGCTGGCTGAGTCCACCGGCGTCAACGCCGGGCCGGAGTACAGCGACCAGGTGGGGACGGTCTGGTATCCGGGCAACACCCTCTCCGCCGCCATCGGCCAGAGCGACAACCAGTTCACCCCCCTCCAGATCTGCAACTATATCGCCACCCTGGTCAATGGCGGGACCCGCTATTCCGTCCACCTGCTGAAAAGCGTCACCACCGCCGGAGACGGCGAGGTGGTCGCAGAGTACGAGCCGGAGGTGGTCAACACCGTGGAGCTGGCCGACGACGACCGAGCCGCCATCCTGGAGGGCATGGCGGAGGTGGTGGAGAGCACCTCCACAGTAAAGGAGGCCTTTGCCTCTCTCACCGAGCAGGGCATCCAGGTGGGGGCCAAGACCGGCTCCGCCCAGGTCTCCGGACAGGAAAACGCCAACGGCCTGTTCGTCTGCTTCGCCCCCTTCGACGACCCGGAGATCGCCGTCTGCGTGGCGGTGGAAAGGGGCGGCTCCGGCGCAGCCACGTCGGTGATCGCCGCCGCCATTATGGAGTATTATTTTGCTCACTAGCTAAGCGGATGCAGACGGGAGCCTTTTCCAGTCACCTCCCCCGCCCAAATTTTTCCTTTTCATACAGAGAATTCTGTGATATACTGACAGGGCATCTGCTCCGGACGGAGCGGATGCCCTATCGTAATGACAACAGACCGAAAGGGATGAGTGCCATGTTTGACAGCCAGGCCTACAACTCCCGGAGTGAGGAGTATAAACGCCCCTATGGGGCGGTGACGCCGGGAACGGTGGTGGAGCTGAATCTCCGTCCTCTCCGCCGGGAGGGGTTTTCCCGGGGCAAGCTGATCGCCCGGTTCGAGGCGGATAACGACCGCATCCGGGAATATCCCATGACCTGGACGGATACCAGCCGGGGCATCGACGTGTTTTCCGGCCGCCTGCCGGTGGGGGACTATGTGGGGCTGATCTGGTATTCCTTTCAGCTGACGGGGCTCAACGGTCAGTATCAGGAGCTTGGCCCCTATCAGCTCACCGTCTATGACCCCACCGACCAGGTGCCCGACTGGTTTGGCAAGGGAATGTGCTACCAGATCTTCCCCGACCGGTTTCACCGGAGCCGGGTGCCCAGCCCCATGGGTATGGTGGGGGGACGCACCGTCCACGGAGACTGGAACAGTGAGCCGGAGTGGCGGCCCAACGAGCGGGGCGAGGTGCGCAACCGGGACTTCTTCGGCGGCGATCTGAAGGGCATCCAGGAGAAGCTGGACTACATCGCCTCCCTGGGGGTGGAGACCATCTATTTCTGTCCCATCTTCGAGGCTGCGGAGAACCACCGCTACGGCACGGCGGACTACGACCAGGTGGACCCCATGCTGGGCACCAACGAGGATTTTAAGGCCCTCTGCGATGCGGCCCATGAGCGGGGCATCCGGGTCATCCTGGACGGGGTGTTCAACCACACCGGCTATGTCAGCCGCTATTTCAACGGAGACGGCTATTATCCCGGCGACGGAGCGAAGCAGAGCAAAGAGTCCCCCTATTACGACTGGTTCTGCTTCACCAACTGGCCCAACGAATATGAGTCCTGGTGGGGCATCTACTCCCTTCCCGCCGTCAACGAGCACTGCCCCTCCTACCGGGAGTTCATCTTCGGTGGGGAGAATTCGGTGGTGCGCAAGTGGCTCCGGGCGGGGGCGGACGGCTGGCGGCTGGACGTGGCCGACGAGCTGCCTGACGACTTTATCTATGGCCTCCACCAGGCCGTCCGGGAGGAGAACCCGGAGGCGGTGGTCATCGGAGAGGTGTGGGAGGACGGCTCCAACAAGGTGGCCTACGGCGTCCGGCGGAAGCACCTGCTGGGCAACCACCTGGACGGGCTGATGAACTATCCCTTCCGCTCCGCTCTGATCGACTTCCTTCTGGGGGGCGACGGGGCCGATTTCCGGGAGCGGATGGAGACCCTTCGGGAGAATTACCCGCCCTTCGCCTTCTACTCCGCCATGAACGCCCTGGGCACCCACGACACCCTGCGCATCCTGACCTATCTGGGCACCGGCTCCCAGCGGTACGAGTGGAGCAAGGAGACCCGCTCCACCTACGTCATGACCGGTCAGGAGCGGGAGCTGGGCTGGAAGCGGCTGCAGCTGGGGCTGGCGGTGCTGTTCGCCTTTCCCGGCGCTCCCACCGTCTACTACGGCGACGAGGCGGGCATGACCGGCTTTGAGGACCCCTTCAACCGCCGTCCCTATCCCTGGGGCAACGAAGACCAGGAGGTGCTGGCCTATTACCGGGAGATGGGCCGTCTCCGGAAGGAGAACGAGTGCCTCCGCTCCGGCGGGATCGTCTGGGGCGACTGCCCGGGACAAGTGGTGTCCTTCGCCCGGACGCTGGAGGACGAGGCGCTTGCCCTGGCGGTCAACGCCGGGGACATGGAGACAGAGATCACCATTCCCTGGGCATTCCCCTCCGCCGAAGATCTGGACAGCGGGGAGGCCGTTCCCGCCGAAAACGGACGGCTGACCGTGACCGTCTCCCCCATGGGACGCCGCCTGCTGCGGTTCCGGGAACAGGCGCAGGGCTGACCCTTCTTTCTGACAATACCATATACCAGCACATACAAAGGCTCCGCCGTTTTGGAAACGACGGAGCCTTGTGATTTATGTGGTGTTCGCTGGGGTCAGGCGCTCACTTGCGGGGGTTCTTGATGGCAGCCTGGGCAGCGGCCAGCCGGGCGATGGGCACCCGGAAGGGGCTGCAGGAGACATAGCTCAGGCCGATGTCGTGGCAGAACTCGATGGAGACGGGGTCGCCGCCGTGCTCGCCGCAGATGCCGATGTGCATGTTCGGGCGGACCTCCCGGCCATAGTCCACAGCGATCTTCATCAGACGGCCCACGCCCCGGCGGTCCAGCCGCTGGAACGGGTCGTGCTCGATGATCTTCCGGTCCAGATAGGTGCCCAGGAACTTGCCGGAGTCGTCACGGGAGAAGCCCCAGGTCATCTGGGTCAGGTCGTTGGTGCCGAAGCAGAAGAACTCCGCCTCCTCGGCAATACGGTCGGCAGCCAGCGCGGCACGGGGCAGCTCGATCATGGTGCCCACCTCGTAGGGCAGGTCCACGCCGGCGGCGGCGATCAGCGGGTCGGCCACGCCGGTGATCAGGCCCTTGACATAGGTCAGCTCGCTCTTGGAGTCCACCAGGGGAACCATGATCTCCGGGATGACCTTCATGCCGGTCTCCTTGTAGACGTTGAGAGCGGCCTCAATGATGGCCCGGGTCTGCATCTCGGCGATCTCAGGATACTGGATGGGCAGACGGCAGCCGCGGAGACCCATCATGGGGTTGACCTCCTGGAGGCTGACGACCACATTCTTCAGGTCGGTGAAGGTCATGCCCATCTCCTGGGCCAGGGCGGCGATGTCCTCATCCTCCTGGGGCAGGAACTCATGCAGAGGCGGGTCCAGCAGACGGATGGTGACGGGCAGGCCCTTCATGGCCTTGAAGATGCCCTCGAAGTCGCCCCGCTGCATGGGCAGGATCTTGGCCAGGGCCTTTTTCCGCTGCTCCACGGTGGTGGCGACGATCATCTCACGGACGGCGGGGATACGGTCCTCGGCGAAGAACATATGCTCGGTACGGGTCAGGCCCACGCCCTGAGCGCCGAAGTTCAGGGCCACGCCTGCGTCGTGGGGGTTGTCCGCGTTGGCACGGACGTCCATCTGACGGTACTTGTCCGCCCACTCCATAATGGTGGCGAAGTCGCCGGAGATGGTGGCCGCCTCGGTGGCCAGCTTGCCCAGGTAGACGTTTCCGGTGCTGCCGTCGATAGAGACGAAGTCGCCCTCGTGAATCTCATGACCGGCGAGGGTGGCCACCTTGGCCTCCTCGTCCACGATGAGGGAGGCGACGCCGGCCACGCAGCTGCGGCCCATACCACGGGCCACCACGGCGGCGTGGGAGGCACGGCCGCCCCGGGCGGTCAGGATGCCCTGGGAGACCTGCATGCCCACGATATCCTCAGTGGAGGTCTCCTGGCGGACCAGCAGGACGGGCATCTCGGCCGCATGGGCCTCGCAGTCCTCAGCGGTGAAGTACACAGCGCCGCAGCCTGCCCCGGGAGAGACGGGCACGCCGGTGGCGATGGGAGTGGCGGTGGCCAGAGCCTCCTTGGTGAAGTTGTCGTGGAGAACGGCGTCCAGGCTGTTGGGCTCCAGCATGAGCAGAGCCTCCTGCTCGGAGATCATGCCCTCCTTCACCAGGTCCACGGCGATCTTCAGGGCCGCGCCGGGGGTGCGTTTGCCGTTCCGGGTCTGCAGCATATAGAGGTGGCCCCGCTCGATGGTGAACTCCATGTCCTGCATATCCCGGTAGTGGTTCTCCAGCCGGGTGGCGATGTCCACGAACTGCTCATAGACGGCGGGGTTGACCTTCTTCAGCTCGGAGATGTCGGAGGTGCGGCGGATACCGGCCACCACGTCCTCGCCCTGGGCATTCATCAGGAAGTCGCCGTACAGCTCCTTCTCGCCGGTGGTGGGGTTACGGGTGAAGGCAACACCGGTGCCGGAGTCGTCGCCCCAGTTGCCAAAGACCATGGTCTGGACGTTGACGGCGGTGCCCCAGTCGGCGGGAATGTCGTTCATGGCACGGTACACCTGGGCACGGGGGTTGTCCCAGCTGCGGAACACGGCACGGACGGCCTCCATGAGCTGGATCTTGGGGTCCTGGGGGAACTCCTCGCCCATGCGCTCCAGATAGAAGGCCTTGAACTGGCTGACCAGGCTCTGCATATCCTCGGTCTCCAGCTCGGAGCCCAGCTGGACGCCCTTCTGCTCCTTCACCTGGTCGATGATGTCCTCAAAGTTCCGCTTGGGCAGCTCCATGACCACGTCGGAGAACATCTGGATGAACCGGCGGTAGGAG
>JAJQFJ010000014.1 GCA_021201185.1 Clostridiales bacterium
CGATCTCCGGGATGGCCCGGGAGACGATGACGCTCATGGCGTAGGGCATATAGTTGACCTCCAGCGTCTCGGTGATGGGCTGCTCCAGCACCTCCGGCCGCAGGCCCATGACGTTGGGGTTGTTCTTGTGGGAGTTGTCTGTGGGCTGTTTCTTCTTAGCCATGAAATTTCTTCCTTCTGCGTATTCTTACGAAATATCTGCCAGCTCCAGGTATTTATAACCGTTGTCGGCGATGTGCTCCTTCCGCCCGGCCAGGTTGGCCCCCAGCAGCAGGTCAAAGACCTGGGCAGTGCGAATGACGTCCTCCGGCATGACCTTGATGAGCCGCCGGGTCTCCGGGTTCATAGTGGTCAGCCACATCATGTCCGGCTCGTTCTCGCCCAGACCCTTGGAGCGCTGCACCTCCAGCTTTTTGCCTGAATTCTCGGCCACGATGTCGTTCTTCTCCTTGTCGGAGTAGGCAAACCAGGTTTTTTCCTTCCAGGTGATCTCATAGAGAGGCGACTCGGCGATATACACATAGCCCTGCTCGATGAGTTGGGGGGTGAGGCGGTAGAGCATGGTCAGCACCAGCGTCCGGATCTGGAAGCCGTCCACGTCGGCGTCGGTGCAGATGACCACCTTGTTCCACCGGAAATTGGACAGGTCGAACTCCGCCAGCTCCTTGTTCTTCGCCCTGGTGTTGGCAGGCAGCTCCACGCCGCAGCCCATGACCTTGATGAGATCGGTGATGATGTCGCTCTTGAAGATGCGGTTGTAGTCCGCCTTGAGGCAGTTGAGGATTTTTCCCCGGATGGGCATGATGCCCTGGAACTCCGCGTCCCGACTGAGCTTGACGGCGCCCATGGCGGAGTCGCCCTCCACGATATACAGCTCCCGGCGGGACACGTCCCGGCTCCGGCAATCCACGAACTTCTGCACCCGGTTGGCGATGTCCAGAGTGCCGGAGAGCTTCTTCTTGATGTTCAGACGCGCCTTCTCCGCCGTCTCCCGGCTGCGCTTGTTGATGAGCACCTGTCCCGCCAGCTTTTCCGCGTCGAAGGGGTTCTCGATGAAGTAGACCTCCAGCTGAGAGCGGAGAAACTCCGTCATGGCGTCCTGGACGAACTTGTTGTTGATGGCCTTTTTTGTCTGGTTCTCGTAGGAGGTCTGGGTGGAGAAGTTGTTGGAGACAAAAATCAGGCAATCCTGAATGTCGTTCCACGTCACCTTGGCCTCGTTCTTCTGGTATTTCCCCTGTTTTTTCAGATAGGCGTCCACTGCCGAGACGAAGGCGGAGCGCATAGCCTTCTCCGGGGAGCCGCCGTGCTCCAGCCAGGAGGAGTTGTGATAGTGCTCCACCACGTTCACCGTATTGGAGCAACAGAAGGCCATACTCAGCTTGACCTTATACTCCTCCCGGTCTGCCCGGTCCCGGCCCTGGCGCTCGGTCTGGAAAAAGACCGGCTGGGTCAGGGGGTTCTCTCCCGCCAGCTCGGCCACATAGTCGGCGATGCCCTGGTCGTAGCGGTACTCCGTCGTCTCAAATTTGCCGTCCACCTGGTTGCGGAACCGGAAGGTGACGCCGGCGTTGACCACCGCCTGCCGCTTCATCACGTCGGCGAAGTACTCGGCTGGGATGTCGATGTCGGTGAACACCTCCAGGTCGGGCCGCCAGTGGAATTTGGAGCCGGTCTTGTGCCGGGGGCAGTCCTCCGTTTTCAGACCGCCCACGTTTTCCCCCTTCTCAAAGTGGAGGGTGTACCGCTTGCCGTCCCGGTGGATGACGGCGTCGAAATACTCCGAGGCGTACTGGGTGGCGCAGGAGCCCAGACCATTCAGACCCAGGGAGAAGCCGTAGTCGTCTCCGTACTTGCCTCCGGCGTACAGCTCGCAGAACACCAGCTCCCAGTTGTACCGGTTCTCCTTGGGGTTCCAGTCCACGGGACAGCCCCGGCCAAAGTCCTCCACCTCAATGGAGTGGTCGGCGTACCGGGTGACGATGATCAGGTCCCCGTGGCCCGCCTTGGCCTCGTCCACGGCGTTGGAAAGGATCTCAAAGACGGCGTGCTCGCAGCCCTCCAGATTGTCCGAGCCGAAAATGACGCTGGGCCGCTTCCGTACCCGGTCCGCCCCCTTGAGGGCGGAGATGGACTCGTTGCCGTATTCCTGTTTCTTCTTCCTTGGTGCCATATGATCCCTCTCGTCCACAGTAATTCATCTTATTTTACCTGTAAGGGGAATAATTGTCAAGGAAGGGGAGGAAGGGTTCACACAGTCCCCTGGCTCCCTCAAAGAGGGAGCCAAGAGATGAACACCAAATTGTAAACCGATAAAAATAAAAAGGTTGACAATGACTGCCCTCACGTGTTATCATCACGGTCGGACCGGGCAAACGCCCGGACGAGGGAGGTAGTTACAATGAGCGAAGGAACGGTAACAGTCAAGAGAAACGGCCTGAAAACCCGGGACATGGTGCTCATCGCCCTGTTTGCGGCGCTGATGGCCATCTGCTCCTGGATCTCTGTTCCCACAACGGTACCCTTCACCCTCCAGACCTTTGCGGTCTTTGTGACGGTGGGGCTGCTGGGGGGCAAGCGGGGGACGCTGGCGGTGTTGGTGTACATCCTGCTGGGGGCCATCGGTCTGCCGGTGTTCGCCGGATTCAGCGGCGGTCTGGGCAGTCTGCTGGGCAGCTCCGGAGGGTATATCATCGGCTTTCTGTTCTCCGCCCTGGTGATGTGGGGGATGGAGAAGTTATTCCACCTTCCCGCCGACGGAGGAGACGAGGCAGGGAAGGGCCTCGTCACCAAACGCAACGGCGTGCTGGTGCTGTCCATGGTGCTGGGGCTGCTGGTGTGCTATCTGTTCGGGACGGTGTGGTTTATGGCGGTCTACACCAGCGCCAACGGTGCGGTGGCCCTGATGACCGTGCTGGGTTGGTGTGTGTTCCCCTTTATCCCCTTTGACCTGCTTGAAGATCGCCCTGGCCCTGGGGGTCACCATGACCCTGGGAAAGCATGTTCCCGGATAACAGCGGGGCGGCGCTCCCCCTGCGGCCCCACCATGGGATGTGCCTGGCCTATTATCAGGGGAAGGGCTACAGCCCGGCGTTTACCCGGGCGGCGGACCGGCTGCTGGCCCGGCTGGAGGCGGAAAATCCCACCGTCCGGCTGACGGTGGCAGCGGACGTGATGTGCGCCGCCTGCCCCAACCGACGGGGTGACGAGTGCGCCGGGACGGGGAACGCCTCCCGTTACGACCGGGCGGTGCTGGAACAGTGCGGCCTGGAGGAGGGGGCGGAGCTGCCCTTCCGGGGCTTTACCGCCCGGGTGCAGCGGAGCATCCTGGCCCCCGGCGGGCGGAGGTCGATCTGCGGCGGCTGCCGGTGGAGCGAGCTGTGCGACGGCCCCGGCCGGTGGGCGGAAGAAAAGACAGACGCATAGAAAAACACTCCGACGGGACCCGAATGAAGGGGCTCCGTCGGAGTGCTTTTGATTCTGTTATTCTCCCAGCAGCAGGGCCACCGTGTCGCTGTCCCCGGCAGAGGCGACAAAGACGGTGTAATCGGCCAGCAGCTCCTGACCGGTGAAGTCGGCGTCGATATCCTCCACTGCGGTATACGTTCCGGCGTCCAGTCCGGCGAGGACGGGATACTCCGCCCAGGTCAGGGGGTCGGCGCTCTCCATCTGGTCGGCGTACAGCGAGGCAAAGCCGTCGGCATCCTCTACGATGAACAGGCTGCTCACCCCTCCGGCCACGTCTGTGACCAGCAGGGTGGAGCCGGCGGTCTGTACGTCCGTGTCGGTGGCGGTGCCGTCAAAGACCAGCTGATAGTCGTTGATCTGGACCACCACCTCCCCGTCACCGTTCACATCGCCTACGATCTCCTCCAGGGAGGTCTCCAGGGCGGAGACCACATCGTCCGGGAGGGAGTCGGCGTGGACGAAGGCCACCTGGAGGTCCGGCTCCTGGATGCTCAGGAAGGTCTGCACCACCCCAAGCACCAGGCAGATACAGGCCACCACCGCCAGGACGACCCCCCAGTGGAGCCGCCACCAGATCTCGGTGCGCTGCCCCAGAGTATACTGGTGGGGGTCGCCGTGGGGCATTTCCGCCTCGGGCGGCTCTTCCTGAGGGCCGTACCGGTCCAGCAGACCGGGCCGCTGGAGCTGTGCAGCGAACAGGGACAGGGGCCAGAAGCCCAGCACCACCCCCAGAGGCACGCTGACGGGGAACAGCCCGACGAGCAGGACGCACCACAGCAGAATACCCAGCGTGGCCCCCAGCGTCCGCAGAGGGGCGTCCAGCAGCAGGGTAAGGCCCTCCTGGGCCCGCTGGAGGAAGGGCTTCTGCTCAAAGCAGAGAGGCGGGAAGAGAATGGCGACGGCCAGGGCGATCAGAAAGAAGTCCAGGGCCAGGATGACCCACAGCCCCAGGGCGGAGAGAGAGCCGTCATCCATCAGCGCGGAGGCGAAGCTCCCTACCAGGAGGAACCCGGACACCAGCAGCCCCAGGACCAGCCCCTGGAGGGCGGCGGGCTTCCAGACTGTGGCCAGGGTGTGCCGGAAGGCGGCAAACCAGCCGTCCACCCGCCCACTGAAGCAGCGGAGGGAGAGATCGAGCATGGCGGTCCAGAACGGGCTGGCCACGGCGCCTCCCACAATGCCGCCGAAAAGAGTGAGCCAGAAATTCTCATATACCAGCCCCAGACTGATGCCCAGGGCGGCGGGGAGAAAGCCCGCAAAGCACAGCAGGTTGCCCAGCAGCAGCTTGCCCAGATTGTCCCAGAACACCTGGAAGTAACGGAGAACGCCGGTGCGCGGAGGCCGGTCCTCCTGGGGGGCGTTTCTCATGTCCCCCAGGCCGAAGAAGTTAAACTGAAAGGCCATGGGACATCTCCTCGGTTTCGGTTCCCCAGGCCTCGATCTGGGTCAGAGCAGGGAAGGGAGACGGCCCCTCCGCCTGAATCAGCTCCTTCAGCACCAGCCACTCCACCGTCTTTGCCTCGAAGGGGAAGGACTGGGGGAGGCGGCTGTCCGTCAGGGACAGGGACAGGGTGCTGCCGTCGGAGAACTCCACCGTGGCCCCCGTCCAGTAGTTGTCGTGGGGATAGTCCCCCCGGAGGGTGAGCCGCAGCTCGTCCAGCACCACCTTACGGCCAAAGGACAGGGTCAGGGCGGCGTTGGGGTCCCGGTTGATGCCCCAGCTCTGGTAGGGGTACTCCCCGTGGGCGCTGTTTTCAAAAATGCCGTCGATGGCGTTCCGGGCGGCGAACACCGCCTCCCCCCGGGTCTCCACGTTGGCGCTGGCGTGAGGGAAAAAGCCCGTGTCTCCGTGCTCGTCATAGGGGTTGAAGGCCAGATTCCGTCGCCCGGACACCTCCTCCTCTGTGGCCAGCCGGGCACGGATGACGTGGCGCTGGCCGGTGAAGCTCTTGGGGCTGTAGGTGATGGCCTGCTCCCCGAAGGGAACGTGGAAGTTGATCTCCCGCTTTTGCACATAGACCAGGGCGGGGGGCATGGTGTCCTCAAACTGGACGACGCAAAACCGCCCCGGGGTGCGAATCTCCAGGGCCACCCGGTCCCCCGGGCGATAGGCGGCGGTGTAGACCAGACTGACCTGGCGGTCGGCGTCGCAGGTCATCAGGGTGTGGCCCACATTGTCCAGGACCTTGAGCTTGATGGTTTCCATTCCGTGTTCCTCCATAGCAGAAAAATGGGTCGGTTATTGCACGCTCTCTCCCTGGAGCCGCTGCATATACTCCCGGGGACTGACCCCCTCCAGCTTTTTGAATACCTTGCTGAAATAGGAGGGGCTTTCAAAGCCCACCCGGTCGCTGATCTCGTAGATTTTTAAGTCAGTGGTGGCCATCAGCTCCTTGGCGGTGCTGATGCGGGTGGCGGTGACGAACTCCACAAAGCTGGACTCCCCGTTTTTGGAGAAGAGCTGGCTGAGATAGTTGGGGCTGAAATTGAACACCGCCGCCACGTCGTTCAGGGAGAGAGGCTTGGAGAGGTTGTGACAGATGTAATCCTGAATCTGGGCCACCGTCTGGGCCCGGTGGGCCACCGGGGTGGTGGCCTGGGGCAGATAGAACATGACCGGCTGGGCGTCTGTGACCTGGGTCAGGACGGAGAGGGCGGAGCGCTGGCTCTGCTGGGCCTGCAAAATGTCCTGCACCGGCTGGCCCACCGCCCAGTGGATGGGGGTGCTGAAATAGTTAAAGAGGATCTGCCCCGTCTTTTTCAGCACCTCGTCCAGCTGCTGCTCCATCCCGACGGGGGAGTCCAGGGGGAACAGAACGTTGAAGTGGCTGAGATTGCTGGCGGTGACGGTGCAGGGGAGGTATTTGGGCAGGATGTCCGCCGCCATGTTGGACACCCCGGCGCTGAGAGTGACCAGGCGCTCGGTGGGCAGCTCCCGATGGGCCAGCTCCGCCACGGCCACCACATACCAGGGGGCGTCGAATTGCAGCCCCAGCTGTTGGCACAGGCTGTCAAAGTAGCTCCGGTCCCGGAACAGGCCGCCGTAGAGCTGGATAAACAGCCGGTCCCGGTACTGCTCCAGGCCGCTGACGGCAGCGGTGGCCTCCGGGGTGCGGAGGACCCGCTCCTTTTTCACCCGCTCGATGGCCCGGTGGAGGGCGTTTTCCAGCAGCTCCGGGGTCAGGTCCATCTTCACCAGATACTCCACTGCCCCCAGCCGGAGGCTGCGCTTGGCGTACTCGAACTTCTCATAGCTGGTGAGCATGATGAACACCGGCAGGGTGGTGTCCACCTCCCGGCACTTCTCCGCCAGATCGAGACCGCCCATGACGGGCATCATCACGTCGCAGATGACGATGTCCGGGTGCTGGCTCTGGACGATGGTCCAGGCGTCCGCGCCGTTGCGGGCGGTGCCTGTGATCTCCAGCCCCAGCTTGCCCCAGTTGAGCATGCTCTGCATCCCGATGAGCACCAGCGGCTCGTCGTCCACTAACAGCACCTTGATCATGAAGCGGTTCCTCCTTCCAAATGATTTTCCCCGTCCTCCCGGGGCCCGGGCAGGCGGACGGTGACGGTGGTGCCCTCCCCCAGGGTGCTCTCCACCGTCAGACCAAAGCATGGCCCGAAGCTGTATTGCAGCCGCCGGTGGACGTTCCACAGCCCCACGTGACGGAACTGGGCCTGGGCCTCCTCCTCAGACGGCTCCCGGAGGGCGTTGGCCGCCACCTCAGGGGGCATCCCCACCCCGTCGTCCGTCAGCCTGACGAGCACATCGCCGCCGTCGCCGTCCCGGCAGACGGTGACGGTCAGCTGACCGGCGCAGCCCTTTGGCTCGAAGCCGTGGAAGATAGCGTTCTCCGCCAGAGGCTGGAGGGTGAACTGGGGGATGAGACAGTCGGTGAGCACCCGCTCCTCCGTCTCACACCTGACCTCGGTGACGATGGTGCCGCCGTAGCGGTAGCGCTGGATGGTGAAATAGTCCTCCAGCAGGGACAGCTCCCGCTCCAGAGGCACCAGACGCTGGGTGCTCTTGGAGACGCTTTTCAGCAGCCGGGCCAGGGCGGTGACCATCTCCACAATGCCCGGGGCGTGCTGGATGGTGGCCATCCACTTGACGCTGTTGAGGGTGTTATAGATGAAATGGGGGTTGATCTGGCTCTGTAACATCTGATATTCCAGATCCATCCGTTTTTTCTCGTCCTCCACCCGCTTGTCCATCAGGGTGGTGATGCTCTGGGACAGATGGTTGATGCCCCGGCCCACGTCTCCCAGCTCATGATTCCACTCGATCTCGGGGTTGACGGAGAAATCTCCCTGGGCCAGGGTGTCGATCTGCCGCTGGAGGGCCTGGATGGGGCGGTGCACCAGACGGCGGAGCAGAAGCATCAGGAGAAGGCCGAAAAACAGGATGACGATGACCAGAAAGGCGATGGTACCCAGAAGCTGGGGCAGCAGCTGACCGAAGGGGACGTCCGGAATGGATTCTGCCAGATAGAGATCGTGGACGCCGATGGGACAGGCGATGACGGAGCAGGAGACGCCGTCGATCTCTGCCCGGTAGAGCAGGGTGCCATCGTCCAGGGTGGCGCCAAATTCCTCGTCTGCCTCTATTGGAACATCGGCGGCAGAGACGGCGGTCAGACTGTCCCCCTCCACCCGATAGACCGTGTCCTCCATCACCCAGTAGAGGCTGGCCCCGTCCTCCAGGGAGAACTGCCGGAGCACGTTGGTGATGATGGAGGGGGAGACGGAGAGATAGACCTTTAAGGTGTAATTGCCATTGGTGCTGGAGGCGGTGGCGGTCACGGGGATGCCCTGCATGGTGGCACCCGGCTGCATCAGCGGGTCATCAATGATACAGGCCCAGGCGGTGTCTGCCCCGTCCAGGCCGGGGAGAAGGAGCAGCCGCTCGTCCGTCAGGGAGACGGACTGGGAGATAGCAGTGCCCAGCATGATGAATTTGCTGTCGCCGTCTCCGTCGCTGCTGTAGAGCAGCAACCGCTGGATATAGCTGGACACGCTGACAGAGTTATACTGATCCTGAACGGTGGCATAGAGGGTGTTGGCCAGACTGTCGGAGATGCTGGTGAGCAGATAGGTGCGCACGGTGGTGTTCACCGTACACCAGCTGACCAGATCGTCCACCTCCGTCACCCGCTGGGACAGGGAGGCGGTCGCCGTCTCCAGCTGGTACTCCGCTGCCTGGAGATTGGTCTGCCTGGTCTGGATGGAGAGATAGTAGACGCTGCTGCACAGGACGACGGCGGCAATGACCACAGTAAACAGCACCGTGAGGGCCACAAGCCGGGCGGAGATGCCGAAGCGATGCGGTGTTCTGTTTGCCCTTTCCTTTCTCTCCGGCGCCATGCAATGCCCTCGCTTCCCCTGTTGTGCTGTGCGGGTTGTGTTAATTATGATACCAGGAATCTCCCTCTGTGTCTGCCGACTCCAATCCATTTCATATATTACACGAAGATACAGAAAATGTAAATCGAATTTTTGTGAGCCATCTACAGAAATTACAAGAAAGTGTTTGGCAAAACGAAAGAATTTGCAAGTTCACCGGTGAACGGGCGACGAAATTTACAGATACTTCTATAAAAAATTCACTTGAAAGTTGGAGGGAAATGATGTATGATAAAAAGCAACAAGGGAGAACGACTGTTTTCCCACAAGGTTGAGCAAATCAACCAAAAAAATTTAGGAGGAAGATGAACCATGAAGAATCTGCGCAAACTGATGGCCCTGCTCCTGGCGCTGGCTATGTGCTTCGCCCTGGCTGCCTGCGGCGGCTCCTCGGACGACACCGGCAGCACCGACTCCACCGACGACACCTCCACCTCTGACTCTGACAGCTCCACCGACGATACCGCCGATGCCGACGCTGAGACCGAGGAGACCGGCGACGACAGCAGCTCCGCTGAGGAAGTCACCATCACCTGGGCTCTGTGGGACTATGAGAGCACCGCTTACTGGGCTGCCCTGAAGGAGGGCTATGAGTCCACCCACGAGGGCGTGACCATCGAGGTCATCGACCTTGGCTCCACCGACTACATGACTCAGCTGGCTACTCAGCTGGCCGGCGGCAACAGCGAGCTGGACGTTGTCTCCATCAAGGACATCCCCGGCTACTCCAACCTGATCAACTTGGGCCTGCTGGAGCCCATGAACGACAACCTGACCATCGACCAGGCCGACTTCAACGGCGTTCTGGAGCAGCTGACCGCTGACGACGGCAGCGTCTACGCCGTTCCCTTCCGCTCTGACTTCTGGGTGCTGTACTACAACAAGGACCTCTTTGATGCCGCCGGCGTCGAGTATCCCTCCAACGACATGACCATGGAAGAGTATGACGCTCTGGCTCGCCAGCTGACCAGCGGCGAGGGCTCCGACAAGGTCTATGGCACTCACTACCACACCTGGCGTTCCGACGTTACCCTGTTCGGCATCCTGGACGGTGAGAACACCATCATCGACGGCACCTATGACTTCCTGACCGAGTACTATGAGCTGGTTCTCGCTGAGCAGGAGGACGGCATCTGCATGGATTACGGCGAGCTGAAGACCTCCGGCCTCCACTACTCCGCCGCCTTCGAGAACGGCCAGGCCGCCATGTGCCCCATGGGCAGCTGGTTCATCGCCACCCTGCAGACCTACAACGCTGAGGCCGAGGCCAACGGCGTGGACGAGGTCAACTTCGGCATCGTCAAGTATCCTCATCCTGACGGCGTTGAGGCCGGCACCACTCTGGGCACTGTGACCTCTCTGGGCGTCAACGTCAACTCCGAGAAGAAGGACGCCGCCATCGACTTCGTCAACTGGTGCGCTTCCGCTGAGGGCGCCGACATCATGGCCTCCACCGGTTCCTTCCCCGCCGTCTCCACCGACGACACCGTCTCCATCATCTCCTCCACCGAGGGCTTCCCCACCGACGAGAACTCCCTGGAGGCTCTGAACACCGTGGCCGTCTATCTGGAGATGCCTCTGTCCTCCTACGCCTCTGAGATCGAGACCGTGCTGAACACCGAGCACGACGCCATCATGACCGGCTCCGAGTCCATCGAGGAAGGCATTGCCAACATGAACGAGCAGGTCCAGGCGATCCTGGCCGGCTGAGATTGAGCCATCCTTTCCTTCCATGAACTGACGGACAATGGGGCGGGCTGCGTCGCCCGCCCCATTGCTATACGCAAAATCGACCGTTTACGAGAAAGGAGAATGTGTCAAGATGGCAGTCCAAGCAGTTGCGCAGCCTAAAAAACAGCCTCACGTGATGAAAAAAGAGACGCGCAACAATCTGATCGCCTATTCCTTTATCGCTCCTAACTTCATCGGGTTCTGCGTCTTTACGCTGGTTCCCGTGGTGTTCGCCATCGCCCTGGCCTTCTGCAGCTGGGACGGCGTCAACGACATCACCTTCGTCGGCATCCAGAACTTTGTTGACCTGCTCAGCGACAAGACCTTCCTGGCAGCCTTCCAGAACACCATCGTCTACTCTGTGGCGGTGGTCCCCCTGACCATGGTCTGCGCCCTGGGTCTGGCTATTTTGCTCAACCAGAAGATCGTTGCCCGGGGCTTCTTCCGCACTGTGGCCTTCTTCCCCTATGTGGCCTCTCTGGTGGCCTGCGCCGCCGTGTGGAACATGATCTTCAGCCCCAGCATGGGCCCTGTGAACATGCTCCTGTCCGCCCTGGGCGTGGAGGACCTGCCCCGCTGGGCAGCCGGTACAGAGACCGCCATGCTCACCGTCGTCCTGTTCAGCGTCTGGAAGAACATGGGCTATTACATGGTCATCTATCTGGCCGGTCTCCAGGGCACCAACCCCGAGCTGGAGGAGGCCGCCGAGCTGGACGGCGCCAACAAGTGGCAGATCTTCTGGCACGTCACCCTGCCCCAGCTCCAGCCCACCACCTTCCTGGTGGTCATCACCCTGACCATCGCCTCTTTCAAGGTGTATGACCAGATGTACATGATCACCCAGGGCGGCCCGGGCAACGCCACCATCACGTTGGTGTACTACATCTACAACGTGGCGTTCGTCAACACACCCAAGTATGGCTACGCCAGCGCAGTTGCTATGGTGCTGTTTGTACTGGTCCTGATTGTGACGATCATCCAGTTCCGCGGCTCCTCCAACGACGATTAAGAGGGTGGGATTATGGCAACTCAAGCGGTGAAACCTCATTCTGCAAAGGCCCAGCATACGATCATGATGGTCTTTATCTACCTGATTCTCATCCTCGTGGCTGTTATCATGCTCATTCCCTTCGTCTGGATGCTCTCTGCGTCCCTGAAGCTGAACAAGGACGTGTTCAGCTTCCCCATTGAATGGATTCCCTCCAACCCCCGGTGGCAGAACTATGTGGACATCTGGACCAAGATCCCTCTGCTCACCTTCATCAAGAACAGCGCCAAGCTGACCGTCATCGTGACCCTGCTCCAGCTGTTCACCTCCAGCTTCGCGGCCTATGCCTTTGCAAAGATGCAGTTTAAGGGCAAGAATACCCTGTTCCTGGGCTACATCGCCACCATCGCCGTGCCCTGGCAGGCGTACATGGTGCCTCAGTTCATGATGATGCGCTCCTGGAATCTGAACAACACCCATCTTGCCATCATCTGTCTACAGGCGTTCAGTGCCTTCGGCGTGTTCCTGATGAAGCAGTTCTATGAGGGTGTGCCCTCCGAGCTGTGCGAGGCGGCGAGAATCGACGGCCTCTCGGAATACGGCATCTGGGCGAGGATCATGCTGCCGCTCTCCAAACCGGCTCTGTCCACTCTGGTCATCATCACGGCGGTGAACACCTGGAACGACTTCCTGGGGCCCCTGATCTACCTGACCAAGACGGAGCTGAAAACCATCCAGATCGGCCTGCGAATGTTCATCAGTCAGTACTCCGCCGAGTACGGCCTGATCATGGCGGCCTCGGTGGTGGCTCTGATCCCGGTGCTGATCGTGTTCCTGGCACTGCAAAAGTACTTCGTCCAGGGCGTGGCCTCCTCCGGTCTGAAGGGCTGAGCCTGACCAACTGAATACCTGACATCAAAACCACACTCCGGCAGGGGCAGGGGATTTGCCCCTGGCCCTGCCGATTCTTTTTGAGGAGACGCCTATGCGCTGCAAATACACGCCCCTGACGGATGAAGAGGCCCTGGCCGCTCTGGACCGGTGCGTCCGCCAGGTGAGATGCAATCTGCCCCTCTATACGAACCGGTGCCAGAACCATACCAGCGTGGATGGCATTTATCTCACCTGTGACAATGTCCAGTGGACCTGCGGCTTTTGGCCGGGGGAGATCTGGCTGGCCTATGAACGCACCGGGGAGGACCGGTTCCGGGAGGCGGGGCTGACTCTGGTGGACAGCTTCCACGACCGCATCG
The DNA here is from genome assembly GCA_021201185.1 of Clostridiales bacterium. Lineage (GTDB taxonomy): Bacteria > Bacillota > Clostridia > Oscillospirales > Oscillospiraceae > Onthomonas. Next base: position 12,847 of record JAJQFJ010000014.1, read on the forward strand.
TGCAGAAGGTGGAGGTAGACAACCACGATATGGGCTTTCTCTATAGCCCCTCCTGTGTGGCGGCCTGGCGGCTCACCGGGAGTGAACGGGCGAGAGAGGCAGCGATTTTGGCCGCGGACCAGCTGCTGACCCGGTTCCAGCCCAGGGGGGAGTTCCTCCAGGCCTGGGGCCCCATGGGGGCGGCGGAGAACCGGCGGTTCATCATCGACTGTCTGCTGAACATCCCCCTGCTCTACTGGGCCGGCCGGGAGACGGGGGACCCCAAATACGCCGATATTGCGGGACGCCACGCCAAAACCTGCCTGGCCCACTCCTTCCGGCCGGACGGCTCCACCTACCATACCTTCTTCATGAACGCCGACGGCACCCCCTCCCACGGGGAGACCTGTCAGGGCTACCGGGACGACAGCTTCTGGGCCAGAGGCCAGGCCTGGGGGGTCTACGGCAGCATTCTGAGCTTCCGGTACACGAAAGACCCCGCCTATCTGACCACCTTCCGCAAGGCCTTGGGCTTCTATCTGACCCGACTGCCAGGCGACCGGGTGCCCTACTGGGACATGATCTTCTCCGACGGCAGCGGGGAGCCCAGAGATTCCTCCGCCGCGGCGGTGGTGGTCTGCGGTCTGCTGGAGGCCAGACGCTGGCTCCCGGCGGGGGAGGCGGCCCAGTGCGAGGCCCTGGCCCGGGAGATGCTGGGCAGCCTTGCCCAGGGCTACGCCGTGCCGGAGATCGTCCCGGGGACCGGGCTGCTGCTCCACGGCACCTACAGCAAGAAGAGCCCCTACAACACCTGCACCCCGGAGGGGGTGGACGAGTGTACCGGCTGGGGAGATTATTTCTACCTGGAGGCGTTGACACGACTGACCAGAGACTGGTATCCTTACTGGTGACAGGAGGAGAGAGATGAAACGCTATCACTACACGGTGGAGGACTTCTCCACCAAACCGGCGGCCCAGGCCGCGCTGATGAGACTGCTCCAACCACTGAAGCCCTTCTACAGCGAGGGGGGCGCGCGGCTGGAGCTGGGGGTCACCAGCACCCACTATGAAAACGACTCCATCGAGATGGAGTCCTTCGCCCGCCCCCTGTGGGGACTGATCCCCTTCTGGCGGGGCGGAGGCCGGGAGACGTTTTTCGAAGAGCTGTATCCCCGGGGCATGGCGGCGGGAGCCGACCCCGCAAATCCGGAATACTGGCACACTTGCCGGGACTTCGACCAGAAATTCTGCGAGATGGCGGCGATCTCCTATGGGATGCTGCTGGCCCCGGAGCATCTGTGGGACCCGCTGTCCGAGCAGGCGAAAGCCAACCTGACCGAATGGCTGTGGGAGATCAACCGCCATGAGTGCTGCGCCTGCAACTGGCAGTGGTTCGCCATTATGACCAACGTGGCCCTGAAGGTCCGGGGACGGCCCTACAGCCAGGAGAAGATCGACTCCGGCCTGGCCATGCTGGAGGACTACTACGACGAGGGCGGCTGGTATCGGGACGGCAACGGGGGCGACAAGGACTATTACAACCCCTTCGTCATGGTGTCCTACGGCCTGCTCTATGCCATGTTCATGGAGGACGAGGAGCCCGAGCGGTGCCGGGCCTTCCGGGAGCGCGCCAGGATGTTTGCCAAGGACTACATCTACTGGTTTGCCGACGACGGGGCCTCCATCGCCTATGGCCGGTCCATGACCTACCGGTTTGCACAGGTGGCCTTTTTCTCCGTGGCGCTGCTGGCGGGGGAGGAGGTGCTGCCCCTGCCGGTGATGAAGGGCATCATCGCCCGGCACCTGACCTGGTGGCTGAATCAGCCCCTGTACGACAACGCCGGGGTGCTGACCATCGGCTACGCCTATCCCAACCTCCAGATGTCGGAGAGCTACAACGCCCCCGGCTCCCCCTACTGGGCGCTGAAGGCCTTCGCCTTCCTGGCCCTGCCGGACGAGCACCCCTTCTGGAGCGTGGAGGCCGCTCCCATGCCGCCTCTGGAAAAGCAGCACTACCTGGCCCACGCCGGGATGTTCCTCCAGCGGGGGAAGGACAACGTGGTGGCCCTGGTGCCGGGACGGCTCCAGGCCGACGGCCACAGCCATACGGTGGAGAAGTACAGCAAATTCGCCTACTCCAGCCGGTTTGGGTTCAGCATCTCCCGGACGCCGGTGAACCTGGGGGAGATGGCCCCGGACAGCATGCTCTGCTTCCAGGTGGGGGGCTACTTCTATGTGAAGGACCTGGCGGAGCCGGGCTACCACATCGGCGACGACGGGCTGGACTTCCGCTGGTCGCCTCTGGAGGGCATCCGGGTGCGCACCCGCCTTGTCCCCAACGAGGGGGGACACCTGCGCATCCACACTGTCGAGAGTGATTACGACTGCACCGCCTACGACTGCGGCTTCGCCCTCTCCACCGACGACCGCATCGCCTTCTCCCAGCGGGCGGAGGGCCCCACGGCGGAGGTGGTCAGTCAGAGCGACCGCTGCGCCGTCACCTCCCTGGCGGGGGACGGCAGGGGAGAGGTGCTCATCCCCGACCCTAACACCAACCTGATCGCCACGAAAACCTCCATTCCCATGGCGGTGTATGCCATCCATAAGGGGACCCAGACCATCCAAACTCAGGTAGATTATCTTTGAAAAATCGTTGCAAAGGAGAAATGCGATTATGGACATCCGTTATTCCGCTAACCAGCGCGATGTGAAGCGCTACACCACTCAGGAGCTGAGAGACGAGTTCCTGATTCAAAACCTCTACCAGCCTGACCAGGTGGTGGCGGTCTACAGCCACGTGGACCGGATGGTCACTCTGGGCTGTATGCCGGTGAATGAGACCGTCTCCATCGACAAGGGCATCGACGTCTGGGGCAGCTTCGGCACGAACTACTTCCTGGAGCGCCGGGAGATCGGCATCTTCAACATCGGTGCCCCTGGCTCCATCCAGGTGGACGGCAAGACCTATCCCATGGGGAACAAGGACTGCCTGTACATCACCCGTGGGGCGAAGGAGGTACTGTTTGCCAGCGACAAGCCGGAGGCTCCGGCCAAGTTCTACATGGTCTCCGCCCCGGCCCACTGCTCCTATGAGACGAGGCTCATCAAGCTGGCGGACGCCGCCAAGCGGCCCCTGGGGTCCATGGAGACCTCCAACAAGCGGGTCATCAACCAGTTTATCCATCCTGACGTGCTGACCACCTGCCAGCTCTCCATGGGCATGACCGTCCTGGAGCCGGGCAGCGTCTGGAACACCATGCCCGCCCACACTCACGAGCGCCGGATGGAAATTTACACCTATTTTGACATCCCCGAGGGCAACGTGGTCTTCCACATGATGGGCGAGGGCCAGGAGACCCGCCACATCGTCATGCACAACGAGGAGGCGGTGATCTCTCCCTCCTGGTCCATCCATGCCGGAGCGGGCACCAGCAATTACACCTTCATCTGGGCCATGGGCGGCGAGAACCAGGCCTTTGACGACATGGACAACATCGATATCCCCGATTTGAGGTGAGCGGCATGAGTGATATTTTGAAGTCCTTCTCCCTGGAGGGCAAGGTGGCCCTGATCACCGGCGGCACCTATGGCATCGGCTTCGCCATTGCAAAAGCCTTCGGCGAGGCGGGGGCAAAAGTGGTTTTTAACGGCCACAACGAGGGCCGTCTCCGGGAGGCCGAGGCCCGCTACCGGGAGGCCGGTATTGACGCAAAGGGCTACCTGTGCGACGTTACCGACGAGGAACAGGTGCAGACCATGGTGGCACAGATCGCCCGGGAGGTGGGTGTTATCGACATTCTGGTGAACAACGCCGGGATGATCAAGCGCATCCCCATGTGCGAGATGTCAGCCGCCGAGTTCCGCCAGGTGGTCGATTTAGACCTGAACGCCCCCTTCATCGTCTCCAAGGCGGTGATCCCAGGCATGATCGACAAGGGCCACGGCAAGATCATCAACATCTGCTCCATGATGAGCGAGCTGGGTCGGGAGACCGTCTCTGCCTACGCCGCCGCCAAGGGCGGGCTGAAAATGCTGACGAAAAACATCTGCTCCGAGTACGGCGGGCAGAACATCCAGTGCAACGGCATCGGCCCGGGGTACATCGCCACGCCTCAGACCGCCCCTCTCCGGGAACCCCAGCCCGACGGCAGCCGCCACCCCTTCGACCAGTTCATCTGCGCCAAGACCCCGGCGGAGCGCTGGGGGACGGTGGACGACCTGACCGGCCCGGCGGTGTTCCTGGCCTCCGACGCCTCCAACTTTGTCAACGGACAGATTTTGTACGTGGACGGCGGCATCCTGGCCTATATCGGCAAGCAGCCATAACGACCGACCAAAGGAGGGAACTGCCATGTCCCCGCATACCGGCTGGCTGACTGTCCCGGAGTGGGAGCAAGTGCGACAAATCGACGTGTTTCGCCGGGAGCAGGATTTCTCCCCATTGCCCCCCACGGGGGCGCCTGCCAATTTCCATGTGCTGGCCCGGGGGGTCGTGACCCTGGGGCCGGGGGCGCATGCGTTCCGTCTCACTGCCGATGACCACTATCAGCTGTGGCTGAACGGCGTGTATACAGGCCAGGGTCCCGCCCCCGCCTATCCGGAGCGGTATCCCTGGCTGACCTACCCCCTGACGGGTGGGCAGACGGTGACGGTGGCTCTCCACCTGTACTATCAGGGGCTTGTAAACCGGGTGTGGAACAGCGGCGACGGCCGCTTCGGCCTGTGGGCGGAGCTGACCGGCCCGGGAGGAGAGGTCTGCCCCATCGAGTGGAAATACCGAATCTGTACCGCCTATTCCGGAGCGCCGCTGGGGTACGACACTCAGCTCTTAGAGGACTTCGACTCCCGGCGCTATCCGGAGGGCTGGGAGCAACCCGGCTACGACGATTCGGCCTGGGGCCGCCTGGTCCCCGCCCTGTGGGCGGACTATCACCTCATCCCCCAGGAGACAGAGCCTCTCTGGGAGGGGGAGACAGAGCCGACGGAGGTTCGCCCCATCCCCGGGGGCTTGCTGCTGGACTTTGGCCGGGAGATTGCCGGGACGCTGCACCTCTCCGCCAGAGGACACGCGGGACAGATCGTCACCCTCCGTCTGGGGGAGGAGCTGGAAAACGGCCGGGTGCGGTACGAACTGCGGTGCAACTGCCGCTATGAGGAGCGGTGGACCCTGGACGAGGGGGACAACGCCCTCCACCCCTACGACTATAAGGCGTTCCGCTATGCGGAGGTGCTGTATCCCGAGGATGTAGAGGTCAGCCACCTCCACGCCCGGGAGCGGCACTACCCCATGGATGAGAGCCTGTCTGATCTCCGCTGTCCCACGGACGAGCTGGGAGATATCTTCACCATCTGTAAAAACGCTGTCCGCTGCTGCACTCAGGAGGGCTTTGTGGACTGCTGCACCCGGGAGAAGGGGCAGTACCTGGGGGATGCGGTCATCACCGCCCGCTCCCACCTGTGGCTCACCGGGGACCCGACCATGCTCCGCAAGTGCATCCGGGACTTTCTGGCCTCCGCCCGGGTTTCCCCCACCCTCATGGCGGTGGCCCCCGGCTCGCTGATGCAGGAGATCGGTGACTACTCCCTGCTGTTCCCGCAGCTGGTGTGGACGGATTGGGAGTTTACCGGAGACAGAGCGTTCCTGGGGGAGTGCCTGCCTGCCATCTCCGCCATGCTGGATACCTTTGCCGCCAAATGGCAGCGGCCCGACGGTCTGCTGGAGCGGGTGGACGAGCTGTGGAACCTGGTGGACTGGCCGGACAACCTCCGGGACGGCTACGACTTTCCCCTGACCCGGCCCATTGTGGGGCTGGGGGTCCACAACGTCATCAACGCCCTGTGGTACGGGGCGCTGACCGCCGAGGAGCGGATGCGCTCTGTTCTGGGGCTGCCAGTGAAAAATCGTTCCTGCCGGGTGAGAGAGGCGTTTCTGCGCGCCTTTTACCGGCCGGGACAACGGCTGTTCGCCGACAGCGCCACCAGCGACCACTGTTCCCTCCACGCCAACCTCTACGCCGCCTGCTTCGGTCTGGTGCCGGAGGAGGGGTGGGACGCCTATGAGCGATTGCTCTGCACCCCGGGGCGGGTGTGCGGGGTGCTGCCTATGTACTTTGCCCTCCGGGGGCTGGGGCGCATGGGAAAATACAAGACGCTCTACCGCCTGGTGACCCGGACGGACGAGTACGGCTGGCGGAATATGCTCCGGGAGGGGGCAACCGCCTGCTTCGAGGCATGGGGAAAGGAGCAGAAGTGGAACACCAGCCTGTGCCACCCCTGGGCCAGCGGGGCTATCCCCCTCCTTGTGGAGGAGCTGGCGGGGCTGAGGCCCGACCCGGACAACGCAGAGGGGTTCCGGTTTGAACCCCATCTGCCGGAGGGACTGGACGACTTTGCCCTCCAGGTCCCCTTCCGGGGGAGTCTGCTGAATGTGACAAAACGAGCGGGGGAGCGACCCGCACTGGAAAGGATGGAGCTTGTATGCTTTACCCAAAACTGAACGAGGCCCGCACTCTGATGGGATTAAACGATATCTGGGCCTTTCGGACGGCGGGGGCGGAGGACTATCCCCATGAATGGGCGGCGTCTCCCATGGAGAATGCCCTGACCATGGCGGTGCCCGCCTCCTACAACGACCAGAAGGACGACGTGAACCTGCGCAGCCACTACGGCTGGGCGGTGTATCAGCGGCGGTTTTCCGTCCCCAGGAGCATCCTGGGGGAGCGCATTGTCCTCCGCTTCGGGGCGGTGACCCACACCGCCGACGTGTACCTGAACGGAAAGCTGCTGGGCAGTCACCAGGGCGGCTTTCTGCCCTTCGAGTTTGAGGTGAACGACGCCCTGGCGCCCGGGGAAAACCTGCTCACCGTGGCGGTGGACAACCGGGTGAATTATGCCACCCTGCCTGTGGGCAACGAGAGCACCGTGGCCTTCTTCGGCTCGGACAACCCGGGCATCCCCTCCATTGAGCTGGCCAAGACCCGGTGCAAACCCGCCAACAAGCCCAACTTCGACTTCTTCAACTACGCTGGTATCATCCGCCCGGTGTATCTCTACACCACCCCAAAGGACTATATCCGGGACATCACTGTGGTGCCCTCCATCGACGGGGCGGACGGCCTGGTGGACTGGCGGGTGGAGACTGTCGGCACGGGCAGCGTCCATGTGACTGTCCTGGATGAGGGGCGGAATGTGGTAGCGGAGGCGGACGGCGCAGAGGGCCGTTGCCGTATCCCGGACGCTGTCCTGTGGCAGCCGGGGAAGGCGTATCTCTACACCGCCCGGGTCACCTTCGGGGAGGACGTGTACGAGCAGACCTTCGGCGTGCGCACCGTGGAGGTGCGGGGCACGCAATTTCTCATCAACGGCCGGCCCTTCTACTTCAAGGGATTTGGCAAGCATGAGGACAGCGCCTTTCACGGCCGGGGGACGGACTCCTGCCTGAACGTGAAGGACCTTTCCCTCATCCGCTGGCTGGGGGCCAACTCCTTCCGCACCAGCCATTACCCCTACGCCGAGGAGATGTACGACCTGTGCGACCGGGAGGGTATTGTGGTCATCGACGAGACACCCGCCGTGGGCATCAACGCCGGCGGCAGCGAGGACCCATACCAGGTCATGCGCATCCATCAGCACCACCGGGACGTGCTCCGGGACATGATCGACCGGGACAAGAACCATCCCTGTGTGGTCATGTGGTCTGTCGCCAACGAGCCGGACACGGAGCACTTCCCCCAGTCCGCCTATGACTATTTCCGGCCCCTCTATGACCAGGCCCACGCCCAGGACCCCCAGAACCGGCCGGTCACCCTGGTCTGCTGCCAGAACAACTACGAAAAGGACATCGTCACCCGCACCATGGACGTGGTGTGCCTGAACCGGTATTACGGCTGGTACAACCTGTGCGGCGACCTGGATGCCGCCTGCGACGCGCTGAACACCGAGCTGGACTTCTGGGCGGAGCAGGGCAAGCCGGTGATGTTCACCGAGTACGGCGCGGACACCTATCCCGGCATCCACAACACCAACGGGGAGATGTTCAGCGAGGAATTCCAGCGGGACTATTACGCCCGGCTGAACGCGGAGTTCGACAAGCGGCCCTTCTTCATCGGGGAGCACATCTGGAACTTTGCGGACTTTGCCACCATCCAGGGCCCCATGCGGGTGGACGGAAACAAAAAGGGCCTGCTGACCCGGGACCGCCGCCCCAAGCTGGCTGCCCACTTCTTCCGCCAGCGGTGGAAGGGGATACCGGATTTCGGCTATAAGGGCTGAGAGAGAAGGAAAACCACAGATCAGTCAAAAAAACAAAGGCCAGACCGCCGTTTCAGGAGGTCTGGCCTTTGTTCGTTATGACGTTCAGGTGGAGCAGGGGAGAGGTCACTCGTCGTCCTCCTCGTCCTCCTCCGGGAGACGGTCCTCCAGGACGGCCCGCTCCTCCTCGCTGAGGTATTTGGGGAAAATGCGCTCCAGGAACAGGGAGAACAGGAACGCTGTCACCACCGGCACAAAGAGAATGGGCCACCACTGCTCCAGCACAAAGATCACCAGCTCCACCACCAGTAGCACCAGGATAAAGGTGGTGGGCAGGTGCCGGAGACACAGGGCAAAGGAGGTGCGGAACAGCTCCTTCAACGACAGGTCGAACCGGCCCATGACGGGGAACAGATAGCAGAACAGCCCGATGGGGACGACCAGGGCCACATAGAAGGCCACAAACATGACCGCCCCCAGGTCACTGGTGGCGTTGGCGTACATGACCGAATAGCCATAGAAGATGAGCAGGAGGACCGGAATGAAGATCAGAGTGGCGGGGATGCCCCGGCGAAGGTTTTGCACAAAGGCCCTCCAGTAGATGCCGAAGGCGCCATCCTCCCCGTGGCGGAAGGTCTTGACCACCGTGTAGTACAGGGCGGCGGTGGCGGGGCCGACGGTGACGATGGGAAGACTCAGAGCCACCCAGAAGATGCTCAGCCCCACAAGGTCCACACACCTGCTGATAATGCGCCAGAATAGGTTATTGGGATCGAATACTTGTCGGAACATGGCTGTCTGCCCTCACTGTAACGTTGGTTTTCAAGTGGCCCGAACGAGGGTCAGAGATGCTTCTCGGCCAGAGCCTCGGCGATGAGCTCCTGGTTTTTCCGGGCGGTCTCCGGGTCCCGACGAACGAATTCATTGTAGAGCACGTCCACCACATACAGCTGGGCCATCTCCGCCGGAATGCTGCTGAGCTGGAGGGGCCCTTCGAAGGAGCCGCACTGGAGCACCACGTCGGCCCAGGCCGCTCCGGGGGATTTGGCGAAGCGGGTGATCAGGATGATCTTGACCCCCCGTTTTTTGGCCAGTCCCATCAGCTCCGAGATCTCCTTGGTGGAGCCGGAGTAGGAGAAGAACAGAATCGCATCCTGCTCGGTGAGCAGGGCGGCAGCGGTGGCCTGGAGGTGGGAATCCTGGGAAAAGTGGAACTTGGAGGAGACGGTAGAGAGCAGATGGGCAGCCTGCCAGGACAGGATCAGGGAACCGCCCTGGCCCATGCAGTAGACCCGCTGGGCGTTCCAGAGCAAATCCACCGCCTGGGTCACCGCCTCCGGCCGTATGAGAGACATACTCTGCCCGATGGCAGCGGTTTGGGCGGCGTAAATCTTGCGGCACAGCTCGGACAGACTGTCATCCGGGCCGATATTTCCCTCCTGGCCCTCCAGAACGGAGGCGATAGCGCCCTGCTCGGCCACGGTGGCCTTGGCCAGAGCAAGCTTGAAGGTGTTGTAGCCCTTCAGCTTCAGCTGCCGGCAGAATCGGGAGACGGTGGCGTCCGCCACGCCGCACTCCTCGGCCAGCTCTGAGATAGACATATACTGAACCTCGGTGCTGTGGCTGAGCACATAATCGGCCACCTTGCGCTCTGCTGTTGTGAAGTTGTGATAGCTGTTGCCGATATGGGCGAAGATGTTGACCTCTGCTGTCTGCTGCTGGGGCTCCATTGGATACCTCCTCCGTGGGTAGATAGACTTTCTTTGAGTGGAACGGCGAAATTACCAGCTTGCCTCGATCTCGTCCATGAGCTTGTCCAGGGTGGTCAGGCAACGGGGCACATGGAAGGGCCCCTTGAAGGTGCTGCCCTTGCAGGCGGGCATGGTGGGCAGACCGTCCCGGCGTAGATAGCCGTACCACTCGCCGTACTCCGGGTCGGCAAAGCGCTGTTCGGCATAGTCGGCGGTCCTGTTGAACCAGTCCAGATACTGCTCGTCTCCGGTGTCCCGGTAGAACATCATGGAGGCGATCAAAATCTCGTTGTGGGGCCACCAGAGCTTCATGTCGTGCTCATAGGCTTCCGGGGGACAGCCCATACAGTCGATGAAGTAGAGCAGTCCGCCGTATTCCTCATCCCACCCGGCATTGATGGCGTTGTGGAAGATGTTCCGGGCCACCTGGCGGAGGGAGTCGTCGTCGGTGTAGTTGGCCTGCTCCTCCAGGAACCAGCTGCCCTCGATGTCGTGACCGGGATTGACCACCCGACCGGCGGTGGTGTCGGTCTGCAGCTCGCCGTTGACGCCCACCGTCTCCAGCACGCACTTCAGCTCCGGCTTGTAGTGGTATTTCAAAATCTCGTCCACGCACTCCTGAGCCCGCCGGTCGTAGAGGTCCTTGTTCTCCGGGTCGCAGCGGCGCATGATGGCGGTGACGTTCAGATAGATCATGGGGTCGCCAAAGGCCCGGCTGGAGCGGGTCTCCGGGATGGTCTTGGGGCCCAGACCGGTGGGGTCCTTGATCAGACCGTGGTTCAGGTTGTAGACCATTTCATAGGCCCGGCGGGCCCGCTGGATGCGGACGACGTCGCCGGTGTTGGCGTAATACTCGGCGTTGGCGATGGTGTAGAAGTTCTCGGAATGGCAGTAGCGGCGCTGACGCAGGGGCCTGCCGTCGCCGGTGACGGTGAAATAGAGCCGCCCTCCGGCGTCGTGGTTGACGCAGTGCTCCTCCAAAAAGTCCAGGCAGGAGCGGGAGGCCTCCAGCCACTCGGAGCGCTGGCCGTACTGAGTGCAGAGATAGGCGTAAATCCAGCCGCACCGGCCCTGCATCCACACGCTTTTGTCGGTGGAGTAGATTTTTCCCGTCCGGTCAATGCAGGTATATACGCCGCCGTGCTCGTGATCCATGCCGTACCGGAGCCAGAAATCTACGCTGCGCTTCAGCTCGTCCCTGACCCACTGATGCCGTGCCAGAAATGCGTTTTTGTCCATGTTGACCTCATCCTTTCGTTTGTTACTGCGTGCCGCTGAGCAGCGCTGCCCTTGTGACATGCCGCTCTGGATGGTTAAACCTATTATAACATTAGTGAAAAACTTTTTCAATCATAGAACAGGAAGATTTTTCTTTTCTGAAAATTTTCTCCGCAATTGAAAATAATTTTAATTTGCCCCTTGCATCCGGCCCCGTTTTTGCGTATGATATATGTAAGACAGAGACAGGGCGCCTGAGAGTGTGCAGCAGGCGCTATCATCAAATACCGATTGCCTCAACAAATTCGTCGAAAGGAGTGGCCTGTATGCGCATCACCAACGCCAAAATATTCCTGGACGGTGCTTTCGTGGACGGCGGCGTGGAGTTTTCGGACAGGATCACCGCCGCAGGCCCCGCCGTGACTGGCTCCGGCGACGTGGATGGGGAGGGCGGCTATATCATCCCGGGCCTCATCGACATCCACTCCCATGGAGCCGTGGGGGAGGACGCCAGCGACGGTAGCCCGGAGGGGATGGCCGTTCTCTCCCGGTACTATGCCGCCGGAGGGGTCACCGCCTGGTGTCCCACCACTATGACCCTCAGGGAGCCGGAGCTGACCCGGGCCATGCACGCCATCCGGGATTTCGTCCGGCCCGAAAACGGGGCGAAGGTGGCGGGAGTGAACCTGGAGGGGCCGTTCCTGTGCTATGCCAAGCGGGGCGCTCAGAATCCGGATAACCTCCACGCCCCGGACATTGAGATGTTCCGCCGGCTCAACGACGCCAGCGGCGGCCTGGTCCGCCTGGTGACGGTGGCCCCGGAGGAGCCGGGGGCCATCCCCTTTATCCGGGAGGCGTCTCAAATCGCCACGGTGTCCATTGGACACACCACTGCCGACTACGACACAGCCATGGCGGCCTACGACGCCGGGGCCAGCCACGCCACCCACCTGTTTAACGGCATGCCCTCCCTCCACCACCGGGAGCCGGGGGTTATCGCCGCCGCCAGCGATGTGGGAGCCACGGTGGAGCTGATCACCGACGGGCTGCACATTCACCCGGCAGTCATCCGGCTGACCCATCGGCTGTTTGGAGACAGACTGACCCTCATCTCCGACTCCCTTCGCTGCGCCGGGATGCCGGACGGGGACTATGTTCTGGGGGGACAGGCCATCACCGTGAAGAAGGGCAGGGCCACCCTCTCCGGCAGCGACACCCTGGCCGGTTCCTCCATCCACCTGATGGACGGGCTGCGCCGGGCAGTCTCCTTTGGCGTGCCTCTGGAGGCGGCGGTCATCGCCGCCACCCTGACCCCGGCGAAGGTCATCCGCCGGGAGGACGAGCTGGGCACCCTCGCCCCAGGGAGACGGGCCGACCTGGTGCTGCTGGACAGAGCGCTGAACCTGAAAGCCGTCTACATCGACGGCAGACGAGTAAACGAATGAATCACAGGGAGGACTTGCCATGAAAATCATTTCCGCCAGAGATTATGACCACATGAGCCGCCAGACGGCCAACATCATCTCCGCCCAGGTCATTCTCAAGCCCGACTGCATGCTGGGCCTGGCCACCGGCTCCAGCCCCATCGGCACCTACCGCCAGCTCATCGACTGGTACCGGAAGGGAGACATCGATTTCAGCCGGGTGCGCACGGTGAATCTGGACGAGTATGTGGGTCTGGATGCTTCCAACGACCAGAGCTACCACTATTTTATGCGCCACAACCTGTTCGACCACATCAATATCGACCAGGCCAACACCAATGTCCCCTGCGGCGCTAACCGGAACGCGGAGGAGGAGTGCGCCCGGTATGATGCCGTCATCCGGAGCATGGGCGGTATTGACCTCCAGCTGTTGGGTCTGGGCCCCAACGGACATATCGGCTTTAACGAGCCGGACGACTGCTTCTCGAAGCACACCCATCAGGTGGCCCTGACCGATGCCACCATCCAGGCCAACAAACGCTTCTTCGAGAGAGAGGAGGATGTGCCCCGGTTTGCCTATACCATGGGCATCGGCGACATTATGAGCGCCCGGCGGGTGGTCATGGTGGTCTCCGGCAGCGGCAAGGCCGGTATTGTGAAGGAGGCCTTCTTCGGCCCCATCACACCCCGGGTACCCGCCTCCATCCTCCAGTTCCATCAGGATTTCACCCTGGTGGCCGATGCGGCGGCCCTGTCTCAGATTTAAAGGTTCTCTGTCAAGAGTTGGGGTAGAGAAAAAACAGCATCAGGCATACAGGA
>JAJQFJ010000080.1 GCA_021201185.1 Clostridiales bacterium
ACACCTGGCCACCGACCCGGACTTTGACCTGTTCAAGCTGGTCCCCGCCCCCACCAACACCCCGGTGGACGCAGGCCCCTACATCACCATGGGCATGTGCTACGCCACCCACCCGGACACCGGCCTCTCCGACATCACCATCCATCGGATGTGCATCCAGGGGAAGGACGAGCTGTCCATCTTCCTCCAGCCCGGCTCCCGGCACATCGGCGCCATGGCGGAGCGGGCCACCGAACTGAACCAGCCTCTGCCCATCTCCGTCTCCATCGGTGTGGACCCGGCTATCTCCGTCACCAGCTGCTTCGAGCCGCCTACGACTCCTCTGGGCTTTGACGAGCTGTCCATCGCCGGTGCGCTGCGGCAGCGGCCGGTGGAGCTGACGAAGTGCGTCTCCGTCCCGGAGCGCGCCATCGCCAACGCGGAGTATGTCATCGAGGGCGAAATCCTCCCCGGCAGCAACCATGTGGTGGAGGATCAGAACACCCACACCGGCTACGCCATGCCGGAGTTCCCCGGCTATAACGGCCCCGCCAGCCACGAGTGCTGGCTGCTCAAGGTAAAGGCCGTCACCCACCGGAAGAACCCCATCATGCAGACCTGCATCGGCCCCAGCGAGGAGCACGTGAACATGGCGGGCATCCCCACCGAGGCGTCCATCCTGGGCATGATCGACAAGGCTCTCCCCGGCAAGGTGCTCAACTGCTACTCCCACCGGGCAGGCGGCGGCAAGTACATGGTCATTCTCCAGTGCAAAAAGACAGTGCATACCGACGAGGGCAAGCAGCGTCAGGCGGCACTCCTGGCGTTCTCCGCCTTCCCGGAGCTGAAGCATGTCATCCTGGTGGATGAGGATGTGGACATCTTTGACACCAACGACGTGCTCTGGGCCATGAACACCCGCTTCCAGGGGGACCGGGATATCGTCACCATCCCCGGTGTCCGGTGCCATCCTCTGGACCCCAGCTCCAGCCCGGCCTATGCCCCCTCCATCCTGGACGTGGGCATCAGCACCAAGACCATCTTCGACTGCACCGTACCCTTCCCCATGAAGGACCACTTCAAACGGGCCCCCTTCCTGGACGTGGACCCGGAGAAATGGCTCCATGGCTGATCGGCTAATCATCGGCATGAGCGGGGCCAGCGGCGCGCCGCTGGCGGTGGAGCTGCTGGAACAGCTCCACGCCCGCTGTCCCCAAATTGAGACCCATCTGGTAGTCTCCCGGGGGGCGGAGCTGACCCTGGAGCAGGAGACGGGTCTGCACCTGGACGACCTGCGCCCCCTGGTACACTCCCTCCACGACAACGGGGAGATCGGGGCCTGCATCGCCAGCGGCTCCTTCCGTACCATGGGGATGATCGTGGTGCCCTGCTCCATGAAGACAGCGGCGGGCATCTGCTCCGGCTACAGCGACAACCTCCTCCTCCGGGCGGCGGACGTGTGTATGAAGGAGCGGCGCAAGCTGGTGCTGGTGGCGAGGGAGTCCCCCCTGAGCACCATCCACCTGCGCAACCTCTGTGAGCTGAGCCAGATGGGAGCGGTCATCCTGCCCCCCATGCTGACCTATTACGACCACCCCGCCAGTCTGGCCGACTGCACCCGCCACACCGTCAGCCGTATTCTTGCCCAGTTTGGCCTGGATGAGGACAGCTACGAGTGGGACGGAATGGGTTGAGCCTCACGCAAAGCAACGCACAAGCCGGAACCGGGCGTTTTGCCCGGCTCCGGCTTTGCTATTGGCGCGATACATCAGAAAAGCCGGACGCCCGCGTTGAACCATCGGTTCAGCAGCAGCGTCCGGCAACAGCGGAGACGGTGGGATTCGAACCCACGAGCCCTTGCGGGCTACCTGATTTCGAGTCAGGCTCGTTATGACCACTTCGATACATCTCCAAAGGTCATTGCACCCCGTCCGGGAATGCCTGCCTATTATGACACACTTTTCCGGGGATTGCAATCATTTTTTTGCCCACCCCGTCCCAGAGGGGACGGGGTGGGCAGCTGCTCACTTGGAGACGGTCAGGCGATCGGTGAAGGTGTACTGATTGCCCCAGATTTCCAGGGAAATGGGGTCGCTGCCGGTCTCGTTGACCAGCTCTACGCTGTCCGGAGTGACGGTGACGGCCAGCTTCTGGCCCCGCCACAGGATGGTGTAGTTCAGCTTGCTCCAGGCCTTGGGGAGGTTCGGGCTGATGCGGAGGTTGCCCCCCAGCATCCGCAGGCCGCCGAAGCCGTAGGTCACACACTGCCACAGGCCGCCGTAGGATGCCGCGTGGATGCCCGCGTCAGAGGAGTGGGGATTGGCGTTGTCCAGATCGATGAGGCAGGCCTTCTCGAACATCTGATAGCCCAGCTCCGGGTTGCCGATATCGCAGGCCAGCACGGAGTGAGTGGAGAGAGACAGGCTGGAGTCGTGGAGGCAGCGGGGCTCGTAATAGTCCCAGCTGGCCACCTTGACCTCGTGGGGGAACAGCTCCTCCAGGAGATAGAACAGCACCATCACATCCGCCTGTTTGGAGACCTGGATCTTGGTGATCTGCTCCTGGTTGTAGTCCTTGTAGATGCCGCCCACATGGGCCTGCTTCTTGTACTTGGAGAGGTCGATATCCTTCAGCGTCAGGTAGGTGGTGTCCTGGGGCAGGACGCCGTTCTCGGTGGGCTGAGTCAGGAAAATCTTGTCCCGCTGCTCCGTCCACTGGGCGTAGCAGTCATCCAGGCCCAGCTTGTCGTTCAGGGTGGCATACAGCTCCGGCTTCTCCTTGCGGAGCAGGTCGGCGTACTCGATGGCCTTGCCCATGTTCCACCAGGCCATGTAGTTGGTGTAGGCGTTGTCGTTGACGTGCTCCTTGTACTCGTCCGGGCCCACTACGTCGTTAATGTGCAGCTTGCCGTCCTCGCCCGGCTCCAGGCGGCTGCCCCAGAACTTGGCGCAGTCGAAGATCAGCTCATAGCCGTACTTGTCCATGTAGTCCTGGTCGCCGGTGCACTCATAGTACTGCCACACGCCGAAGGCCACGTCGGAGGTGATGTGAATTTCAATGAAGCCCGTCCAGACCTTGATGAGCCGTCCGGTGACGATATCGGTGCCCATGTACTCCGGGGTCACCTCGCCGTCGTCCAGCCAGGCGGACTCCCAGGGGAACTGAGCTCCCTGATAGCCGTTGTGCTTCGCCTTGGCGTGAGCGCCGGGGAGGGAGAGATAGCGGTACTCCTCCAGGCTCCGGGCCACCTCGGGCATGGTGAAGATGAAGTAGGGCAGCAGGAAGACCTCCGTGTCCCAGAAGGTGTGGCCCTTGTAGCCCTCGCCGGAGAAGCCCTTGGCACCGATGTTCATCCGGTTGTCATGGCCGGGGGTCATGAGCTGCATATGGTACTGGCCGAAGCGGATGACCAGCTGGTCAAAGTCGGAGCCCTCGATGGTGATGGGCACCCGGTCCCACACCTTCTCGTTCCAGCAGGCGGCGGACTCTGCGGCCAGGGCGTCGAACCCGGCGGCCTCGTCCTCCTTGAGCTGCTCCAGGGCATATTCCTGCACCTGGGCCACGGTCAGGTCTGCGGCCTCCTTGTCCCGGGTGGTGTAGACGTTGGAGAACTTCTCCATCACCAGGGCCTGTCCCGCCTTTGCCTCCAGGGTGAACTTGGAGAACATCCGGCGGCGGAGGATGTTGATGTCGCTCTTGGGCGCGGCCTCTTCCCCGTCCAGATAGAACCTGTGGGTGGCGTCCACTACAAAGGTGATGTTGGACTGGCAGGTGCGGGGGATAAACTGGAGATACTTCTTGTCATAGAACCGGGTCTGGCCCTCGGTGAAGTGCTGGGAGCCGTCGCAGGTCATCCGGCCGTCGATGCCGGACTGAAGGGTGACAGTGGCGTCCTGCCGGGGGACCACCGTCACCCGGGCGGTGATGGTGTGGAGCCGTTTCAGGGACACCACCCGCTCGAAGGTCAGGCTGTACCGCTCCCCGCTGGGGGCGCTCCAGTCCACAGTGCGCTTGAGCAGGCCGGTCTTCAGGTTCAGGGTCCGGGCATAGTCGTGAATAGTGCCCTGAGTCAGATCAAAGCGGACGCCGTTCAGCGTCAGCTCGATGTTGGTCACGTCGGCGGCGTTGGGCAGCTCGGTGACCTCCTCCGGGGAGTACTGGTTAAAGGTGCCCGCCACCAGCAGGTCCCGGGTCTCCCCCAGATACCGCTCCTCTGTGGCGGAGCGCAGGCCCAGGTAGCCGTTGCCCAGGCAGAAGTTCGCCTCCACCTTGCCCAGCGCATTGGGGTCAAAATTTGTCTCGGTGATCGTCCACTGGTCTTTGCTGTTAAAATCCAGCATATTGATTCATCTCCTCCATGGTGTTTGGCCGCAGGCGCGGTCTTTTCTTCTCTGTATCGTTTATTGCAGCACCATCTTCACACAGCCGTAGATGCCCGCATCGTTCCCCAGGGCCGCCAGAGCGAACTCGGTATCCCGGAGGGTGTGGAAGGCGTGCTTCCGGAAGGCGCTCTGGATGGGTCGTAGCAGGATGTTCCCCGCCCGGGACAGGCCGCCGCCGATAATAAAAATCTCCGGGTTCACCGTGCAGGCCACCGAGGTCAGCGCCCAGCCCAGACGGTCGCCCAGCTCGTCCAGCAGTTCCAGGCAGAAGGCGTCCCGCTCCCTGGCGGCGTCGCAGATCTCCTTGGCGGACAGGTTCGTCTTGTCCCGGATGACGGTCTCCCGCAGGGGGAACTGGGCCAGCTTCCGCTTGGCCATGCGCACCAGTCCGGTGGCGGAGCAGTACTGCTCCAGACAGCCGTAGCCGCCGCACTTGCAGGGCTCCGTCTCCTCCCGGTCCACCCGGAAGTGTCCGATCTCTCCGGCAGCGCCGCTGCTGCCCATGACCATCTTCTGGTCAATGACCGCGCCGCCGCCGATGCCAGTGCCCAGGGTGATCATGACGGCGCTGTCGTAGTCGCTGGCGCTGCCCTTCCAGATTTCTCCCAGGGTGGCGGCGTTCACGTCGTTGGCCACCCGGAACTTCCGGATGCCCGGCTCCAGCTCGCCCATCTTCTGGGGGAGGTTGAACTCTCCCCAGCCCAGGTTGATGCAGCCCAGGACGGTCCCATCACCCTTCACCGGGCCGGGGACGCCCATGCCGATGCCCTCCACCTCGTTCCAGTTGATATGGTATTTCTCCATTCTGCCCCGGACGGCGGAGAGCACGTCAGTCAGGATGAACTCGCCCCGGAACTCCGTCCGGGTGGGAATCTGCCACTTCTCCAGCAGGATACCCTCTGTGCGGAACAGGCCCATCTTGATGGCTGTCCCGCCGATGTCTACCCCAAAGGCGTATGGTCTCATACTCATTAGGATACCTCCAACCAGTCAGCCGCCGCCGACTCCCGGAGGAGGTCCGGCGGCGGACAGGTCGGCTTTTACAGGATGTTCAGCAGGTCGGAGAAGGAGGTCAGGTCATAGTCCTCCTCGCCGCAGCCCTTGGCGTCTCCGAACAGGGCCAGAGCGGTCATGCCGCCGGCCTTGGCAGCCTGGATGCCGGCCTTGGCGTCCTCCACCACGGCGCAGTCCGCCGGGTCGATGCCCAGCTTGGCAGCAGACTTGAGGAACACCTCTGGATCGGGCTTGGAGCGGGTGATATCGGTGCCGTCGGCAATGGCGTCAAAGAAGTCGCCCAGACCCAGCTGGCCCAGGATGAACTTGGTGTTCTTGCTGGAGGAGCCGATGCTCAGCTTATAGCCCCGGGCACGCAGCTCGTTCAGGGTGTCCTTCACCTCGTCGGTCAGGTCGGCGGGGCTCATGTTCTTCAGCAGCTCCCGATAGTTGTCGTTCTTCTCGGTGGCGAAGGCCACCTTCTGCTCCTCGGTGTACTCCTCCGTGGCCCGCTCCAGGATGATGTCCAGGCTGGCCATACGGCTGACGCCGCGGAGACGGTCGTTGATCTTCTCGTCGAAATAGATACCCAGCCGGTCGGCCAGAGCCTTCCATGCCTGATAGTGATATTTGTCGGTGAAGCAGATGACCCCGTCCAGGTCAAAGATGACGGCTTTTTTTTGGAATTTCATGGCTGATGCCCTCCTACTGGAATTTGAACACAAAAAACGGAGACAACGTCTCCGGTGGTTCCGGCTGCTGCGGCAGGTGTTTCGCTGCATTTTCCACAGAAACAGGCCGCAAAACGCAGCCATTTCTGTCATATATACCTATTTAAGTTTATTATAACGGTCATCCGCGCCCTTGTCAACCGGCCGGAGTACAGTTCCACGTCTTCTTTTTGGCAGTTAAAAAGTTCTTAATTTGCCTCTTTTCTTCGCTGAACTTCTCATCTTATCGAAAATTGTTTTGATTTTTCCATATGTTGTTTAAATGTGTCTGTGCAATCTCTACACCTGTCCTCCGGAGCGGTCCGGGGACAGACGAAGCCCCTCTGAGTTCAGTCTCAGAGGGGCTTTCTTTGATCCGAGTAGTGCGACTCGAACGCACGGCCTGATGCTCCCAAAGCACCCGCGCTACCAACTGCGCTATACCCGGACAGCTTGCCGTTCCAAAGACGGCGGCCTGCCGCTGCTTCGGAACGGTCACATTATACCCGGTTTGCCTGTGATTTTCAAGAGCGAGTTTCTCACAGCATGATCTGTCCAGGCCCGGGCAGGTTCATCTGACGCTTGCGGTTGGCAGACCAGGACAGCTTATCCGACAGAGCCTGGACGTCTCCCCCGGCGATGGCGTCCCGGTAGGCGGAGAGGTTCTGCACCAGGCGGTCGATCTCCCGGGTAAGGGCCGGGGCGTTCATGGAGAACAGCTGAGTCCACAGCTCCACGTCCAGCGCCGCCACACGGGTACAGTCCCGGAAGGAGCCGCCCTCAAAGCCCCGGCACTGGAACAGCTCCTCGTCGTCGCAGACGGAGACGGCGATGATGTGCATGAGCTGGCTGGTGTAGGCGATGATGGCGTCGTGCCGCTCGGGAGTGGTGGTCACCACGTCGGAACAGCCGATGTAGGCAGAGACGCGGCGCATCAGGGCGATGTGCTCCTGGGTGCTGTTCGCTCTGGGGGTCAGGATAAAGTGCGCCCGCTGGAACATGGTGGGGAAGGAGTGCTCGATGCCGGAGAACTCTGTGCCCGCCATGGGGTGGCAGCCGATGAAGTCCACCGTATCCGGCAGCACGTCGGCCCCTTTCATAATAGCGGTCTTGATGCCGCCCACGTCGGTGACCAGCGCCCCTGCCCGGAATGCGTCCTTATACCGGGCCATATAGTCCACAATGCCCTGTGGATTCATGCACAGCCAGACCACGTCCGCCTCCGGCAGCACCTCCATAGGGTCCAGAGTCACCCGGTCGCAGACTCCGTGGCTCACAGCGTAGTCCGCCGTCTCCTGGCGGCGCACCACGCCCACCACGGTATAATCCTCAAAGCCCCGGAGGGCGGCGGCCAGGGAGCCGCCGATCAGCCCCAGGCCCACTACTGCAATGATCTTTTCCCGTTGCATATCAGACGCCTCCTCTGTGGCTTTCTGTTTGCTACACTTTACCCCATTCCTGTGTGAAAGTCAAGGGCGTCGCCCCACAATTGCCCCGATGCGGGATGAATCCCCGGGCGCTGCGCTTTGATCGGATGCCGTTTGGATGCCCTCCCGGGACGGTTCCGATGGAGGCGGGGTGTAGCATGTAAAACGCAGGGGCAATTTGTAAGAAGTTTTCAGATTTCAGAATGTCACGTTTCAGGGCGATCCTGCGTCATAGTAAACAGAGGGACATTTCGCACCTGCTGAAAGGAGAGAACCGATATGAAACAACTGGTCAAAAACTGCCTGACCGTACTGCTGGTCGTATGCGCCGCGCTGATTTTTTCCCTTCAGCTCCGGTGGCTGTCCCAGAGGGGCCACTCCCGGTACAGCGAACGGGAGAGGACGGCATTGCAGGTATTTGTCACCACTCAGCAGGAGGAAGCTGCCGAATAGGCGTTGGAAAACGGATAAGAAAGAAGGCCGTGGAGCCTGCACTCTGATGCTAAGACACAGAGAGCGCAGGCTCCACGGTTCCAGTTTGCTTCAGCGCTCCCCCAGTGAGCGCTTTTTGTCTTTCTCAGCCCTCGAAGCCGGTCATGGCCTGGAGCACCCGCTCCTCGGAGAGGCTGATGCTGTGGGGCACCTCCAGAGCCTCCTCCATGTCCATGTCGCAGACGGTGCCGCCCTGGTGGCAGACCACCCGGTTGTTCTTTCCGGCAGCCAGGCACTCCACCGCCCAGTATCCCATACGGGTGGCGGTGACCCGGTCTCTGGCGGTGGGGCAACCGCCCCGCTGGATGTGGCCCAGAACGGTGACCCGGGGCTCGATGCCCAGCTCCTCGTGGATCATCTCCGCCACCTTGGCGGCGCTGCCGGGGTTCTTCATGATCTCGTCGTTGTTGAAGGCGCCCTCGGCCACAATGATCATAAAGTGGCTCTTGCCATGGAGCCGGGCGTTGCGGATGCGCTCCGCTACGTCCTTCTGGAAGTCCCAGGAATGCTCCGGCATCAGCACGGCGGTGGCGCCGGTGGCAATGCCCACATAGAGGGCCAGGTTCCCTGCCCGGTGGCCCATGACCTCCACCACGGAGCAGCGCTCGTGGGACTGCATGGTGTCTCTCAGCCGGTCGATGGCCTCGATGGCGGTGTTGGCGGCGGTGTCATAGCCGATGGAGTAGTGGGTGCAGCCGATGTCGTTGTCGATGGTGCCCGGAATGCCCACCACCGAGATACCGTGGCGGGACAGAGCCAGGCAGCCCCGGAAGGTGCCGTCGCCGCCGATGGCCACCACGCCCTCGATGCCCAGGAGCTTGCAGGTGGCCACTGCCTTCTGCTGGCCCTCCTCGGTCTTGAACTCCTCACAGCGGGCGGTGTAGAGGATGGTGCCGCCCCGGTTGATGATATGGGCCACGGAGTCCCCGTCCATCCGGAACACGTCTCCGGTGATGAGACCGCTCCAGCCTCTCCGGATGCCGATGACGTCGATGCCCCGGGAGAGGGCCGTCCGGACCACCGCCCGAACCGCCGCGTTCATGCCGGGGGAGTCGCCGCCGCTGGTCAATACGCCAATACGCTTCACTGCGTTTTCCATGTAAATCCCTCACATTCTGATGAAATGACCCGGAAGGTCTGATGGGATAATGCGATGTTGCTGTGCAGGACCGGAACCGTTTTCCCTCCTGCACAGCAACATCATAGCTTATTTTCTCCCCCTTGGCAAGGCTATCCTGAGGGATTTTACAGACTTTTTGCAGACTTTTTTGTCTTTTCCGCCCGTCGTATCGGGCGGAGTCAGTTCTCCTCCCGGTCCCGCTCCGCCTGCTCCAAAAGCACCTCCCGCCCGTTGGCAAGGGTTCCGTCCAGCACCAGCTCCAACAGACGGTTCAGCTCTCCGCCCAGGGTCGGCCCGGGCCGGTAGCCCAGGGCGAGCAGGTCACGGCCGTTGATCGCCAGGTTCTTGACGCCGAAGCAGGCCCTCTGCTCCAGGAGCCTCCGGAGAATGCCCTCGGCGTTGTCCAGCAGCGCCTGCTTCTCCGGCCAGGTCTCCGGGGCCTGGGCCAGCATATCCGCCCGATGGACGGCCAGAGACTGGAGCGCTCCCTCCTCCCCCATCCGGTTGAGGAACCGCCGCCCGGCGGCCTCCGTCTGGGGCAGGGGCTGGTCATGGGTGCGCACCTGGAGCAGCACCTGTCTGCGCAGCCGGTTGTCGCACCGCAGACGGGTCAGCATCTGGCCCGCCAGCTCCTCGCTCCGCTGGCCGTGGCGGTAGAAGTGGCCCACCCCATTTTCATCCATGGAGAAGCAGTCCGGCTTGCCGCTGTCATGGAACAGCATGGTCAGCCGTAGGGCGGTCTCCGGCTCCACCGCCTCCACCGCCCGGACGGTGTGCTCCCACACGTCCCAGCAGTGGTGGGGGTTGTGCTGCTCAAAGTCAAACATGGGCGTCAGCTCGGGCAGCACCTGGGCGATAAGGTCCCGGTACTCCCGCAGGAGGGGGCCCACCCCCTGGCCCACCAGAAAGCCCTTCAGCTCGGCAAAGATGCGCTCTGCGGCAATGCTGTCCAGCAGGCCCCGGTTACGGTGCATGGCCTCTCCCGTCTCCCGCTCTACCCGGAAGCCGAACCGGGCGGCGAACCGGAGTGCCCGGAGCAGCCGCAGGCCGTCCTCCTGGAATCGCTGATTCGGGTCGCCCACACAGCGGACGAGCCCCGCCGCCAGATCCACCCTGCCGCCAAAGCAGTCCACCAGCCCCTCCTCCGGGTGGTAGGCCATGGCGTTGATGGTAAAGTCTCTCCGGGCCAAATCCTCCCGGAGGCTGGAGACAAATTCCACCCGGTCCGGGTGCCGGTGGTCGGAATAGGCCCCGTCGGTGCGGAAGGTGGTAATCTCATAGCCCACCCCGTCCTCGATGACCATGACCGTGCCGTGCTGGAGCCCCGTCTTTGCCACCGAATGGTCGGCAAACAGGTCGATGACCTGCCGGGGCAGGGCGTCGGTACAGATGTCCCAGTCGCTGGGCGTCCGCCCCATGATGGCGTCCCGGACGCAACCGCCCACCACATAGGCCTCATACCCCGCCCCGTTCAAACGGCGAAGCAGGCCCAGCGGTACGGTCGGTATAGTGATATTCATGGACGTTCTCCCTCCCCTGGTGATAAAAGCTCCGGGACAGGAGGTCTCCCGTCCCGGAGCCAGGCAGGATCGT
This sequence comes from Clostridiales bacterium, assembly GCA_021201185.1. Classification (GTDB taxonomy): domain Bacteria; phylum Bacillota; class Clostridia; order Oscillospirales; family Oscillospiraceae; genus Onthomonas. The sequence continues at coordinate 10,697 of JAJQFJ010000080.1, forward strand.
CTGATCTGCTGTTATCCGGCATCGTCGGTGCTGTCGTTATCCGAGCCGTTGTCCGCGCTGTCACCGCTCTCGTCGGTGCTGTCGTTATCCGAGCCGTTGTCCGCGCTGTCACCGCTCTCGTCGCTGCCCTCGTCATCGCTGCCGATTCCGAAAATCTCTTCCCAGATGGAGATCTCCGCCTCGCAGGTCACCTCCACACTGTCAGTGCACGTTCCGGCCGAGGCCGTGATGGTGCAGGTGCCCTCGCCGACCCAGGTGACTACACCGTTGTCCACGGTGGCGACTGCCGTGTCGCTGGAGCTCCAGACCACGTCGCCCTCCCACTCGGCGGGTATGATGGTCGTTGCCAGGGTGTAGGTCTTGTTCGCCGCCAGGGTGAGACTCTCCTCCTCGATGTCGATGGACTCGATCTCCGGCTGGTTACAGGTGACGGTACAGCTTGCCGTCCTGCCGTCGGCAGAGGCGGTGATAATGCACGTTCCCTGTCCGGCCCAGGTGACCACGCCGCCGGTCACAGTGGCCACGGCGGCGTCACTGGTCGTCCAGATCACGCTGTCGCTCCAGTTGGAGGGGATAACAGTGGCAGTCAGCTTCTCGCTCTGCTGGTAATCCAGCTCCAGCTCGGAGGAGCTCAGCTTGATGGAGGTCACGCTGACATAGCCACAGGTCACCTGGCACTGGGCGGATACGCTCCCCGCCGTGGCGGTGATGGTGCAGCTGCCCACCCCCACCCAGGAGACCAGGCCGTCGGACACCACAGCTACATCGGTGTTGCTGGACGTCCACTCAATGCTCCCCGTCCAGTTGCTGGGGGAGACGGTGGCGGTGATCTGATAATGGCCGTTGCCGTCCAGTGAGAGGCTCTGCTGGCTCAGAGTCACCGACTTGGCCTCCGGGTTCTGGATGGTCAGTGCGATGCGCAGCACTGCCTCGTTGCCAGAGCTGTCCGTCACCGTGTAGATGACGGGATAGACCCCCGCCTTTGTCTCGTCCACCTGGCTGGTGTCCACCTGGAGCTGACCGGTCAGATTGCCGTCCATCTCATCCGTGGCGGTGACCCCCGTGTGATAGTCCACGCTGTCCCCCAGGGAGATGGTGATGTCCGAGGCGGTGATGGTGGGGGGCTTGGAGTCCAGAATGGTGACGGCAGCCGTCTTGACGGTGGTATTCTCATACTCGTCCACGGCGGTGATCTCCACGGTATAACTCCCTGACTCCTCAAAAACGGTGGAGAGGCCGTCGGAGGACACGTCTCCCCCGCTGGTGATGGCGATCTCATAGGCGCTGTCGTCCGAGACCGACCGCACCAGATCGTACAGGCCGATGGTCTCACCATAGTCCGTCTCAAAGTCGCTGACCAGGGTCACGCTGGGGCCGCTGTGGTCCCCCTGAGAGTAGATGTAGACGCCCACGCCCAGGCCGATCAGTACCACCAGGACAGCGGCCAGTATCCCGATTTTCTTCTTGTCCATAAGCCTGCTCCTGTATCGACAGGGCGTCCCAGGGGCGCCCCTGTATTCCGCTTCTCTCCGGACGACGTGCCCGTTCCGCCCGGTGTCTGTTACTATATCATAACTTCTGCCAAATATCCACACTTTCTTCTAATTTCTCCAAAATTTTAAGAGATGGGCCGTCATTCAGGGGTTGTTTCGTCTATTCTCCCCCGATTTGTGCCGCGGCAAACGCAAAAAGCGGGCGGCTGCCGTTTCCGGCAGCCGCCCATATGATGCGGATTTCTCAATCTCCAAAGCTGATGCCGATCCGCTTGGCCTCCCGGATGATGGAGCTGTCCGGGGGGGACGGTTTTCAGCCGCCCGGCCACCTCCCCCAGGGGGACGGGGACGATCTCGCCGTTTACGATACCCACCATGAAGCCGAATTTCCTCTCCAGGATCAGCCCGGCCGCCGCCGCGCCCAGCCGGGATGCCAGCACCCGGTCATAGGGGCAGGGAGAGCCGCCCCGCTGGGTGTGGCCGGGAACGGTGATGCGGACCTCCTTGCCGGTCTTTTCCAAAATCTGATCTGCCAGCTTGTAGGAGACGGAGGGGTACCGCCTCTGCTCCGCCTTCCGCTCGTTCTTGCTCAGGGCGGCGTCCTCCCGGCTGATTGCCCCCTCCGCCACCGCCAGGATGGTGAACCGTTTCCCGGCCCTGTCCCGCTTCTCGATGGCGGCGGCCACCCGGTCCACATCGTAGGGGATCTCCGGCAGAAGGATGATGTCCGCCCCGCCGGCCAGCCCGGCATGGAGGGTCAGCCACCCTACCTTGTGGCCCATGACCTCCACGATAAACACCCGGCCGTGGGAGGCGGCGGTGGTATGGATACAGTCGATGGCGTCGGTGGCGATGTTGACGGCGCTCTGGAAGCCGAAGGTCATGTCGGTGCCCCAGATGTCGTTATCGATGGTCTTGGGGAGGGTGACCACGTTCAGCCCCTCCTCCCGGAGGAGGTTGGCGGTCTTGTGGGTGCCGTTGCCCCCCAGGATGACCAGACAGTCCAGCCCCAGCTGCCGGTAGGTGCCCTTCATGGCCTCCACCTTATCCAGACCGTTCTCGTCCGGTATCCGCATCTGCTTGAAGGGCTGCCGGGAGGAGCCGAGGATGGTCCCGCCCCGGGTCAGGATGCCGGAAAAGTCCCTCTCGGTCATCTTCCGGTAGCGGCCGTAGATCAGGCCCTTGTAGCCGTCCTCAAAGCCGTAGACGACCGTCTCCCCTGCCTCGAACAGGGATTTGGCCACGCCACGCATGGCGGCATTGAGGGCCTGGCAGTCGCCGCCGCTGGTCAACATTCCGATGGTGAGCAATGTGCATCTGTCCTTCCTGTGTCATTTGACCCGCCCGGTCTCTGCCGCCCCGTAGGCCTCCTCGTAAAACAGCTCCTGGGAATTCAGGGGCGTCTTGTTGATGCAGCGGTGGGTATAGCTGCCGTCGCTGAGCAGCTCTCTCCCCTTCTCATCGTCCCGCATAATGGTGTCAAAAATGTGCCGGATCCGGGCCTTCAGATCTCTGTCGTAGATGGGCGCCGCCACCTCCACCCGCCGGAGGGTGTTCCGGGTCATGAAGTCGGCGGAGGCGATATAGATCTGCTCCCGCTCCCCCACGCCGAACCGGTAGATACGGGAGTGCTCCAGGAAGCGCCCCACCACGCTGATGACGGTGATATGGTCGGTATAACCCTCGATCCCCGGCCGCAGGCAGCAGATGCCCCGGACGATCAGCTCGATACGCACCCCCGCCTGGGAGGCCTCGATGAGCTTGTCGATGATGGTCTTGTCGGTGAGGGAGTTGATCTTGGCCCCGATATAGGCCCGCTGTCCCGCCTTGGCACAGGCGATCTCCCGGTCCATCAGCTCCAGCACCCGGTTTTGCAGGCAGTGGGGCGCCACCAGCAGGTGCTCCGTCGTCTCCAGCGTCTCCTCACAGGAGACGGCGTTGAAAATGCGGGCGGCCTCTGCGCCGATGCCCTGATCGGCGGTCATCAGGCTCAGGTCGGTATACTGCTTCGCCGTCTTTTCGTTGTAGTTGCCGGTGCCGATCTGGGTCAGATAGCGCAGCCCGTGGTCGGTATACCGGGTGATGAGGCACAGCTTGGAGTGCACCTTGTACTCCGGCAGACCATAGCTCACCCGGCAGCCTGCATCCTCCAGGCGGTGGGACATCTCGATATTGTTCTCCTCATCGAACCGCGCCCGGAGCTCCAGGAGGACGACCACCTCCTTGCCGTTTTCCGCCGCTTCGATCAGCTCCTCGATGACCTTGCTCCGGTCCGCCACCCGGTAGAGGGACATTTTGATGGAGACCACCGTCTCGTCCTCCGCCGCCTCGTGGAGCAGCCGGAGGAAGGGACGCATGCTCTCAAAGGGATAGCTGAGCAGCACGTCCTTTTCCTCGATCTGGTCGATAATGCTCCGCTTCATGTCCAGAGCGGGAGACATCCGGGGCGTCCGCCGCTGGTAGAACAGGGCCGGCTCTCCCCGGAGCTGCTCCTGGAGCTGGGAGACAAAGGACAGATCCAGAGGCGTAGTCACATGTATGATATGCTCCTCCCGGAATCCGATAAAGTCCGCCAGGGCCGACCGGAGCTTTTCCGGCAGGGGGCGGGACACCTCCAGCCGCACCGGGCTGAGACGGCGTCTCTGACGGATGAGATGCTCCATGTTGTCCCGATAGTCCAGATCCTCGTCGATGGCGGTGATGGAGTCCAGGTCGGCGTTTCGGGTGACCCGCATGACCGCCTTTTCCTCCACCGTGTACCGGTGGAACAGCTTGCCGACGAAGTGGAGGATCAGCTCCTCCCGGAGCATGAACGTTCCCGGATGGCTGGGCACAGGGATCAGCCGGGGCACCACCCCGTCGGTGCAGGGGACGATGCCCACACGGCTCTTGCCACTTTTGGAGGTCAGCCAGGCCACAGCGCAGAGCTGCTTGTTGTGCAGGAAGGGGAACGGCTGTTGCCGTGTGATGACCATAGGCGAGAGGAAGGGGGCGATCTGCCGGTCAAACAGCTCCTCCAGCAGCTCCCCGTCCTCCGGGGAGAGGCGGCCAAAGTTCACCAGCCGGACGCCGTGAGGCTCCAGCTCTCCCATGAGCCGGGTGTAGACCCGTCCCTTTTTCTCCTCCAGCTCCTGGACCAGCTTCAGGATAGCCTCCACCTGCTGGGCGCTGGTCATCCCGGTCTTGTTGTCCCGCATGGGCTCGCTGGCGTGCATATGGGTCATCAGGGTACCCACCCGAACCATGAAAAACTCATCCAGATTGTTCTGGAAAATAGCGGCAAAGCTCAGCCGCTCCGCCAGCGGCACCCGGGGATTCCCCGCCTCGTCCAGCACCCGCTCATTAAAACGCAGCCAGGACAGCTCCCGGTTGGCATAGCAATTTCTCTGCTCCATCCGATCTCTCGCTCCTCATTCCGCGCCGGCAGTTCATGACAGCCCGCCCTATGGACAGGCGGACGGCCGGCGCGCTCTGTAGATACAGTTTACGACGTTCCGCAGGCTTTGATACCGCAAACTGCTCTCTGTATTGTATAATGATTCAGGGCGAAAGACAATCAGTCAGGCAAAAAATCTATGTAAAATTGTCGAAAAGGGTTTGTAAAGCGCAGACGGTGTTGTCTGACAGACTGACAGCCCCTCCACCATATGGCGAAGGGGCTGTCTTATATTCCGTGTGTCTGTTCAGGCCTTCTTCGCCTTGATGGCGGCGGTGAGGGCGGGGACCACCTCGAACAGGTCGCCCACGATACCGTAGTCCGCCACGGAGAAGATGGGGGCGTCCGGGTCCTTGTTGATGGCGATGACGGTGTCGGAGCCGCTCATGCCCGCCAGATGCTGGATGGCGCCGGAGATGCCCACGGCCACGTAGATCTTGGGAGCCACCGTCTTGCCGGTCTGGCCCACCTGATGGGCGTGGGGAATCCAGCCCGCATCCACGGCGGCACGGGAGGCGCCTACCACGCCGCCCATGGCGTCCGCCAGCTCCCGGACCAAAGCGAAGTTCTCGGCACTCTTGAGGCCGCGACCGCCGGAGACGATAACGTCCGCCTCCTCCAGGTTGACCGCCTCGGCGACTTCCTTCACCCGCTCCAGCAGCTTCACCCGGACATTGGCTGGGTCGATGTGGATGTCCTCCCGGATGATCTCTCCGGTGCGGCCACAGTCGGCCTCCGGCTTTTTGAACACGCCGGGGCGGACGGTGGACATCTGGGGCCGATGGTCAGGGCAGGAGATGGTGGCCATCAGGTTGCCGCCGAAGGCGGGACGGGTGGAGGCCAGCAGGCCGTTCTCGTCGATGTCCAGCCCGGTGCAGTCGGCGGTCAGGCCGGTGTGAGCGGCGCAGGCCACCCGGGGCCCCACGTCCCGGCCGTTGTTGGTGGCCCCATAGAGGACGATAAAGGGCTGATACTTTTGGATGAGATTGACCATGGCATAGGTCTGGGCGTCGGTATTGTACGTCTCGTACTCGTCGCCCTCCACCAGGAGGACCTTGTCCGCGCCGTAGGCGATGGCCTGCTGCGCCACAGCCTCCACACCCTTGCCCAGGACCACGGCCACCAGCTGGCTGCCCAGCTTGTCCGCCATCATGCGGCCGGGATTCAGCAGCTCATAGCCCACGTTCTTGGCCACGCCGCTGTCCGTCTCGATATAGACCCAAAGATTCTTGTTTTCCATAACTGATACCCTCCTAGCTTACAGCAGCCCGGCGTCGGACAGCAGTCCGGTGAGCTTGTCCGCCGCCGCCTTGCCGTCCAGGCCCTCGATCTTCATGCCGTTCTTCTCGTGCCGGGGGGTGTAGGTCTTGAGTACCTTGGTGGGGGAACCGGCCAGGCCCCGCTCCTCGGGGGCGACCACCACCTCAGCGGAGGTCAGCTCCCCGATCTCCGCCGTCCGGGCGAACCGCTGGCTCTTGAAGTTGGGATAGCGGAGGTCGTAGGCGGTCTTGTTCACCGTGATGACGCAGGGGGCGGAGGCAGCATAGTAGTCATAGCCCTCGTCGCTCTCCCGCTTGCACTTCAGGCTCCCGTCCTCCTGGAGGGTCGCCTCCACGGCGTAGGAGATGAGCGCCCGGTTCAGATGCTGGGAGATCTCCGGGCCAACCTGGCCGGTGTCTCCGTCGATGGCCTGCTTGCCGCAGAAGATGAAGTCGAAGGCCTTGCCTGCCCGGGTCTCCAGCACCTGGATAGCAGTGGAGATAATCTTGGAGGTGGCCAGGGTGTCCGAGCCGCCGAAGGCCCGGTCGGTGATGAGGTATGCCTCGTCCGCACCGGCGGCCAGGCACTCCCGGAGGGCGTCCTTGGCCTTGGGGATGCCCATGGTGAGGACGGTGGCCTTGCCGCCCACCTGGTCCTTCAGGCGGAGGGCGGTCTCCAGGGCGTAGGTGTCAAAGGTGCTGACGATGGCGGGCACGCCCTCCCGGATAAGGGTGTGCTTCACCGGGTCGATTTTGATCTGGGTGGTGTCCGGCACCTGCTTGATGCAGACCAGCAGGTTCAGCTCCTTGCCGGTGACGACCTTTTTGGGAGCGGCAACCGGAGCGGGAGCGGTGGTTTTAGGAGCCTCCTCCCGTTTCGTGGGGGCGGTGGAGGGGGCGGCCTTGGGGCCGTTGTCGGAGTACTTCTTCTTCACCTGACCGGCGATGACGGTGCGCTGGACCTGGTTGGTGCCCTCGTAGATCTGGAGGATCTTGGCGTCCCGCATGAGCTTCTCCATGGGGTACTCCTTCATATAGCCGTAGCCGCCCATGACCTGCACGCCGTTCTCGGCACACTTCATGCCGATGTCGGTGCCGAAGGTCTTGGCGATGGCAGCCTCCATGGTGAAGGGCTGTCCTGCATCCATCAGCTCTGCGGCGTGGAGGTACATCTGACGACCCGTCTGCACCTGGATCTCCATGTCCGCCAGCATCTCCTCCACCATCTGGAAGTTGGCCACGGGCTGGCCGAACTGTTTGCGCTGCTTGGCGTACTTGGTGGCCTCCTCCACGGCCCGCTGGCCGATGCCGACGCCAAAGGCGCCCACACCCGCCCGGGAGTGATCCAGGGTCTCCATGATATACTTAAAGCCCCGGTTCTTCTTGCCCAGCAGGTGATCCTTGGGGATGCGCACATTGTCGAAGATGACCTCGCTGGTGCGGCTGAGCCGCATGCCCATCTTGTCCTCTTCCTTGCCGATGGACACGCCGGGCCGGTCCCGCTCCACGATAAAGGCGGACAGGCCCATGACCCCTGCCTTCTTCCGGGTGGAGGCCAGGACGGTATAGATGCCAGCGATGGGGCCGTTGGAGATGAAGCACTTGGTGCCGTTGATGACATACTCGTCCCCGTCCTCCACGGCGGTGGTCTGTACTCCGCCTGCGTCGGAGCCGGCATTCGGCTCGGTCAGGCAGAAGGCAGCGTACTTCTTCTCGATCATCGTGTCGAACCAAAGCTTCTTCTGGGCGTCGGTGCCTGCGATTAGCACAGGGTAGGACGCCAGAGCGTTGGCAATGAGGGTGGTGCCGATGCCGATATCGCCCCGGGCGATCTCCTCGGCAATGGCAAAGACCTGCACACTGGTCAGGCCGGGGCCACCGTATTCAGCGGGAACACACAGCTGGTTCAGGCCCATGTCACAGGCCATGTCCAGCAGCTTTTCCGGGAACTCGTTGTTCTTTTCGTAATCCCCTACCGTGGGGATTACTTCCTTATCCACGAACTCCCGGACCATAGTCAGCAGCTCCTGGGTCTCGTTATCGAAGAGCATGGCGGAAAAACTCCTTTTCTGTAAAGTCTGGAGAGCGGAAAAATGCTCAGAATGTATTATAACACATTTATATAGGTCGGGCAACTTTTTTTGTAAAGTTCTGGGAAGGGGGTACGAATTCGCCGGAAGCTTTTAGCGTTTTGGCAGTGCCTGCCGCTCTCCCTCCGTCACGGCTTCGCCGTGCCACCTCCCTCACAGAGGGAGGCAAGGGTCTGCTGCAAGCCTTTTGGCTCCCTCTCTGAGGGAGCTGGCTGCCCGAAGGGCAGACTGAGGGAGAGCAGTATGCACCATCGATAAGACAGGCACCCGGGCGAATTCGTACAACCCCCCTACCCCACCCTCCAAACCTGTGCTATAATGAAGGAAATCACAGAACAGGGAGGCACCACCATGACACACGAAATCGACCTCGCCGCCTGGCCCCGCCGGGAGATCTACGACTTTTTCTCCGGGATGCATGACCCCATGTATATGGTCACCTTCACGGTGGATGTCACCGGACTGTATCGGTATGTAAAGGAACACGGGCTGTCCTTCTATTATGCCATGGTCTGCCTCTGCACCCGGGCGGTCAACGAGGTGGAGAATTTCCGCTACACTGTCCGGGAGGGCAGGGTGTTCCTGCTGGACGAGCGCTCCCCCAGCTTCACCGACATGAAGCAGGGCAGCGACCTGTTTCACATCGTCACCATGCCCTGTGAGGGCAGTCTGGAGGGCTTCTGCCAGGCGGCGGCGGAGCGGAGCCGGACCCAGGACTGCTTCATCCGCCCGGAGCTGGAGTCGGATGGGCTGATCTTCTACTCCTGTCTCCCCTGGCTCCGGCTCACCGCCCTGTCCAATGAGCGGGACCCGAACCCAGAGGACGCCAATCCCCGCATTTCCTGGGGCAAATTTGAGGAGCGGGACGGGCGGCTGGAGCTGGGCCTCTCGGTAGAGGTGAACCACCGGTTCGTGGACGGGATTCATGTAGGCCGGTTCGCCGCCGCCCTGGAGCGGCAAATCAGCGAACTGGAGGATTGAGGGGTTGGCACGAATCCGCACAGGCATAAAGCAGCCAGGCTGAACGACCAGTCTGGCTGCTTGGACCATTATTTCCCGGTTCGAGCGTCGTCGGTGGCCTGCTCCATGCCGTCCCTGACGTCGTCCCCTGCGTCGTCTACGGCGTCAACAGCGTCGTCCGTCACGTCTCTGGCCCCGTCGATGATGCCGTCGGTCACGTCCTCGGCGGCGTCGGCGGTGTCGTCCACGGCGTCCTTCACATCGTCGGAGACGCTGCCGTCGTCCTCCGTCCTGTTCCCGTCGGTCCCGGCGTCGTCGTCGCTGTCCCGATAGGTGCTGTCGTCAGTGACGGAGCGTTCTGCGTCATCCTGCCCGGCTGTGCTGTCATCCGCAGCGGCGTCGTCATCCGTCACGCTGCCGCTCTCGTCGGCGGAATAGCTGCCGCTGTCTGCGGTGCCATCGGCAACGGCATCCTGCCGGGTGTTGCATCCGGTGAGCAGCAGGGATACTGCCAGCGCCAGGGCCAAAATCAGCGCGCCCGTCGCTCCCTTGGAGTTTCCTTTCATCTCATAACCTCCCGTGAAATCAGGTTCGACCGTTTTTCGGTCGGCTTAGTTTCTGCTCCATAGCTGAAAATTACCCCGGGAAGGTTCTGCCAAAAATACCAAAAAAGCTGCCCGGGAGCTACAGCTCTCGGGCAGTTGAGACTGGCAAAAAAAAACGCTTGAGACTTCCGCGACAGAGCAGCGGGGGTGCGGAGGAGGGGGCAAAAAGCCCCCTTCGCGTGCAATAAAAACGATTTTTAGAACTTTTTCAAAGTTCAAAAATCGTACTCAGCGTGGCAAAAAGGATTTTTGACACGCTGAGCTGCCCGGGAGCCACAGCTCTCGGGCAGCTTTTGTCGTTTTTTTCAGGCTCAGTCCACCTTGACGATCCAGCCGAAGGTGTCCTCCAGCTTGCCCCACTGGATACCGGTGAGGGTGTCGTACAGCTTCTGGACGGTGGGGCCGATCTTCCCGCCGTTGACGATGCAGGTGCGGTCGTTCCAGGCCATCTCGCCCACGGGAGAGACGACGGCGGCGGTGCCGGTGCCCCAGGCCTCCTCCAGAGCGCCGCTTTCGGCGGCGTCAAACAGCTCCTGCGCGGAGAGCAGCCGCTCCTCCACCTCGTAGCCCCAGCTCTTGAGCAGCTCGATGCAGCTCTTCCGGGTGATGCCGGGAAGGACGGAGCCGGTGAGGGCGGGGGTGACGATCTTGCCGGAAATTTTGAACATGACGTTCATGGAGCCGACCTCTTCAATGTACTTCTGCTCCACGCCGTCCAGCCACAGGACCTGGGTATAGCCCTTCTCCTCGGCCACCTCGCCGGCACGGATGGAGGCGGCGTAGTTGCCGCCGCACTTGGTATAGCCGGTGCCGCCCCGGACAGCCCGGACATCCTTGGACTCCACATAGATGCGGACGGGGTTAATCCCCTCGGGATAATAGCAGCCGGAGGGGGAGACGATGATGGCGAAGAGATAGGCCTTGGAGGCGTGGATGCCCAGATGGGGGTCGGTGGCAAAGACGAAGGGACGGATATAGAGAGAGGTCTCCGGAGAGTGGGGCACCCAGTCCCTGTCCACATTCACCAGCGTCTTGACAGCGGTGACGAACATCTCCTCATCCATGGTGGGGATGCACAGCCGCTTGGCGGAGTTGTTGAACCGGCGGGCGTTCTCGTAGGGCCGGAACAGCTGGATGGAGCCGTCGGCGATCCGATAGGCCTTCATGCCCTCAAAGACCTCCTGGGCATAGTGGAGCACCATGGCGGAGGGGTCCAGAGCGATGGGGCCATAGGGAACGATGCGGGCGTCGTGCCAGCCCTGTCCGTCGGTGTAGTTCATGAGGAACATATGGTCGGTGAAGATTTTGCCGAAGCCCAGCGCGCTCTCATCAGTGGGCTTTTCCTTGGGGGTCTTGGTCAGTTCAATGCGAATATCCATGGTGCATTTCCTCCTGTCAGTGACCGTCAGTGGACAGGATTCCTTGCCCATTGGCGACTTACATCTTTTTTGCAGGACTCAGACGGTCGTCCGCCGGAGCCTGTACGTTTCTTATTATATCAGCCGCAATCCCGCCTTGCAAGGCTTATGACGGGACAAAGACGGATTTTTTTCCGGTGGAGAAGGATTATTTTGTTCAACGGCGAGACGAAAAATCCCAATGCGAAGGACCGAATTTACAAAATCGACATTGTATTTTCCGTCCGTCTCTTTCATAATAATGGCAAAGCGTTGTCAGACAATGAGATGAGACGAAAGGAGCGAGCAGAGAGGAAAACCCTGCTGTTTATCTATAATCCCCACGCGGGCAAGGGGAAGATCCAGCTCTGTCTGGGCCCGGTGGTGGAGCAGTTCCATAAGAACGGCTATCTCCCCACCCTCTACGCCACCCAGGGACCGGGGGACGGCGTCTGGGCGGCGGCGGCCCTGTCCCGCCAGTACGACCATCTGGTCTGCTGTGGCGGGGACGGCTCCCTGAGCGAGGTGGTCACCGGACTCCAGGACAGGGAGCGGCCCGTCACCCTGGGCTATATCCCGGCGGGCACCACCAACGATTTCTCCAAGACCCTGGAGCTGCCGGGCGACGACATGGCCCGGGCGGCGGAGCTGGCAGTGACCGGCTATCCCCAGGACTGCGACGTGGGGCGGGTGAACGGCAACCACCTGTTCTCCTACGTGGCGGCCTTCGGCATTTTTACAGAGACCTCCTATGCCACGCCCCAGGCCATGAAAAACCTGTTCGGCCGGACAGCCTATATCCTCAGCGGTATCAAGAGCCTGGCCTCCCTGAAGACCTACCACATGAAGGTGACCTGGGACGGAGGCGAGCTGGAGGACGAGTACATTTACGGCATGGTGAGCAACTCCGTCTCGGTGGGTGGCTTTAAGGGAATGAACAACCGACAGGTCATTCTGGACGACGGCCTGTTTGAGGTGGTGCTCATCCGCGCCCCGAAGAACCTGCTGGACTTAAACCAGGTGGCCGCCGCCCTGATGAGCCGTCAGCCCAACGAGTATATCGCCTCCATCCAGTCCGCCAGCGTCCGTTTTCAGAGCGAGGAGCCGGTGAGCTGGACCCTGGACGGGGAGTTTGGCGGCGAGCACCGGGAGCTGACGGTGGAGAACCTGCCCCGGTACGTCACCATCCTCAGCGGAAAACAGCAGGAGGAGAAAACGGATGAAAACACCACGGTATGACCTGGTCCTGCTGGACGCGGACCGCACCCTGTTCGACTTTGACCGGAGTGAGCTGGAGGCCATCCGGCGTACTCTGGCGGACTGGGGCATCTCCCCGGACGAGAGGACGGTGGGGCGCTACCTGGAGATTAACGACGGCCTGTGGGCCGCCTGTGACCGGGGGGAGTTCCCTCAGCCCCGCCTGGGCCGGGAGCGGTTTGCCCGGCTGCTGGACGAGCTGGGCCGGACGGACGCAGACCCGGAGCAGATGAACCGGGATTACCTCACCCGGCTGGGGACACTGCCCTACCTTCTCCCGGGGGCGGAGGCGCTCTGCCAGCGGCTGTATCCCGTGTGCAAGTTGGTCGTCGTCACCAACGGCCTGACCATTGCCCAGGAGGGGCGGCTGGCCCGGTCGTCCATCCGGCCTTACATCAGTAGGATGTACGTCTCCGAGCAGATGGGCTGCCGTAAGCCGGAGCCGGCCTACTTTCAGGCGGTGTTCGCCGACCTGGGGGTGGACGAGGCGCAGAAGCGGCGTACCGTCCTGCTGGGAGACAGCATCTCCAGCGACATCCGGGGCGGCGCGGCGGCTGGGATCGACACCGTCTGGCTCAACCCCTCCGGGCAGAGGGCCCCGGCGGAGCTGGAGATCACTTACATTGCAGACAGCCTGGAGGCGGCGGGAGCGTTCATTTTAGGCGACAGCGGCGCAGAGCAGCGGGGATAGGGGAGATACACGCTTTTACGCGGTGATGTCTTAGAAAACTTTTTGGTAAAAATGGCCTTTGGCCCGTTGCCAAGCGGAACGAAATAAGGTATAATGACCAATAGCGAGTTTTAAAAAAGGAAATCTCCCTCACCGGAGCTGACCGTCAGATAGTGCAGACTCTCAACAAGCCTGTAATCATATCAGGAAAGGAACGTCAACATGAGCTTCACCGCGAAACAAATCCGCAACATCTGCCTGCTGGGACACTCCGGCACCGGCAAGACCTCCCTGGTGGAGAGTATGCTCTACCAGACCGGCGAGATCGCCCGCATGGGCAAGACTGCCGACGGAAACACCGTCTCCGACTATGACGCCGAGGAGATCAAACGGCAGATTTCCATTTCCGCATCCATCATCCCCATCAAGTATAAGGACTGCCTGATCAACGTGATCGACTGCCCGGGTAACTTTGATTTCAGCGGCGAAGTCATGGAAGCGCTGGAGGCGGCGGACGCCGCCGTTATCGTGCTACCCGCCAAGGGCTCCGTCCCCGTGGGCACCGAGCGGGCCTGGAAGCTGGCCCAGACCCGGCATCTCCCCACCATGTTCTATATCTCCAAGGCGGACGAGGACAACGGCGACTTCAACGCCGTGGTGGCCGAGCTGAAGGAGAAATTCGGCAACCAGGTCACCCCCGTCGTCTCCCCCCTGTGGGACGCCCATAAGAACGTCATCGGCGTGCTGGACATCCTGGGCAAGTGCGCCTTTGGCATCGCCAAGGACGGCAAGAGCCACAAGATCGACATCCCCGCCGACAAGATGGACTACGTAGAGGAGTCCTACGCCGCCCTCATGGAGAACGTAGCCGAGACCAGCGAGGAGTTCATGGAGAAGTTCTTCGAGGGCGAGGAGTTCACCCCCGAGGAGGTGGCCGAGGGCCTGCTCCAGGGCGTGAAGGACGCCACTCTGACCCCCGTCTACTGCGGCAGCGCCTTTACCGGCATGGGCACCGAGGCCCTGATGCACGGCATCCTCACCATGGGCCCCTATCCCACCAATACCGAGCCGCTGGACGGCGTGGACGCCAATGGCGAGCCTGTCCAGATCAAGGTCAGCCCTGACGGCCCCACCGTGGCCTATGTCTTTAAGACCGTCTCCGACCAGTACGGCAAGTACTCCTATGTGAAGGTGCTCCAGGGCAAGCTGACCGCCGACCTGACCCTCATCAACGGCACCACCGGCGCCAACGAGAAGCTGGGCCGTCTCTATGCCATCTGCGGCAAGAAGGCCTCTGAGCTCAAGGAGCTCAACGCCGGTGACATCGGCGCCATCGCCAAGATGGACAGGCTCAAGACCGGCGATACCCTCTCCGTGGAGGGCATCAAGCTGGACCCCGTTCCCTTTGCAGAGCCGGTCTATGCCAAGGCCGTCGCCCCGGTGAAGCGGGGCCAGGAGGACAAGGTGGGCATGGGCCTGAACCGCCTCAACGAGGAGGACCCCAGCTTCAGCATTGAGAACAACGCCGAGACCCACCAGATCGTGATACACGCAGCGGGCGACATTCAGATCGATGTGCTGGTCGCCAAGCTCAAGAGCCGCTTCGGCGTGGACGTGGTCCTCTCCGAGCCCCGGGTGGCCTACCGGGAGAAGATCCGCAAGACCGTCTCCAAGCAGGGCAAGTTCAAAAAGCAGACCGGCGGCAGCGGCCAGTACGGCGACGTTTGGGTCCGGTTCGAGCCCTGCGACAGCGATGAGCTGGTCTTTGAGGAAGAGGTCGTGGGCGGCAGCGTGCCCAAGAACTACTTCCCCGCTGTGGAAAAGGGTCTCCGGGACGCCTGCACCCATGGCGTGCTGGCGGGCTATCCCGTGGTCAACCTGAAGGCAGTGCTGTACGACGGCTCCTACCATCCGGTGGACTCCTCCGAAATCGCCTTTAAGACCGCAGCCTCCCTGGCCTACAAGGCCGCTCTGCCCGAGGCCAACCCCGTGCTGATGGAGCCGGTGGGCTCCCTGATGGTCACGGTGCCGGACAGCTACATGGGCGACATCATCGGCGATCTGAACAAGCGCCGTGGCCGCGTCATGGGCATGACCCCCACCAAGGACGGAGAGCAGGTCATCGAGGCCGAGGTGCCCATGGCTGAAATGTCCTCCTACGCCATCGACCTCCGGGCCATGACCCAGAGCCGTGGTTCCTTCACCTTCCACTTTGTCCGCTATGAGGACTGCCCCCCTGCCGCCCAGGAGAAGGCCATCGAGGCCGCCAAGGCGCTCCAGGAGTAAAACCCAGATTTCCCTTATGACAGACTCAAACGGCCACCGGTTTTACAATCGGTGGCCGTTTTTGTCAGGTTCTATAATAAATGTTGGGGTCAGGTTCAGAGCCTGACCCCAATTCTACAAA
>JAJQFJ010000054.1 GCA_021201185.1 Clostridiales bacterium
CAAAGTTCAAAAATCGTACTCAGCGTGGCAAAAAGGATTTTTGACACGCTGAAAACCGGGCCCGGCTTGTGCCGGGGCCGGTTTTCTGATATTCAGCGGGATAACATTTTACTTTTCCTCTGCCAGGAACCCTGCGCTCCGGAGCAGCCACAGTACCTTGTCCCGCACCCAGTATACCGCCGTTCGGATGCCGTCCACCATGACGTTGGCGGAGAGGGACACCTCGAAGGCCAGGAGGACAAAGACCACCAGCACCAGCCAGGCGCCGTCGCTCATAATGGACAGGTCCAGGGAGAAAATGGGCCGGAGGAAGAGAACGCAGAAGGCGAAGGCCACGACGCAGAAGACCATCAGCACCTTGCGCAGTGGATTATAGGGCTTGCAGGTCCGGTGCACCATGAGCAGACCTACCACCGCCACCACCAGAGTACAGAGGGTGCTCAGCTCGGCGTCGCTCAGCTCAAAGACGGTGTAAAACATCACTACGCCGATGCTCAGGACAAGATCGCTGATGGCTGACGGCAGCGCCCGGTAGACCACATTGGGCAGGAATCGGCCCTGGATGCGGCTGTGGTTCGGCTCCATGGCCAGGACGAAGGAGGGCAGGCCGATGGTGATGGCGCTGACCAGGCTCATCTGAGAGGCGGAGAAGGGATAGGTGAAGGTGAAGATGAGAGAGATGGCCGCCAGACACAGGGAGAAGATATTCTTCACCAGATACAGGCTGGCGGAGCGCTCGATATTGTTGATGACCCGTCGGCCCTCCGCCACCACCGAGGGCATAGCGGAGAAATCCGAGTCCATCAGGACGATATGACTGACCTGGCAGGCCACCTGGCTGCCGGAGGCCATCGCCACGGAGCAGTCCGCCTCCTTCAGGGCCAGCACGTCGTTGACTCCGTCTCCCGTCATGGCGACGGTGTGCCCGGCCTGGTGCATGGCCTGGACCAGCTTTCGCTTCTGCTCCGGGGTCACCCGGCCAAAGACGGTGTAGGTCTCTGCGGCCTGGGCCAGCTCCTCGTCGGTGCGCAGCGTCCGGGCGTCCACATACTGCTCTGCGTTGGGGATCTCCGCCCGGAGGGCCACCTCAGAGACGGTCACCGGGCTGTCCCCGGAGATGACCTTGACCGCCACACCCTGCTCCCGGAAGTACCGGAAGGTGGCCGGGGCCTCCTCCCGTATCTTGTTGGTCAGCAGCACCAGGCCCAGAGGGGTGACCGCTCCGGTCAGCTCGCTTCCGTCCAGAGCGCCCTCATAGCCCGCCAGCAGCAGCACCCGGCAGCCCAGGCGGGAGTACTCCTCAATATCCTCCCGGTAGTCGTCATACCGGTCGCCCAACAGGTTTTCCGGCGCGCCCAGCAGGTAGGAGCCGCCCCGGGCAAAGGACACCCCGCCATACTTCCGGGCGGAGGTGAAGGGCAGGGCTTTGGTCACTGACCGCCGGGAGTGCCTGCCGTTGAAATAGCGCTTCAGGGCGGCCATGGTCTCGTTGTCGTTCTG
Organism: Clostridiales bacterium; assembly: GCA_021201185.1. Classification (GTDB taxonomy): domain Bacteria; phylum Bacillota; class Clostridia; order Oscillospirales; family Oscillospiraceae; genus Onthomonas. Next base: position 1,501 of record JAJQFJ010000054.1, read on the forward strand.
CATGGCGAAGACATAGTCTGCCAGGATGTCCCGCAGCTCATTCTCGCTGGTATTGGAGTCCTCCAGCGTCACCAGATCCTTGACCACCATTTTCGGCCCGGTGATGGTGCCCGTCTTGTCCACACAGAGCACGTCCACCCGGGCCAGGGTCTCGATGCAGCCCATCTCATGGACCAGGGTCTTGCGCTGGGCCAGGCGGAGCACGCCGGCCATCAGGGCCACAGAGGTCAGCAGGTACAGCCCCTCCGGGATCATGCCGATCAGGCTGGCCACGGTGGAGACCACCCCGTCCCGGATGGGATTTTCCAAAATGACGATCTCCTTCACCGCCATGGCGATGCCCAGAGGGATGATGGCGATGCCGATGACCATGACCAGCTTGTTCAGAGAGCGCATCATCTCCGAGCGGGGCTGCTGCTTGGCCTGTCTGGCCTGGAGGGTCAGCCTGGACATATAGGAGTCCCGGCCCACGGCGGTCAGCCGGGCATAGCACTCTCCGGAGACCAGGAAGGAGCCGGAGAGCAGCCGGTCGCCCTGCCCCTTGTGCAGCTCGTCCGCCTCGCCGGTGAGCAGGGATTCGTTCACCAGACACTCTCCCTCCACCACCTGGGCGTCGGCGTAGATCTGGTCTCCGGCCCGGAACACCACGATGTCGTCCCGGACGGTGTTGTAGACCGAGGTGGTGATGAGGATGCCGTCCCGCATGACGTTGGCCTTGGGGTTAGTCAGCAGGTTCAGCCCGTCCAGCGTCTTTTTGCTGCGCCACTCCTGGACGATGCCGATGACGGTGTTGGCCAGTACCACCACCATAAAGGTCAGCTCGTTCCAGGCTCCCACGGCGATAACAGCGATGGCCAGGATAAAGAAGATCAGATTAAAATAGGTACAGACATTGGAGCGGACGATATCCTTCAGGGATTTGGAGTTGGACTCCACCTCCTCGTTGCGATAGCCGCCCTTACTCCGCTCCCGTACCTGGTCGGCGTGGAGACCCACAGCCGGGTCGGCATAGACCACCGGGATGTCTGCGCGGCGGACCGTCTCCTCCCGGTCCCGGCTCCTTCGGCCGGTGCGCCCGGCGGAGCGCCTCCGGGGAGGGGCCTCCTCCCTGGGCGGCTCCCACCGCCGGGTGGGACTGCTGTCGGTTTCGGAGTGATTTCCTCTTTCTGTATGGGACACTACATTCAGCTCCTTGATAAGGGTGGGGGAGAGGAGGCGCATACAGAGCGTCCCCGGCTCTGCAGACCGGAGGGAAAGCCCATCAGCCTGAGAATGTAACTGTAACACAGAACGACCGGGGAAACAACCAACGAATTGTTAAGAGTTCTGTTTTTTCGCCCGCCGCCAGGTCCAGAGGCACAGCAGGGCAAACACTAGGGTGACGCCCCCGGCGATGAGCCACCGTTGCCAGGCGTCCTCTCCCAGCAGCAGCCCGGCGCCCTCCGCTATGGTGACTGCGCCAAAGACGGCGAAGATGACGAAGGCCAGCTTGTCCAGAAAGCCCTCCGGCATCTTGCTTTTCAGCAGATGGCCCACCAGCATCCCCACCAGATCGGCGGTGAACAGACCGATGGAGCAGGCCAGCCAGACGGTCAGCGCCTGGTCCAGACCGCCGTTGGCGGCGAAGGTGATGGCGGTGAGCTGGGTCTTGTCCCCCAGTTCCGCCAGGAAGAAGGTGCCGAATACGGACAGGATGGGATGGCCCGAGGTCTTTTCGTTTCCGGATTCCTCATCCTCGCCCTCACCCCGGAGAGTGGACCAGGCGAAGTAGAAAAAGGCCAGACCGGCGATGAGCTTGATGAGCCAGGTGGGGATGAGCTGGCTGATGAGAGAGCCAAGCACCACCGCCATGGCGTTCAGCGTCAGAATGGACAGGGCAGAGCCGATGATGATGTCCCGCAGCTTGTAGCGGGAGGTCATGGCGATCATCAGCAGCTGGGTCTTGTCGCCCATCTCGGCGATGAACATGGTGAACAGGATCTGAATGAATAATGCCATAGAGATTCCTCCTGTGCCTGCCCCAGGCAAAAAGCGAGGGCGGCCGTGTATACGACGGCTGCCCTACAATACACCCATGTACGGCACACCGTCATACATGAGTCTCGTTATGGGAAAGCGGTCCGGCGGGGCAGAGCACCTGCCCGTGCTGCGCTTCACTTTCCTTATACAAGCCAGGTCCGGAGGAACCAGTATGTTGGCTTGCAACGCCGGGAGGCGTAAACTACTCCCTCATGTGTCAGACAGTATACCAGCTTTCCTAGGTAAAATCAAGACTTTCCAATTGATTTGTTACAAAACCTGCTTATGAAGCTGATATTTCGTCACTTTAATTAGCGCTGGCTAACTGCATAAAGACGGCGTCCGACAGCAACCAGATTTCTTCAACTCAGGATATTTCTTAACCAAAATTCCATCGACCCTTCACAATTCGTTCATCCTCCCCCCGGGAAAAGGGGTATAATAATCACAGAAAACAAAAAAACGGGCGACAGTACGAAGTGAGTCAGAAAGGGTGAAATGAAATGGGACGCTTTTTCAAAGGATTAAAGCATCAGAGCGTATTGAGCGCGGTGGTGACCATCCTGCTGGGGCTGCTGCTGATTTTCCTGCCGGACAGCACGCTGGCTATCGTGCTGAGCATCCTGGGATGGGTACTGGTCATACTGGGCGTATGCTCCATTGTGACTTTTATCTCGAACCGCAGCGTTGCGGTCAGCTATGGACAGCTGATTTTTGGCGTAGTGGAGCTGATCCTGGGCCTGTGGATCGCCCGTAACCCCGGAGGGATGGTCTCCTTTATCACCACCATTGCCGGTATCTGGGTGCTGGTTCACGCCATCCAGAATTTGCAGTTTGCATACAGCGCCCACCGGGCAGGAGCCGCCGGGTGGGGAACGGCCCTGGCGACGGGCATCCTGACCCTGGTCGTGGCCTTTATTGTGCTGCTCAACCCCTGGAGCTCTGTCGTCACCCTGATGGTGTTCGCGGGCGTCTGCCTGGTGATCGACGGCGTGGCGGACCTGGTGACGGTGGCCCGTCTGGGGGACTATTTCCGCAATCTGTAAGCGATATCGGTTATACGGACAGACAAAGCGCCGCCGGGAGGCTCAGGACCTTCCGGCGGCGTTTGTGTCGTTGTCAGACGGGAATTTACCGATAGAGGGGATACCGGTCGGTGAGGGCCACCACGGCGTCCCGGATGTCGTTTGCCCTGGTGTCGTAGGCGGTGGCGGTCTGGCAGATCAGGCCGCCCACCAGGGCGCAGTCCGCCTCGTTAAAGCCCCGGGTGGTGACGGCGGGGGTGCCCAGACGGAGACCGGAGGTGACGAAGGGCTTCTCCGGGTCGCCGGGAATGGCGTTCTTGTTGGCGGTGATGAACACCTCGTCCAGACGGCGCTCCATCTCCTTGCCGGTGAGCCCGGCGGGGCGGAGGTCCACCAGCATCAGGTGGTTGTCCGTGCCACCGGAGACCAGATCCAGCCCGCCGTCCAGAATGGCCTTGGCCATGGCCTGGGCGTTTTTGACGATGTTTTCCGCATAGACCTTGAACTCCGGCTGGAGGGCCTCACCCAGGGCCACCGCCTTGGCGGCGATAATGTGCATCAGCGGGCCGCCCTGAGAGCCGGGGAAGACGGCGGAGTTCACCTTCTTGGCGATGGTCTCGTCATTGGTGAGGATCATGCCGCCCCGGGGGCCCCGGAGGGTCTTGTGGGTGGTGGTGGTGACGATGTCGGCATAGGGCACCGGGGACATATGCTGGCCGCCTGCCACCAGACCGGCGATGTGGGCCATATCCACCATGAGATAGGCGTCCACCTCGTGGGCGATGTCGGCGAACAGCTTGAAATCGATGGCCCGGGGATAGGCAGAGGCCCCGGCGATGATCATTTTGGGCCGGTACTCTCTGGCGAGATCCCGCACCTGGTCATAGTCGATGAGGCCGGTCTTGATGTCCACCCCATAGGAGACCATCTTGTAATCCTTGCCGGAGAAATTCACCGGAGAGCCGTGGGTCAGATGACCGCCCTGATCCAGGCGCATCCCCATCACGGTGTCTCCCACGTTGCACAGAGCACGATAAGCGGCGTAGTTGGCCTGCGCGCCGGAGTGGGGCTGGACGTTGGCGAACTTCGCTCCAAACAGCTCCTTGGCCCGGTCGCGGGCGATGTCCTCCACGATGTCCACACACTGGCAGCCGCCATAATACCGGCGTCCGGGATAGCCCTCAGCGTATTTGTTGGTCAAAACGGAACCGGCGGCGGCCAGAACCGCCTCCGAGACCACGTTCTCCGAGGCGATCAGCTCGATGTTCCGCCGCTGACGGGTCAGCTCCTGGGCGACGGCAGCTCCCACCTGGGGGTCTGCCTGATTCAAAAAGGAAAGGGTCTCCTCTACCATGACTGCTCCTCCTGTACTGTGCGCTCTCCATGGCAAAACGTCCACATATGACGCACGAATGTTTACCAAACTATTATATCAGAGTTGGGAGAAAAGACAATAGTGGGAATTTCCTGTTTGTGGGGGTCGAAATACGGAGTAATTTGTGATAAAATATCAGGAGAGACGGAAAACTGCCGCAAAGACGGCCGGGGAGGGGCTTTCTATGAAAACGGAGCAGGAGATCAGGGCCATTGTGGAGGCGTTGAAGGAGCGTTATCCCGACGCGCTCTGCTCTCTCCAGTATGAAAAGGACTATGAGCTGCTCTTTGCAGTGCGGCTCTCCGCCCAGTGTACCGACGCCCGGGTGAACCAGGTAACGCCGGCCCTCTTCGCCCGGTTCCCCACCCTGGAGTCCTTTGCCCAGGCGGACCCGGAGGAGGTGGGGCAGTACATCCACTCCTGCGGCTTTTTCCGGGGTAAGAGCCGGGATCTGGTGAACTGCGCCCGGATGCTGCTGTCCGACTATGGCGGTAGGGTGCCCGGGGAGATGGAGGAGCTGCTCCGTCTGCCGGGGGTGGGGCGCAAGACTGCCAACCTGATCCAGGGGGACGTGTACCACACTCCGGGGGTGGTGGTGGCGGATACCCATTGTATCCGCATTGCCGGACGGCTGGGGCTCACCGACGGGACAAAGGACCCGAAGCGGGTGGAGGACCAGCTCCGGGCGGTGCTGCCCCCGGAGGAGTCCAACAACTTCTGTCATCGGCTGGTGCTTTTTGGCCGGGAGGTGTGTACCGCCCGGCGGGCCTGGTGCGAAAAGTGTCCCCTGCGGCCCTGGTGCGATCATTTCCTGGGAAAAACAGGGACGGCTGAGGCGGCAGAGACGGAAAATACATGAACAAAGGATGAAAATAATTTGAAAAATGTCCCAAATAGCTTGCAATTTTAGGCCAGAGCCGTTAGAATAACAGTATACCGGAATTAGACCGGGCAGACCCCGGAAGCGAAGGAGGAAAATATGATGGCATTCAACGTAAACGTAGAGGAACTGAAGAAGAAGGCTTTGGCCCTGGGCCAGAGCGGCATGAACCTGGTGCAGACAGGCGTGGATCAGGGTATCCAGATGGCCAACGTGGCCAAGCTGAGGGCTGCCAACGTCAAGGAGGAGAGCAATCTCCGGGCCGCCTATGCGGAGCTGGGCAAGATGTACTTCGCCGACCACGGAGCTGAGCCGGAGGAGACCTATGCCGCCGTGTGCGCCCAGATCGCCGACATCCAGGCCGCCATCGCCGACAACAACGCCAAGATCGCCGAGACGAAGGTCGCCCCGGAGGCCGAGGTGGAGGTCGAGGTGGAAGCAGAGGCGGAAGCCGCAGCGGAGACCGTGGCAGAGGAGCCTGCCGCCGCTGAGGACGCCCCTGTGGAGGAGACTCCTGTGGAGGAGGCTCCGGCGGACAGCGACAGCGCCGAGTGATTGTCAGGCCGAACATCCAAAACAGAGTGAGCCCGGAGCACCGAAAGAAAGTACCCCCTGTCAGGCAGACAGGAGAGTTATGCCAAAGGCAAACAAGCTAACAGCCCCTCCGTCACAAGGCGGAGGGGCTGTCCTCTGTTTGCGGCTCACATCCCCTGGAGCTGCTTCAGGCAGTTCCGGCAGATGTTTTTGCCCTTGTAGGGCACCACGTTCTTCCCGTTGCCGCAGAAGACGCAGGTGGGCTGATACTTCCGCAGGACGATGGACGAACCGTCCACGTAGATCTCCAGCGCGTCCTTTTCTGAAATTTCCATGGTGCGCCGCAGCTCCACGGGCAGGACGATCCGCCCCAGCTCATCTACCTTACGAACGATCCCAGTGGATTTCATCTCTCTCTTCCTTTCTTCTCTTCTCCTCAAACGGCGTCAGTTGCCTACCCGGTGGTGTACCGGGGTGGTGGACCGGTCGATGGCCTTAAAGGTGTAGCCGTTCTCCCGGCCGTAGTTGATGATGGATTGCAGCGCCTGTACCGTGGTCTTTTTACTGTTGGCGTCGTGCATGAGCACCACATTGTCCCGGCCCTTTTGCAGCTCGCCGGTGACGTTGGCGACCAGGGTGCTGTCCGGGACGCTGTTCCCGCTGGCGTCCTCCGAGTCCACGTTCCAGTCGAAGTAGACCATGCCCAGGTCGGCCACCCGCTGGGTCAGCCGGGTCATAATGCCCTCGTTATAGTTGGCGCTGATGGTGTTGGAGCTGCCTCCGGGGAACCGGAGACAGAACGCCTCGTACCCGGTGTCCCGGTACAGCTTTTCCTTCAGCTCCTCCACGCCGTCCAGATAGGCGTCCTCAGAGGAGTAGCACGCTTCATAGTCGGGGTCCAGGGCGTGGATGCCCACGGTGTCCCCGTCCTCGATCATCCGCTCCAGCAGGGGCAGCTTGTCCTCGGAGTAGTCCACGATGAAGAAGGTGGCCTGAACGCAGTTCTCCTCCAGCACATCCAAAATTTCCGCCGTGATGGTGCTGCTGGGGCCGTCGTCGAAGGTGAGGTAGATCACGCTGTCCGGGTCAGGCTCCGGATATGTCTTTCGCTCTGCCGTATCCGCCGTGTCCTCCGTCTCCGTCTGGGAGACGCTTTCACCCGCCGGGTCGGCGTCTGTGCCCTCTGCTTCTCCCTGCTCCCCGGTGTCAGCCCATTCGACTGCGCCGATGCCCGTGGCGCGGAGGAACACGGCACAGCCCGCTGTCAGCACCACGCACAGCAACAGGACCGACCCCACCAGCCGGAGCATCCGTCTCCGCTGCTGCCGCCGTCTCCGCCGTCGTCGCTGCCCTCTGCGGCGACGCTCCAGCTCCTGTTTTGTCATTTGCACCCATATCCTCTCCCACGGGAACCGTTACCGCCGCCGCTCCCTGCCGCCTATTTTCCTGTCTTTCATTTTATCCCAAAACGGAGGATAGTCAATAAAGATGGGGAAATTGAAAGAACTTGTTAAGAATCTGTCAAAATCTGGAAGAGAATGACTTTGCTTCGTGAACAAATATCCGCCTTGAAAGCACACGGGTCCGCCCTCCCGTCTCTCCGGCCGGGGCGGTCGGCCGGAAGGTCTACCTACCGCCGCCCTGTCATAGAATGTACTCAGAGGAGGGGTGGGTTATGGCAATGACCTGGCTGTGGACGGGGATGATCGCCCTGAGCCTTGTGTTCGGCTGGCTGAACGGCACGCTGGAGGCGGTCTCCGCCGCCGCAGGGACGGGGGCACAGAGCGCCGTGGAGCTGTGCATCTCCCTGGCGGGGCCTCTGTGCCTGTGGAACGGGGTGATGTCGGTGCTGAGGGCCTGCGGGGGACTGGAGGGGCTGAGCCGTCTGCTCCGGCCTGTTCTGGGCAGGCTCTACCCCGCCTTTCGGGAGAACGGGGAGGTGATGGGGGCCATCTCCGCCAACGTTTCCGCCAATCTTCTGGGGCTGGGCAATGCCGCCACCCCGTCCGGCATCCGGGCCGCCCGGGGCATGGCGGAGAGCTCCCCCGGAGTGGCCTCGGACAGTCTGTGTATGCTGGTGGTGTGCAACACCGCCTCCATCCAGCTCATCCCCACCACGGTGGCCGCCGTGCGCAGCGGGGCGGGCTGCGAGACCCCCTTCGACATCCTTCCCGCCGTCTGGCTGGCCTCGGCCTGCTCGGTGACGGTGGGAGTTCTGGCCGTCCGGCTGTTTGCCTGGCTGTGGAGGGGGAGATGAGCGCCCTCACCGCCCTGCTCCTGCCCTCCGTCCTGCTTCTGACTGCCGTGGCCGGAGTGTGGAAGCGGGTGGACGTGTATCAGACCCTGGCGGACGGGGCAGGGGAGGGGCTGCACATCCTCCTGCGCATCCTGCCGCCCCTCGTCGGCCTCATGACCGCCATCTCCATGCTCCGGGCCTCCGGCTTTCTGGACTGGATGGCCCAGGCCCTGGGACCGGCGCTCTCCGCTGTGGGCGTTCCCCCGGAGACGGTGGGGCTGCTGCTGGTGCGGCCTATGAGCGGCAGCGGCGCCCTGGGGCTGGGTGCGGAGCTGATGGAGACCTACGGCCCGGACTCCCTCGTCGGACGGACGGCGGCGGTGATGCTGGGCTCTACCGAGACCACCTTTTACACGGTCAGCGTCTACTTCGGGGCGGTGGGCGTCCGGAGGACCCGGTATGCCGTCCCCGCCGCCCTCTGCGCCGACCTGGCGGGCTTTCTCGCCGCCGCCTGGGCCGTCCGGCTGTTTTTCCCCGACGGCTGACCGTTTTCCCCTCCCTCCGGCAAAAGGATACACCCTTCGGCGGGCGAAATCCGTCGAAGGGTGTCGGGGAAGGAAAGAAATTGAAAAACGGGCGGCTTTCGACCTCACCGCCCCAGCAGGCTGTCTACCGTGTTGTGCTCCTGGGCCTCCAGCAGGTCGAGAATGATGGGGTTGGACAGGAGGAAGCCCTCCGGGGTCAGCCGCCACCGGTCCCCCTCCAGATGCCGGGCCAGACCCCGGGCGGCGTAGCCCTCCAGCAGATGCTCCAGAGGTTTGAAGTTCATGTGATACCGGCGGCTGTAGAAGTCTCCGTCGATGCCCTCCGCCGTCCGCAGGCCCAGCATGATGTACTCGCTCCGCCGCTCCTCCTGGGGGATGACCTGGTCCTCGTCCACGATGGGGTCGCCGTCCTCCATGCCGGAGAGGTAGCGGTCCAGGTCCCGGACGAAGCTGTACCGCCGCCCGCCGAAGTCGCTGTGGGCCCCGGGGCCGAAGCCCACATATTCCTCCAGCCGCCAGTACCGGAGATTGTGCCGGGAGGCCCGGCCGGACTGGGCGAAGTTGGAGATCTCGTACTGCTCATACCCCGCCGCCGCCAGCCGGTCCACCATCCACAGGTACATATCCGCCTGGAGGTCGTCGTCGGCGATGTCATAGTCCTCAATGTGGTCGCAGAGGAAGGTACCCTCCTCCACCTGGAGACCGTAGCAGCTCAGATGCTCCGGGGCCAGCTTCAGGGCCTCCTCCACGCTGTGCTGCCAGGAGTCCATGGTCTGCTCCGGCAGACCGTAGATCAGGTCCAGGCTCAGGTTCCGGATGCCCGCCCTCCGGGCCAGACGGACCGCCTCCTGTGCCTGGGCGAAGGTGTGGGGACGGCCCACCGCCCGCAGCTCGTTGTCGTTGGCGGACTGTACCCCCAGGGATAGCCGGTTCACCCCCGCCCGGCGGACGGCCCGGAGGAGGGGCAGGGTGACGCTCTCCGGATTGGCCTCCAGAGTGATCTCACAGCCCCGCTCCAGAGTGTAATAGCGCTTCACCGCGTTCAGCAGGGCGGTCAGCCGCTTCGCCCCCAGCAGGGTGGGGGTGCCGCCGCCGATATAGACGGTGTCCACCCGCCGTCCCGCCGCCCGGGGAGCGGTCTCCCGGAGGTGAGCGGTCAGGGCGGCCAGATACCGGTCCATATCCGCCTCCCGGTGGGGCAGGGAGTAGAAGTCGCAGTAGGCGCACTTGCTCCGGCAGAAGGGGACGTGGAGATAGATGCCAAGGGACTTCCCCCTCTGGCTGCGGGCATAGTCCCGCTGGAGCTGTTCCCGCTCCCGTTGCTGCTGTAACAGCGTCCATCTCATGGCTGTGGCCTCCTCTGTACGGTTGTGTCGGTGTGATTATAGCACAGGTCAGAGGGGATTTCACGGGAATGGGGAACAAATTTGCACAGGAGCGTCGGACGCTCCTGTGCTCTGTGTGCTTATGGGGGCTTACGCCTGCTCCATGGCCTTTACCGGAGCGGCGGCGGGCTGCATGCTGTGCTCCTGCTTCTCTGCAAACAGGTGCTTGAACACCGTCCGTACCAGGGGCTGAATGAAGAACAGCTGGCTGAAATAGGCAAACGGCAGGTTGTAGCCCACCAGCTTGAGCCAGTTGGCCAGCAGGGTGAGGACGTTGAAGCCGCTGTAGTACGGATAGTAGAAGCAGGCGGCCAGGAAGCTCATGGTGGGGCACATCAGGCCAACGGTGGCGCAGATGACGGCGGTCTCCACCAGCATGGGATGGTCCTTCTTCGGGTCAAAGACCTTGCAGGCCAGCCGGAAGGAGCAGGGGCTCCCCATAATGCACTCCAGGCCGTAGGCGAAGCAGAACTCGATGAGGATGACGGCCCAGATGGGGAGCATCCTGCCGAACATATAGACGCCGCCCTGGGCGTTGATCGCCTGAAGGACATGATCGGCTCCGTTGACCTCCATCAGCGTGTCGCCGTTTACCACATACAGGCTGTAAAATACATAGGTATGAACGGTCACCAACACGGGCAGAAAGGCAAATACCATCCGCTGAAATTGGTTCTTGGGCATAAGTGAACTCTCCTTTACATGATTGTCTGTTGACCTGAAGATTATATTGGAAAAGCAAAATGCCGTCAACGGGCCCTTTATACGAAAAAGGGGGCGGGGGAATTTTGTGCGTTCTGCGCAGCACCGGTATCGGTTCCGGGGACGCCAATCCCCTCAAAAACAAAAAACTGGGGTACAAAAACAGAGGTCTGTTCATCATTCGTTCATGTTTTCCCGCCCGGCGGGGTGGTATACTTTTCTTATCACAAAGCGAAGGAGTGTTCCACTATGGCAAGATATTGTGAAAACTGCGGAGCGGAGCTGTCCGAGACCGCTAAATTCTGCTCCAACTGCGGCGTCAGCGTCAACGGGACGGCTGCCGCCGATGACGGCAATACAGTGACGATAGACGACAGCAGCTCGTTCACCACGTCCGATGCGGCGAAGATCGCAGGGACGGTGGCGGGCGTTGCTGCGGGGGCAGGTCTTCTGCGCTGGCTGACCCGGCCCCGCCGTCCCCGGCATCCCGGCCCCGGCCCCGGCCCCATGGGTGGCCCGGGTCCCATGGGCGGCCCCGGTGGCCCCGGCGGTCCTCGCGGCGGACGTTTTTGACAGGCAGCGCAGGCTTGCCGGAGGACCTTCTCCCGGTGAGCCTGTGTTCTGTTTTTAGCAGAGAGGAGTGAAGCCGGATGGAACGAGCGGTTTTCTGTATCATTCTCGGCTACCTGTCCGGGTCGATCCTGTTTGCCCGGGTAGGGGAGGGGCTGTTCCACCGGAGGGGGGCCACAACGCGGCGGCAGGGCAGGACGCGGCCGGTTGACGGAGGGCGTCCGGATTCCCGCCGTCTCCACAAAGCCCTGATTGACGGACCGGCGGTTTTCGGTTATGATAATAACAGGAGCCTCTCCGCAGGGGAGAGGCGTTCCCCCCATCTAAACATGACAGGAGGTACAGAACCATGATGCTATTGGAAAACAAGGTCGCCATCGTCACCGGCGGCAGCCGGGGCATCGGCTTTGCCACGGTACAGGCCTTTCTGCAGGAGGGCGCTACCGTCGTCCTGTGCGCCAGCCGTCAGGAGACCGCAGACCGGGCCGTCGCCCAGCTGAAGGAGGCCGCCCCCGACGCCAGGGTGGAGGCCATCTTGCCGGATTTGGCGGACTATCAGGCAGTAAAGGCCGCCTTTGACGACGTGGCCGCCCGGTACGGCAGAATCGACATCCTGGTGAACAACGCAGGCGTCTCGGAGAGCACCCCCATCACCTCCTACACCGAGGAGACCTTTGACAAGGTGATGGACCTGAACGTCAAGGGCGTCTTCAACTGCGTCCGGGCGGTGGTGGACGGCATGAAGGCCCAGGGCAGCGGCGTCATCCTCAACACATCCTCCATGGTCAGCGTCTACGGACAGCCCAGCGGCGTGGCCTATCCCACCTCCAAGTTTGCCGTCAACGGCCTGACCCTCTCCCTGGCCCGGGAGCTGGGGCCTGCGGGCATCCGGGTCAACGCGGTGGCCCCGGGCATCACCCTGACCGACATGATGAAGGCAGTGCCCGAGGCGTATATCAAGCCCCTCGTCGCTCAGATCCCCCTGGGCCGTCTGGGACAGCCGGAGGACATCGCCAACGCCTTCGTCTTCCTGGCCTCGGAAAAGGCCTCCTATATCTCCGGCGTGGTGCTGCAGGTGGACGGACTGGCCAGATGCTGAACAACGACCACCCTTCTGACAACGATCACAACCCTCAGGGGCGCTGCGCACCGGCAGCGCCCCGCTATCTGTCAGCGGCAGTGGAGCCGGAGCGGGACGGCCAGCGGGTAGACCGTATCGCCCGGAGTCAGATGGGCGTCTCCGGCACCCTGCTGCGCCGGGTCAAGTGGCTGGACGACGGCATCCTGCTGGACGGCGTCCGGGTCACCACCCGGGACCGGGCCAGAGGGGGACAGACCCTCACCCTCCGGCTCTCCGACCCGGGGGAGGGGGAGAGCATGACCGCCGCGGCCATCCCCTTGGATATCCGGTATGAGGACCGGGACATCGTGGTGGTGAACAAGGCCCCGGGGATGTCCACCCACCCCGGCCCGGGGCACTGGGAGGACAGCCTGGGCAACGCCCTGACCTGGCACTGGCAGCAGAGGGACCCCTTCGCCGCCTTCCACCCCGTCCACCGGCTGGACCGGGGCACCTCCGGGCTGATGGTGGTGGCGGCCCATCCCTTCGCCCAGGAGCGGCTGCGGCAGAGCCTCCACACCGGGGACTTCCGGCGGCAGTATCTGGCGGTGTGCGAGGGCTGTCTCACCCCGTCGGAGGGGGTCATCGATCTCCCCATCGACCGCTGCCCCGACTCCATCCAGAAGCGGCAGGTGTCCCCCGGGGGACAGCCCTCCGTGACCCGCTACCGGGTCCTCGCTCAGGCCCGGGGACGGAGCCTGGTGGCCCTGGAGCTGGAGACCGGCCGCACCCACCAGATACGGGTGCATCTGTCCCACCTGGGATGCCCTCTGGTGGGGGACTATCTCTACGGCACCCCCTGCCCGGAGGTCATCGACCGGCCCGCCCTCCACAGTTGGCGGCTGGAGCTGGCCCATCCCGTGACCGGGGCGCGTCTGGTTTTTGAACAACCCCTCCCGGCGGACATGGCGGCGCTGCTGGACGGGCAACATTGTTCATAAATTGACCATAGATTTCCCGGGAAAAACCGGGTAGAATAGGAACCGTCCGAATCACAATCCTGTCTTACCTTTGAAGGAGGGCCTCCCGTGAACAGGCTGAACAATCTCATCGAGCGCTTCTGCTATCAGCACCCCCGGTTCGGCGTCCCAAACCTGGTGTATTATCTCATCGGCGGCAGCGCCATCGTCTACGTGCTGGACCTGATCTCCTACAGCGGAGTGGCGGTGTCCAGTATGCTCTCCTTCGACCGGGCGCTGATTTTCCAGGGACAGGTCTGGCGGCTGATCACCTTCGTCTTTACCACCTGGGGAGAGGGCATCATCTACTTCCTGCTGGGGATGTACTTTCTCTGGTTCATCGGCACCAATCTGGAGCGGGAGTGGGGGACGGCCAAGTTCAACTGCTACTACTTCCTGGGGCTGATCCTGACCGTCGTCGTGGGTCTTTTCACCGGCTCTGCCAGCACCTCCTATCTGGAGATGACCCTGTTCCTGGCCTTCGCCACCCTCTACCCGGACGCCCGGTTCCTGCTGTTCTTCTTCATCCCCATCAAGGCCAAGTGGCTGGGCTATATCGAGGGGGGCCTGCTGGCCATCTCCCTGGTGATGAGCCTGATCTCCCTGGACGTGGGCGGGGCGCTGTGTATCGTCGTCTCGGTGCTCAACTACCTCATCTTCTTCTGGCCGGAGCTGGTCTATCAGGTGAACCGTCTCCGTGGGCGGGCCAACCATGCCCGGCAGCCCAACGTCATCGAGTTCAAAAAGGCCTCCCGGGACCTGAAAAAGCAGAACTACACCCACAAGTGCACCGTATGCGGCCGTACCGACGTGGACTACCCCGACCTGGAGTTCCGGTACTGCTCCCGGTGCGCAGGGTATCACTGCTATTGCCTGGACCATATTAACAACCACGTACACATTACGGAGGAGTGAACCGATCACCCTTCTTACCCCCTTATTACTTCTTTTTTCTCTGGTATTTCTTATAGACCCCAATTTCCCTGCGCAGGCGTTTTCCATGACAGGACTTCGCCTGTGCAGGTTTTCACCTGTGCAGGGATTTTCCTGTGCAGGTGTTTTCCGTGACAGGCCGCATACAGATTTTACCCCATCGGGGTGTGGGCCACACACATTCGTTGGTACTTCAGTCGTTAGTACTTATATTCGTTAGTAGTGCCCGTTTCCCCGTATCCGGTCAAACCGTATCCGGGAAAACCGTATCCGGTCAAACCGTATCCGGGAAAACCGTATCCGGGAAAACCGTATCCGGGAAAACCGTATCCGGGGAAACCGTATCCGGTCAATCGGGATGCGGTCCTGTTGCCGTATCCCGGAATCCGGACGGGGCCCGTCTGTCTATAGATGTATTATACACTAGAACAAACGTTCTGTCAAGGAGTGCCCCCTGACAGGCACACCCCCCTCAGCCTGTCCTCCGGGGAAATCTGCGTTCTGGTGGAACAATGCAAAAGACCGGTCATTTCCCCCTCCCACGGGGGGAAAGTTCCCCGGGGATTTGTTGACGTGGGGGAGAAATTAGGGTATAGTAAGGGAAACGGACAAAAACAGCCCGGAACCGACAGGCCGGGGGAAGGATACACCCATGAAAAAGAAAAGACATATCTGGCTGTGGCTGCTGCTGGTGGTGGTCGTGGCGGCGGTGCTGGTGGTGTTTGTGGCGGGCAGCTCCCTCTCCGTCTCCTACGGCACCAAGAATACCCTGACCGTCACTGAGGAGGACGAGGACTATGACGCCTACCTGGAGGCCCAGACCCTCTGCTCCGAGCTGCGGGCCAACTGCGAGACCTACTGGAACGGGAACTGGCCGGACTGGTACGGCGGCATGGACGTGGTGGAGAACGAGGGGGAATACCTGGTCAACGTCTACCTGACGGAGGACACGGAGGAGCACCGGAGCGAGATCAACGAGGCCGCAGGGCAGCAGGTCCGGGCCTTTACCGTGACCAACATCTCCTGGAACTCTCTGGTGAGCACCCTGGACGCCATCGACGCCGTCCCGCTCCTGTCCACAGAGGGGATGGGAATCAACCTGGCCACCCACACCGTCCGGGTGTATCTGACCCATGAGGACCTGCTGACCATGGCCATCATCAACCTGGTGGACACCGAGGACAACGCCCGTATCGTCATCATCCCCGCCAAGCCCACCATCTCCTCCGCCACCCTGGAGGAGGACGGGACGGTGACGGTGAACCTCTCCGGCGTGGACTATGCCGCCGGGGTGGTGGTGGAAATCTCCCCCGACTCCGCCTTTGAGGAGTATGTGGCGACCCTGACCTTTGAGGGGAATGAGGCCACCGTTATCCTGTCCGATTTTGGAGACTACCCCTCCGACGACGAGGACTACGCCGACAGCAGCGACTGGTACGTCCGGGCCAAGACCTGGATGGAGGTGGACGGCGTGACCTACGAGGGGGAGTGGAGCACCGCCAAGACGGTGAGCGACTGAGAGTAGAAAAATGAACGACGAATTATATATGAGAGAGGCCATCCGTCTCTCCAGGGAGGCCGTGGCCCACGGCAACGAGCCATTCGGGGCTGTACTGGTGAAAAATGACGAGATCGTATACACCAACGAAAACCAGATTTACTCCATGCACGACCCGTCCTTTCACGGGGAGGCGGGATTGATCAGAAGGTTCTGCGCAGAGACGGGAATCACCGATTTGAGCAATTACACCATGTATTCCAGCTGTGAGCCGTGCTTTATGTGCAGCGGGGCCATGGTATGGGCAAAGCTGGGGCGGCTGGTCTATGCTGCCAGCAATGTGGAGCTGGAGCAGATTTTGGGAAAAGAGGGCTGTGAATGCAGCCGAATTGTATTCGAGCACTCTTATCACCGGCCTCAGGTGACGGCGGGCGTGCTCCGGGAGGAGAGCCTGACTGTTCTGCGGGACTATTTCGGTGAACATGAGAAGGGCTGAGCGCAAGGCAAATTTTCCGGCAAATCCGGATAAAAACGGAAAAACAATTGCACAGACGTCGTTGTTGTGCTAAACTTGACACATCCCCTGGTATTCCTCCGGGGGATGTGAGATACTTGGCATCGACACACAAATGCGTCTGCGGCGATGCCAGAACATCAAGCGCCGTTTCTCCGGTCTGTGCGGGGCCGGGAGAGAGACTATCGGGTGCTTGTGGAGGGGATTATCGTGTACAAAATCGTTCGGAAGGAGCTGCTGAACCCCACCATCTGCCTGTTGGAGGTGGAGGCTCCCTTTGTTGCGCGGAAGGCGCAGCCGGGGCAGTTCATCATTTTGCGGATCGACGAGAAGGGGGAGCGGCTCCCCCTGACCATCGGCGGGTTCGACCGGGAGCGGGGGACCGTCACCATTATCTTCCAGCTGGTGGGTCTGACCACCCGGGCGCTGGCGAAGCTGGAGGCAGGGGACGCCCTGCTGGACTTTGTGGGTCCCCTGGGCCAGCCCACCGAGATGGAGGGGCTGAAATCCGCCTGTGTCATCGGCGGCGGTCTGGGCACCGCCATCGCCTATCCCGTGGCCAAGGGCCTGCACGACGCCGGTGTGGAGACCGACGTCATCGTTGGCTTCCGGAACAAGGACCTGGTCATTCTGGAGCAGGAGTTTGCCGACGCCTGCGACCACTTCTACCTCATGACCGACGACGGCTCCTATGGCGAGAAGGGCTTCACCACCGCCAAGGAGAAGGAGCTGCTGGAGAGCGGCAAGCAGTATGACGTCATCATCGCCATCGGCCCCGTGCCCATGATGAAGTTCGTGGTCAAGACGGCGGAGCCGTTTGGCACCCCCTGCCGGGTGTCCCTGAACCCCATCATGATCGACGGCACCGGAATGTGCGGCGGCTGCCGGGTCACGGTGGGCGGACAGATGAAGTTCGCCTGCGTGGACGGCCCGGAGTTCGACGGCTATCAGGTGGACTTTGACGAGCTGATGAACCGGAACGCCACCTATCGCGCCCAGGAGAGCGAGAAGGAGCGGGACCATATGTGCCGGTTCGACAAGCTGGGCCAGGAACTGATTCGGTAAGGAGGAGCGACGACATGGCTACAAAGAATATGACTCCGGTCAAGACTCCCATGCCCAACCAGGACCCGGCAGTGAGAGCCCATAACTTCAAAGAGGTGGCCCTGGGCTACACCGAGGAGATGGCCCGTCAGGAGGCCGCCCGGTGCCTGGGCTGCAAGAACCATCCCTGTGTCTCCGGCTGCCCGGTGAACGTCCGTATTCCGGAGTTTGTCGCCAAGGTGGCGGAGGGGGACTATGAGGGGGCCTATCAGGTCATCACCTCCACCAACGCCCTGCCCGCCATCTCCGGCCGGGTCTGCCCCCAGGAGAGCCAGTGCGAGAGCAAGTGCGTTCGTGGTATCAAGGGCGAGCCGGTGGGCATCGGCCGTCTGGAGCGGTTCGTGGCCGACTGGCACCGGACCCACAGCAGCGAGCACCTGACCAAGCCCGCCTCCAACGGCCACAAGGTGGCGGTGGTGGGCTCCGGCCCCTCCAGCCTGACCTGCGCCAGCGATCTGGCCAAGCAGGGCTATCAGGTGACCATCTTTGAGGCGTTCCACACCGCCGGCGGCGTGCTGGTCTACGGCATCCCCGAGTTCCGTCTCCCCAAGGCCATCGTCCAGGGCGAGGTGGACAAGCTGAAGGAGCTGGGTGTGGAGATCATGACCGACATGGTCATCGGCAAGGTGCTCTCCATCGACGAGCTGATGGAGGAGATGGGCTTCGAGGCCGTCTTTATCGGCACCGGCGCCGGTCTGCCCCGGTTTATGAACATCCCCGGCGAGGGGCTGGCGGGGGTGTGCTCCGCCAACGAGTACCTGACCCGGATCAATCTGATGAAGGCCTATCTGGACGAGTACGACACCCCGGTGCTCAAGAGCCGTGCTGTGGCCGTGGTGGGCGGCGGCAACGTGGCTATGGACGCCTGCCGCTGCGCCCAGCGTTTGGGAGCGGAGAAGGTGTACATCGTCTACCGCCGCTCCATGGAGGAAATGCCCGCCCGGAACGAGGAGATCGAGCACGCCCAGGAGGAGGGCATCGACTTCCGCCTGCTGTGCAACCCTGTGGAGGTGCTGGGCGACGACAAGGGCCACGTCTGCGGCCTGAAGTGCATCCGTATGGAGCTGGGTGAGCCGGACGCCTCCGGACGCCGCCGTCCCGTGGAGGTCCCGGGCAGCGAGTTCGTCCTGGATGTGGACACCGTCATCATGGCCCTGGGCACCAGCCCCAACCCCCTCATCCGCTCCACCACCCCCGGTCTGGAGACCAATCGCCGGGGCTGCCTGGTGGTGGGGGAGGACACCGTCTCCACCACGCGAGAGGGCGTCTTTGCCGGAGGCGACGCCGTCACCGGAGCCGCTACCGTCATCCTGGCTATGGGCGCGGGCAAGAAGGCCGCTGCCGCCATCGACAGCTATCTGAACCCCGCTGAGTAACGCAGAAGCGACAAAAGCACCCCCGGAGGAGCGTTCCTTCGGGGGTGTTGTCTGTTTATTCGTTATTTGTTATTTGT
The DNA here is from genome assembly GCA_021201185.1 of Clostridiales bacterium. GTDB lineage: Bacteria > Bacillota > Clostridia > Oscillospirales > Oscillospiraceae > Onthomonas. The sequence goes on from JAJQFJ010000054.1 coordinate 20,353, forward strand.
TCTGCGGAGGGGGCGGGAGGCTCACGCCAGCGCCTCCACCTCGGCCAGAGAGGGGAGACTGGGGATGGCCCCGCTGCGGCTGACGGCGATGGAGGCCGCCCGGTTGGAGAAGTCCAGCACCCGCTCCAGGGTGGGGATGGACATGGGGGTACTCAGGTCGATGTTGGAGATCTGGGCGAGGAACGCGCCGAAGAAGGCGTCTCCCGCGCCGTTGGTGTCCTTCACCTGGCAGGGGTGGCCGGGGACGTGGCCGGTCTTGCCCCGGTAGCGGTAAAAGACGCCGTTCTTGCCCAGGGTGATGAGCACTAGGATGATGCCATAGGAGGCCAGCTGTTCGGCCCCCTTCTCCCAGTCGCCGGTGCCGGTGATGATGCGCAGCTCCCCCTCGCTGATTTTAAGGATGTCGCACAGGGGCAGGGCCTGCTTGATGCGATATACCCCGTCGGCCATGCTGGGCCACAGCTGCTCCCGGTAGTTGGGGTCGAAGGAGACCAGTGCCCCCATCCTCCGGGCGGTGGCGGCGGCCACCAGAAGGGCGGACTGGGCAGGGTCCCGGGTCAGGGACACGGAGCCGAAGTGCATGATACGGGGATGGGAGGCTGCGAGACCGGCCACCGTCTCCTCCTGGGTGAGGCAGGAGTCCGCCCCGGGGGAGCGGTAGAAGGTGAAGGACCGCTCCCGGGTGCCCTCCTCCAGGGAGATCACCGTCAGGGTGGTGCTCTCTTTGGGGTCCACATAGAGACAGGAGGCGTTCACCCCGTTGTCCTCCAGAGAGGCGCGGAGCAGCTCGCCAAAGCGGTCCCTGCCAACCTGGCCGTGGGGGGCCCCCCCCCCGCCGCCGGCCCCCCCCCCGGGGGGGGGGGGGCCCCCCCCGAGCGGGGGGAGGGACGAGAAGAAACACCCCCCCCGGCGGGGGGCCCCCCCCCCCCCCCCGCGCCCCCCCCCCCCGGCCGGGGCCCCCCCCCCCCGGGGGGGCCCCCCCCGCCCGGGGGGGCGGGGGCCCCTCCGGGATAGGCGGCATATTCCGGAATCCCCTCCGGCGTGGTCCCGGTCTGTGTCAGGTCAATGAGGATCTCTCCAATGGAGGTAATAACGGACATGGGTCTCTCTCCCCTCCCTGCGGCGCACGGCACGGCAGATAATCGGAAACGTTTTCGCCAGTTCAAAAACCATTATATCAGCGATTCGAACAAATTGCAACCGGTTTCATAGAAAAATTTCGTCAGGAATACGCATATGAACCGGCTTTTCTGCGCAACCTGAGAGGCGCGGGAGAAAATCCGGAAAAGGGGTTGACAGGGGAGGATTCCTGTGATACTATAAGTTAGCAACAGCTAACAACAGAAAACAGGATAAGCCCGGAGGGGCTGTTTTTCAACCCAGACGGTTAGCAATGGCTAATTATGGAAGTGCAGGGAGGAGGGGTTATTGTGCATGAGACGGAGCTGGAGCGACTGCTGGCGGAGCTCTGCGCCCCCACGCTGGCGGGGGTGAAGGCGGCCAGTCTGGCGGGCTGTCCCAACCGGCAGCGGCGGGAGATGGCGTCCACGGTGGAGGCGTACGACCGGGCACTGTCGGGGCAGGGCATCCGTCTACGGCTGATCCCCACCAGCCGGGCCTGCGACCTGCTGCTGGTGTACCGGCCGGACCTGCTGGAGGACGTCCTCTCCCGGCCGGAGGCCCAGGCGCTGCTGTCCCGGCGGGACTACCCCATGGACGGCGGCGTGGGCGGACAGCTGGACTGTCTGTGCCGCCGTCTGGCGGAGCAGGAGGAGTTCCCCCATGAGGTGGGGCTGTTCCTGGGTTACCCGCTGGAGGACGTGGTGGGCTTTGTGGAGCAGCAGGGGAGAGGGTGCAAGCGCCAGGGCCTGTGGAAGGTGTACTCCGACGTGGAGCGGGCGGAGCGCCTGTTCTCCCTGTACGACCGGTGCCGCAGGGCGGTCCGGGGCCAGGTGGCCCAGGGAATCTCTGTGCTGGAGCTGTTCGGCGGCACAGACCGGGGACAGCACCGCCTGGGGAATGTTGTCAGCTGACAGAAAATAACCGGCCCCGGAAGCGGACGGGCCGGGACAGGAGGAAATTGATATGAGCAAGACAGCAGTGATCTATTGGAGTCAGACGGGGAACACGGAGCAGATGGCCAACGCCGTGGCGGAGGGAATCGCCGCCGCCGGAGGGGAGGCCGGGCTGTTTTCCGTGTCCGACATCACCCCGGAGGACGCCCTGGCCTATACCAATCTGGCCCTGGGCTGCCCCGCCATGGGGGCGGAGGAGCTGGAGGAGACGGAGTTCGCCCCCTTTTTTGAGGCCATCCAGGGGGGACTCGGCGGCAAGCGAGTGGCCCTGTTCGGCTCCTACGGCTGGGGCGACGGGGAATGGATGCGCACCTGGCAGGCGGAGGTGGAGAGCGCCGGGGCCGAGCTGGTGGGCGGCCAGGGCGTGATCGCCAACTATGAGCCGGACGACGACGTCCTGGAGGCGTGTAAAGCCCTGGGAGGGTTGCTGGCCTCGTAAGACAACAGCAGCAGCCGACAGAGAGCGGCCCGGTGGAAAGCATCGGGGCCGCTCTTGTGCTTTTGCCCAGAATCCGGGGGCAAAGTTGCCAAAAATTTAACAATGAATTCACGTTTTCCTCTTGCGTCCCGGGAACAAAGCGAGTATACTACAGTCGAACGTTAAAAAAATAACGAATCCACTTTCAGTATTTCACAACGCTGAGGAGGAAAACCAAATGTCATTCATCCAGTATGAGGTACAGGGGGCTGTGGCCGTGCTGACCATCGACCGGCCCAAGGCACTCAACGCACTCAACAGCGCCGTTCTGGAGGAGCTGGACGCCACTGTCTCCGCCATCGACCTGGACGCGGTCCGCTGCCTGGTCATCACCGGCTCCGGCGAGAAGAGCTTCGTGGCCGGGGCGGACATCGGCGAGATGAGCACCCTGACCAAGGCGGAGGGCGAGGCCTTCGGCAAGAAGGGCAACGACGTGTTCCGCAAGATCGAGACGCTCCCCATCCCGGTCATCGCCGCGGTCAACGGCTTTGCCCTGGGCGGCGGCAACGAGCTGGCCATGAGCTGCGATATCCGCATCTGCTCGGACAACGCCGTCTTCGGTCAGCCGGAGGTGGGCCTGGGCATCACCCCGGGCTTCGGCGGCACACAGCGTCTGGCCCGCCTGGTCAGTCCCGGCATGGCCAAGCAGCTGATCTACACCGCCCGGAACATCAAGGCGGACGAGGCCCTGCGCATCGGTCTGGTCAACGCCGTCTATCCCCAGGAGGAGCTGATGCCCGCCGCCCTGAAGATGGCCGCCGGTATCGCCAAAAACGCCCCCATCGCCGTCCGGGCCTGCAAGAAGGCCATCAACGAGGGCCTGGAGAAGGGCATGGACGACGCCCTGGTGCTGGAGGAGGGGCTGTTCGGCTCCTGCTTCGAGACCCACGACCAAATCGAAGGCATGGGCTGCTTCATGAGCCGTGAAAAGCCCAAGCCGAAGCCGGTGTTCACCAACAACTGAGTGGTCGAGGGCAACAGACATCTGCAAACACTTCGGCGAAGTCGTTGACAGGTGGGAACCAGCGTCTTTCGGTCTCCCTCAGTCGCCTTGCGGCGACAGCTCTGCCGTCAAGCGGCACTTCCGCTGTGCTCCCTGCCTCAAAGGGGGAGCCAAGGGAACAGCGTTAAATGAAAAATCGCATCTCATATTGAATCAGGAGGTCATTACAATGAAAGTCGGCATTATCGGTGCAGGCACCATGGGCCAGGGCATTGCCAAGGCGTTTGCCCAGTGTGGGATTCAGGTCGCCCTGTGCGACATCAAGCAGGAGTGGGCCGAGGGCGGCAAGGCCAAGATTGAGAAGGGCTACGCCCGTCTGGTGGCCAAGGGCAAGCTGACCCAGGAGAAGGTGGACGCCATTCTGGCCGCCATCACTCCGGGCCTGAAGGAGGATCTGTGCGGTGACTGCGATCTGATCGTGGAGGCCGCCTTTGAGGACATGAAGGTGAAGAAGACCACCTTCTCCGAGCTGGACGCCATCTGCAAGCCGGAGTGCATCCTGGCCTCCAACACCTCCTCTCTGTCCATCACCGAGATCGGCAAGGGCATCAACCACCCTGTCATCGGCATGCACTTCTTCAACCCCGCCGACCGGATGAAGCTCATCGAGGTCATCGCCGGGGCCAACACCGCCCCTGAGACGGTGGAGACCATCAAGGCCATCTCCGAGCAGATCGGCAAGACCCCCGTCCAGGTCAACGAGGCCGCCGGATTTGTGGTCAACCGCATCCTCATCCCCATGATCAACGAGGCCGCCTTCATCAAGATGGAGGGCGTGTCCGACATCGAGGGCATCGACACCGCTATGAAGCTGGGCGCCAACCACCCCATGGGCCCCCTGGAGCTGGGCGACTATGTGGGCCTGGACATCTGCCTGGCCATTATGGACGTGCTGTATCAGGAGACCGGCGACAGCAAGTACCGGGCCTGCCCGCTGCTGCGGAAGATGGTCCGCGGCGGCCAGCTGGGCGTCAAGACCGGCAAGGGCTTCTACGTCTACAACGCCGACCGCACCAAGACCCCGGTGGATCAGCTGTAAGACAAACGCATCATATCATTCCGACCGACCATGCAGCTGTTACCGGCTGCATGGTTCGGACTGTGGAGATTATATTAGGAGGACTCTTTTATGGAATTCACGCTGAACAGAGAGCAGCAGCTGGCACAGAAGATGTTCCGTGACTTCGCCCAGAACGAGGTCAAGCCTCTGGCCCAGGAGGTGGACGAGGAGGAGCGCTTCCCCGTGGAGACGGTGCGGAAGATGGCCAAGCTGGGCATGATGGGTATTTACTTCCCCAAGAGCGTTGGGGGAGCCGGCGGCGACGTGCTGACCTACGTTCTGGCCGTGGAGGAGCTGAGCAAGGTCTGCGCCACCACCGGCGTCATCCTGTCCGCCCACACCTCCCTCTGCGCCGCCCCCATCTATGAAAACGGCACCCCCGAGCAGAAGGCCAAGTATCTGCCCAAGCTGTGCTCCGGCGAGTGGCTGGGCGCTTTTGGCCTGACCGAGCCCGGCGCGGGCACCGACGCCCAGGGCCAGCAGACCACCGCCGTCCTGGACGAGGAGACCGGCGAGTGGGTGCTCAACGGCTCCAAGATCTTCATCACCAACGCGGGCTATGCCAACCTGTTCATTATCATCGCCGTCACCGGCACCGTACTGGACAAGCGGGGCCGCAAGCAGAAGGAGATCTCCGCCTTCATCGTGGAGCGCACCGACCCCGGCTTCTCCGTGGGCAAGCACGAGAAGAAGATGGGCATCCGTGGCTCCTCCACCTGCGAGCTGATCTTCGAGGACTGCCGCATCCCCAAGGACCGTC
>JAJQFJ010000084.1 GCA_021201185.1 Clostridiales bacterium
AAACAGGAAAATCTCATTGTTCAGTTTTGAGGGTACAGCAAGACCCTGGATTTGGAAAGAAAGGGTAGCGCTGTGCACACTTTCTTTTCAAAGAAAGCAGGCACCTTTAGCTCAGTTGGTAGAGCACCTGACTCTTAATCAGGGTGTCCAGGGTTCGAGTCCCTGAAGGTGTATTGAACCGGCCCGTTGGTCAAGTGGTTAAGACAGCGGCCTCTCACGCCGTTAACATCGGTTCAAATCCGGTACGGGTCATTCAGGCATCACCGCACAAATGCGTCTGCGGCACTCAGCGGTCTATTTTCGCTGATTGCTCTTGCCGATTTGTGTGGAGAAGCCTAAAAATACTTGACAAGCGGAAGCGGGTTGAGTATAATAGCTTTTGTTGAAAAGGAAGCAGTGCTTTCTTTTCAAAGAAAGTAAGTTGGTGCTGATTGCGATGAGGGTCCACCCGTTCCCATTCCGAACACGGCAGTTAAGCTCATCTGCGCCTACGATACTTGGCTGGAGACGGCCCGGGAAAATCGGTAGTGCCAACACAATGAAAACAGTCAGTCTGCGGACTGGCTGTTTTTGTTCGTATAGGTTGCTTTCACACGATAGCACGTTAGCCGGTAAAATTCCCCTTGACAATGTTACCCGGAGCCGCTATAATAACCGCAATAAAGGCTGAGAAGGGGACCGTCCTTCCGCAAGCTGTGTCAGAGAAACAGGGGCACCGGCTGAAAGCCCTGTCCACAGTGGGAAACGGCGCAACGCCCCGGAGCCGGGGATTCGAGTGGTCCACAGGGCCAGGAGGGTCTCCCGTATCTCTGCGTTAAGGAGTTCAAAGTGGTGCTGACAACGGGGCCAGCGCAATTCGGGTGGTACCACGGAGAGAGTGTTTTTTCCGTCCCGGACTGAATGACAGTCCGGGGCGTTTTTCTATGCTCCGGACGTGAAGGAGGAGCTGGAAATGAAATTTGTGACCGGAACGTCGGAGACCGGACGGCTGGAGCTGTCAGAGCTGAAAACGGGAGCATACGACGGGCAGACCGTCACCGTCCACGGGGCGGTGCACAGCAAGCGACCCATGGGGGAGGGGCTGACCTTTCTGACCCTGCGGAAGCGGGACGGGGTGCTCCAGTGCGTGTGCGGCGCAGGGGTCGATCTGTCAAATGTGAGCGAAGAGTCTGCTGTCATCGTCTCCGGGACCCTCTGCCGGGAGCGGCGGGCGCCGGGCGGAATGGAGATCCGGGTGGAGGACATTCAGGTGCTCTCCTCCCCGGCGGAGCCCATGCCTGTACCGGTGAACAAGTGGAAGCTGGACCTGAACCTGGACACCGAGCTGGCCCTGCGGCCGGTGGTGCTGCGCAACCTGAGAAAGCGCTCCGTGTTCAAAATTCAGGAGGGTCTGGGCCGGGCCTTCCGGGAATACCTCTCCGGGGAGGGCTTTACCGAGATACACACCCCCAAGATCGTCCACGCCGGGGCGGAGGGGGGCAGCAACATCTTCCGGCTGGAATACTTCAACCGCAAGGCGTTTCTGGGTCAGTCCCCCCAGTTTTACAAGCAGATGATGGTGGGGGTTTATGAGAAGGTGTACGAGGTGGCCCCGGTGTTCCGGGCGGAGAAGCACTCCACCCCCCGGCACCTGAACGAATACACCTCCATGGACTTCGAGATGGGGTATATCCGCTCCTTCTACGACATCATTGAAGTGGAGACGGGCTATCTCCGGTATGCCATGGACCTGCTCCGGCGGGAGTACGCCGACGACCTGGAGCGGCTGGGGATTGAGCTGCCCAACGTGGAGCGCATCCCGATCTGTACCTTCCGGGAGGCCAAGGAGCTGGCCGCCGCCAAGTACCACCGGCCCATCCGGGACCCCTACGACCTGGAGCCGGAGGAGGAGGCCAACATCGGCCGCTACTTCCAGGAGGAATACGGGGCGGACTTCGTCTTTGTCACCCACTATCCCGCCAAAAAACGGCCCTTCTACGCCATGGACGACCCGGAGGACCCCAAATACACCCTGTCCTTCGACCTGCTGTTCCGGGGCATGGAGGTCACCACCGGAGGCCAGCGCATCCACGACTATCAGATGCAGGTAGAGAAGATGCTGTCCAAGGGGATGCACCCGGAGGAGTTTACCTCTTATCTGACCATCCACAAGCACGGGATGCCCCCCCACGGGGGCCTGGGTATCGGTCTGGAGCGGCTGACCATGAAGCTGTGCGGCCTGGACAACGTCCGGTATGCCTGCCTGTTCCCCAGAGATTTGAGCCGACTGGAGCCGTAAGCCATAAAGGAGGAATACTGTCATGAAAATCACCGAAGAGATGGTGGACTACGTCTCCGCTCTTTCCCGCCTGAAGCTGCCTCCGGAGGAAAAGACCCGGATGACCGGGGAACTGGAGCAGATCATCGGCTATATGGACATTTTGAACCAGCTGGACACCACCGATATCGAGCCTATGAGCCACACCTTCCCGGTGAAAAACGTCCTCCGGGAGGACGTGGTGGAGCCGTCCTTCCCCCGGGAGGCGCTGCTGGCCAACGCCCCCGCCCCGGACGGGGAGAGCTATCTGGTGCCCAGAACGGTGGAATAGGAGGAACGAGACATGAGCCTGCTGGAACTGACTGCCCTGGAGCTGGGCAGAGCCATCAAAGCCGGGGAGGTCTCCGTCCCCGAGGCCACCCAGGCCGCTCTGTCGGCCATCGAGGCCAAAAACCGGGAGAACAACGCCTTCATCACCGTCCTCAACGACCGGGCCATGGAGGAGGCGGAGGCGGTGCAGAAAAAAATCTCCGCCGGAGAGCTCACCGGCCCTCTGGCAGGGGTGCCCCTGGCCATCAAGGACAACATCTGCACCAAGGGAGTCAAGACCTCCTGCGCCTCCAAAATACTGGGGGACTTCGTGCCTCCCTATGATGCCACCCTCACAGAGAAAATTCACGCCATGGGAGGCGTGGTGCTGGGCAAGCTGAACATGGACGAATTCGCCATGGGCTCCACCACCGAGACCTCCTTCTACGGCCCCACGAAAAATCCATGGGACCTGGGCCGGGTGCCCGGCGGCTCCTCCGGCGGGGCGGCGGCGGCGATTGCCGCCCGGGAGTGCTGGTACGCCATCGGCTCGGATACCGGCGGTTCCATCCGTCAGCCTGCCTCCTACTGCGGCGTCACCGGTATGAAGCCCACCTACGGCACCGTCTCCCGGTACGGGCTCATCGCCTACGCCTCCTCTCTGGATCAGATCGGCCCTCTGGCCCGGACGGCGGAGGACTGCGCCGCCATCCTGGACGGTATCCAGGGGAGAGACCCCAGAGACGGCACCAGCCTGGACGCCCCTCACGGCACGCTGCTGGAGAACCTCTCCGGCGACCTGACGGGGATGCGCATCGGCGTCCCCACCGACTGCTTCGGGGAGGGGCTGGACAGCCAGGTGTCCGAACGGGTCCTCGCCGCCGCCCGGGTCCTCCGGGACCGGGGAGCCGTAGTGGAGGAGTGCAGCCTGCCCATCATGGAGTACGTGGTGCCCACCTACTATATCATCGCCGCCGCCGAGGCCAGCAGCAACCTGTCCCGGTTCGACGGGGTGAAGTACGGCTGGCGGGCGGAGAACTACGAGGACCTGACCGACCTCTACAACAGGACCCGCACCGAGGGCTTCGGGGCGGAGGTCAAGCGGCGCATCCTGCTGGGGACCTTCGTCCTCTCCACCGGCTACTACGACGCCTATTACAAAAAGGCCCTCCAGGTGAAGGCGGTCATCAAGAACGCCTTTGACCGGGTATTCGAGAAATGCGACCTGCTGCTCATGCCCGTGGCCCCCACCACCGCCCCCAGGCTGGGGGAGAGCCTGTCCAACCCTCTGCAAATGTACCTGTCCGATATTTACACCGTCTCGGTCAACCTGGCGGGGCTGCCCGGCATCTCCCTCCCCTGCGGACTGGACGACAGCGGGATGCCGGTGGGCGCTCAGCTGGTGGGCCCCGCTCTGGGAGAGCAGAGGGTGCTCAACGCCGCCCACGCCTTCCAGCTCAGCACGAACTACCACACTCTTATCCCCGCAGAGCAAGGAGGCGTTCGATAATGGATTGGGAAATCGTCATCGGCCTGGAGACTCACGTAGAGCTGGCTACCCGGACCAAGATCTTCTGCTCCTGCACCACCGAGTTCGGGGGCGCGCCTAACACCCACTGCTGTCCCATCTGCACCGGTATGCCGGGCACCCTGCCTGTCATGAATAAGCGTGTGCTGGAATATGCCGCCAAGGCCTGTCTGGCCCTCAACTGTGAGATTACCCGGTACTGCAAATTCGACCGGAAGAACTATTTCTACCCCGACCTGCCCAAGGCCTACCAGATCTCCCAGCTCTATCTCCCCATCGGCCGCAACGGGAAGGTGCCCATTCAGGTGGGCCAGGAGGAGAAGATCATCCGCATCCACGAGCTGCACATGGAGGAGGACGCGGGCAAGCTGGTCCACGA
>JAJQFJ010000088.1:0-5290 GCA_021201185.1 Clostridiales bacterium
CGCCCGGCCCGCCCCGGCGAAGGAGCCTGCGCCCCGCCAGAGCGGCGGCAGCGACGACGGCTTCTGGGCCGGTCTGCTCCCCCTTCTGCGCACCCGGCTGAAGCCCTGGGCCTATATGCCTCTGACGGACAGCAGCACCGTCTCCGCCCGGCTGGAGAACGACACCCTGGCGATCTACGCCACCGACCAGTTCGTCTATCAGACGGTGAACAAGCAGGACCTGCTGCGCACCATCGGAGAGGCGGCCTCCCAAAAGGCGGGACGGCCCATCCAGGCGGTGGCCAAGCGGGGCGCGCCCCCGGCGCGGACGGCCTCCCCCGCCAAGGCTTCCCTCGGCGGGACAAAGCCCGACCTCTTTCAGGAGCTGCTCCGCACCGGTGAGTCCATGGGGGCGGAAATCGACTGAGATATCACAAATGTTACGATAAGGAGAGGAAATCAACATGGCAAAAGGATACGGAAACCGCAATATGCGGGGCATGGGCAACATGGGCGGCATCAACATGAATATGATCCGCCAGGCCCAGAAGATGCAGGCGGACATGGAAAAGACCCAGGCCGACCTGGAGCAGAAGACCTACTCCGGCAAGGCCGGAGGCGGCGCGGTGGAGGCCATCGTCTCCGGCAAGAAGGAGCTGACCCGGGTGGTCATCAAGCCCGAGGTCATGGACCCGGAGGACCCGGGGATGCTGGAGGACCTGATCCTTCTGGCAGTCAACGAGGCCCTGCGCCTGGCCAGTGAGGACGCCACCGCCAGCATGGAAAAGGTCACCGGCGGCCTGAACCTGAGCGGAATGGGGCTGTGACCCTGTTTTACGGGAAAGCCTGAAAAGAGAGAAACGGGGGAGATGCTGCGTGAATCAGTCCGGATTCGGAAGAACCGTATTTTGCAGGTACTGCGGCGCTGAAATACCGGCGGACGCCGTCGTCTGTACCGCCTGCGGACGCCAGGTAAGGGCGCTGCGGCGGGAGCGGCCCCAGATCATCATCAACAACGCCGACCTGGGAGCCTATGGCAGAATGAAAAACAAATGGGTCGCCCTCCTTCTGTGCCTGTTTCTGGGCGGCTTCGGCGCCCACAAGTTTTATGAGGGAAAAATCGGCATGGGGATTCTCTACCTGTTCACATGTGGCCTCTTTGGAATCGGATGGCTTGTGGACACCATTCGCATTCTCTTTAAGCCCAACCCCTATTTCGTCTGACTGACAGAAAAAATCCGCCCCCGCCGTCCCTTCGACAGCAACTGCACACCAAACAGGCTACAATGGCCCTGTACCCGAACAAAACCGGGTACAGGGCCATTTTTGTACGTACAGGGGGAATGTACCGTGTCCATCATCTGCCGCACCGAGGGCGGGAGGAGCTGCTGGAAGCTCACCGGAGAGATCGACCATCACCGGGCCAGGAGCCTGGCCCATGAGCTGGAGGCGGAGATCGACGCCCGGCTCCCCGGGGAGCTGGAGCTGGACTTCTCCGGCGTGACCTTTATGGACTCCTCCGGCATCGCCCTCATTCTCCGGGCCAGCCGCCGGATGGGGGAGATCGGCGGCAGTCTGAAGCTGACCCACGTGCCGCCCCAGGCCGCCCGTATCCTGAAGATCGCAGGCATCCACCGCCGGGTGGAGATGGAATAATCACGCCTCAAGGGAGGAGCTTACATATGAAACCGGAAAACACCGCAAAGATCGAATTTCTCAGCCGCAGTGCCAACGAGGGCTTTGCCCGCTCCGCCGCCGCCTGCTTTGCCGCCCAGCTGGACCCCACCCTGGAGGAGCTGGGGGACATCAAGACGGCGGTCTCCGAGGCGGTGACCAACGCCATCGTCCACGGCTACCCCACCGAGCTGGGGCGCATCTCCCTGCGTTTGCGCACCTTCCCGGAGCATGTGCTGGAGATCACCGTCCAGGACTGGGGTGTGGGCATCCCGGACATCCAGAAGGCCCGGGAGCCCATGTTCACCACCGGCGGGGAGGAGCGCAGCGGCATGGGCTTTACCATTATGGAGAGCTTTATGGACACAGTGAAGGTCCGCTCCCGGCCGGGACGGGGGACGACGGTCACCATGCGCAAGCGCATCTCCATCCGCACCGGCGGCAGACCGTGACCCTCCGCAGGGGCGAGCTGCTGGAGGCCGCCCGCCAGGGGGACCCGTCTGCCCGGGAGGCTTTGCTCACCGAGAACGACCGGCTGATCTGGAGCATCGTCCAGCGGTACGCCAACCGGGGGGTGGAGACGGAGGACCTGTTCCAGCTGGGGTGTATCGGCTTTCTCAAGGCGGTGGACGGCTACGACCCGGCCTACGGCACCCAGTTTTCCACCTATGCTGTCCCAAAGATCGCCGGGGAGATCCGCCGGTTCCTCCGGGATGACGGAACGGTGAAGGTGAGCCGGGGCCTGAAGGAACAGGCCCAGCACATCCGCAACGCCCGGGAGCAGCTGTCCGCCCGGCTGGGCCGGGAGCCGGTCCTGTCCGAGCTGGCGGCGGAGACGGGGCTGACCCCGGAGGAGATCGCCGCGGCGGAGACGGCGGCGGGGCCGGTGGCCTCCCTCCAGAGCGAGACGGCGGAGGGCCTGACCCTGGAGTCGGTGCTGGGGGACGAGGGCATGGAGGGAGAGATCGTGGAGAGCATCGCCCTGCGCCAGGCGGTGGCCCAGCTGGAGGACCGGGAGCGGCGGGTCATCCTCCTGCGCTATTTCCGGGGCTTCACCCAGGAGCGGACCGCCCGGGTCATCGGGGTGAGCCAGGTGCAGATCTCCCGCATCGAGCGCCGGGCAGTAGAGCATCTGCGGCGCAAGCTGGAGTGACGGGACATATTACAGAGCAAAAAATGGACGCCAGGGGTTCCCTGGCGTCCTGACAGTCTGTCAAAAAAGCCTGTCTACGAAAAGAAAACCAAGCAAAAAGTTTAGGAAGCCCTCCGCAGGAGTTTTGTTGCGAAAGCAACAAAATAAAGTGAAATACGTCTTTTTAGCCGGGCGTGTACCGGCAAAAAGACACAGGGAGGCGACGACTGTGCGAGCGAAGCGAGTGCGGAGAGGAGCCGCATTTCGAACCAAATGCTCGCATTTGGTTCGAGAGCCTGTCGTTTCACGACAGGCTCAATGGACGCCAGGGGGTTCCCTGGCGTCCTGATTTTGTCTGTTTTTTGCCCAGCGCATGACGGAGGGCCGGGATTTAATCGGCTCCGCCGGGGCTGTCGATGAGATAGCTCAGCACCCGGAGGGAGTCGGAGAAGTGGAGGCTCTCCACCACCACGTCGGCGTGGGCCTCCGGCACATCCAGGTCGTAGTTGGTAAAGTTCCAGATGCCCCGGATGCCCTGCTCCATGAGCCGCTCTGCGGTCCCCTGGGCGTACCGGGCAGGGAGGGTGAGCACCGCCACCGAGGCGGGGTGCTCCTCCAGATAGTCTGTCAGCCCGGCGGCGTCCAGCACCGGCACGCCGTTGACCTGGGTCCCGATCCGCTCCGGGTCGGTGTCGAAGGCGGCGGCCAGATGGAAGCCGCTGTCCAGAAAATTGAAATTCTGCATCAGCGCCCGGCCCAGGTTGCCGGCCCCGATGAGGACGGCCTCCTTCTTCTGATGGAGGTATAAAATCTCATATAGCTCCTGATACAGGCTCTCCACGTTGTAGCCGTAGCCCTGCTGTCCGAATTCGCCGAAGCAGCTCAGATCCTGCCGGATCTGGGAGGCGGTGAGGCCCATGTTCTGGCCCAGTGCCGAGGAGGAAATGCGCTGCACGCCCTCCCGGCGCAGAGCGGCGAGATTGCGGCAGTAGCGGGGCAGTCTCCGGATGACTGCGTTGGAGATCTTCCCTTTTTTCATCCTTGTCACCGCCTTTCCAACGGGGAATCAGATACGATGGTCATTTCTTTTGCGAAAAGTGCTTTGCCTTTCCCGCCCCATACTATAGCACAGGGACAGGGGGCTTGTCAATCTTTTCACGAAGTACGGCCTCTCAGAAGTAGACCAGCTCCTCCTGAGGCGGCTGGGTGGGCTTGACCTCCAGGGTGTGGACCACAGGGCCCTCCTCCCCCTGGAAGATGGGGAGCCGCTGGAGCTCCACCTGGCCGGTGATCTCCACCCACTCCCGGTTTTTCAGGCTTTTCACCTCCGGGCCGCTGCACAGCATCCCCAAAAAGGTGGTGTCCTGGGCGCAGCAGACCATGGCGAACCGGCCCGCCGCGAAGGTGCCCCGGGGGAACTTGGGGGACTTGGCCACCATGCCCCGGAATTTGACCTTTTTGCCCTGATACCGCTCCATATTGTCCATGCAGTCGGTGTACCAGAAGCCGAACTCGTCGTCGCTGAGCTCTAGCACCGGCTTGGACAGGTCGAAGGGACACAGGCCGTTGTCGTAGTCCTCCACCCGGTCGCCGTCGGCGTACTCCAGATACATCTCCGCCCGGCGGTTGACCATTTTCAGGTTCCGCTGCCGGAGCTGGTCCGCCAGCTGGTCCGTGACCCGGTTGAAGATGAGCATATCTGCATTGCGCAGCTTTTCCATCATCAGGCTGGCCATATTCTTGGCGTAGCTGTCGAAGGTGGGGGCCTCTACCAGCGTGACAATCTGGTACAGCGCCCACTGGGGCGGGAAGGCCTCCTCCAGATCCTGGAGCAGCCACATCCCGTTGTACTCGATGACGATCTGGGTGGGACGGACCTTCTTTTGCAGCTGAAACAGGTTCTGCCGGTTGAAGTCCGCCTTGTCCTCGATGACGTGGCAGGTCACATTATAATAGGTCAGCGCCTGGGGGTCGTACTCCTCCTCCCCCTCCTCGGTGATGAGCAGGAGGGTGCGCTCGTCCTGGGTGAACTCCTCATTGGACAGCATGGGGGCGATGAAGTTGGTCTTACCCGCATCCAGAAAGCCGCAGATCAGATAGACCGGGATGGGCTGCTGCTGAATTGCCATAGTGCAGTCTCTCCTTTGATCACAGACGGAACAGGGCCTTCAGCTCCGGCTCCTTCAGCTCGCTGCCGATGACGCAGAGGCGTCCGGTGACATCCGCCGGGCCGGTGCGCACGTCCACCTCGCCGGGGACATAGTCGAAGTGAATCCAGGCCCCATCGACCCCGGCCACAAAGCCCTTGGCCCGGAGCACCTGACCGTAGGCCCCGGTGTCCAGGGCGTCCAGAGCGGTCTGGATCTCCGCCTGGGTGAACTTCCGCGCCGTCTCCAGACCCCAGGAGGTGAACACCTCGTCGGCGTCGTGGTGATGATGATGATGATGATGGTGTTCGTGCTCGTCGTCCTCATCGTGGTCGTGATGATGGTGGTGCTCGTGCTC
>JAJQFJ010000088.1:5390-25648 GCA_021201185.1 Clostridiales bacterium
TCGTGGTCGTGATGATGGTGGTGCTCGTGCTCCTCGTCCTCGTCGCCGTCGTGGTGGTGATGGTGGTGATGGCAGCACTCGTCCTCGTCGTCATCCTCGTCCTCACCGGCAGCGGCGGCGGCCCTGGCCTGGGCCATCAGCTCATCGGCCAGGGAGTGGGCCTTCATGGCGTTGAGGATCTGGTCGCCGGTGATCTGCTCCCAGGGGGTGGTGATGATGACCGCGGCCTGGTTCTTGGCCCGGAGCAGGCTCACCGCCTCCTCCAGCTTGTCCTCCTTCATGTCGCCGGTGCGGCTGAGGATGATGGTCCCGGCGTGCTGCACCTGGTCGTCAAAGAACTCGCCGAAGTTCTTCATATACATCTTGCACTTTTTGGCGTTGACCACGGTGATGGCGCAGCCCAGGGTCAGGTCGGTGTCCTCCGCCACCCGGCCCACGGCCTTGGCCACGTCGGAGAGCTTGCCCACGCCGGAGGGCTCGATAATGATGCGGTCGGGGGCGTAGGTCTCCAGCACCTGGCGCAGGGCCACGCCGAAGTCGCCCACCAGAGAGCAGCAGATGCAGCCGGAGTTCATCTCCGTGACCTGGATACCGGCGTCCTTCATAAAGCCGCCGTCGATGCCGATCTCGCCGAACTCATTCTCGATGAGCACCACCTTCTGGCCCTGGAAGGAGTCTTTGATGAGCTTCTTGATGAGGGTGGTCTTGCCCGCACCCAGGAAGCCGGAAATAATGTCGATAGTCGTCATGATTCATGCCTCATTTCTGAAATTTGCGCCGCAAAAGACCGTCCCCGCCATTGGCGAAGGACAGCGTCAGGCGCAGAACATTGGTTTGGTTATCATTATAATCCAGTCTGCCCGGATTGCAAGGGGAGAGTCCCGGAAAAGAGAAAATTTTCCGTGAAATTCCCGTGTTTTTCACAGATACATGGGCTGGGTCAGCATCCGATAGAACAAATTCCCCATCTCCTCCGGGGTCTCCCGAAATTCGGTGCGTACCCAGTAGACCAGCAGGCTGATAAAGCCTGAGACGGTGAAGACAGTGACGGGCAACTGTTCCTGCTTCGACCAGTGAGTTATGTTAGGACCTAACTGATTGTCTATGACGGTTTGCGTAAAGTCCTCAGTGAACAGGCCCAGACATTCCGAGCGCACCAGAATGCGCAGATAATCCCGGTGTTCATACCAGAAGGCGAACATTTCCTGGCAGAATTTTTCGTTGACATAATATTTTTGCTCCGGTCTGTTTTCCATGCGGAAATAGGCGAGGACAACGGCGTCGACCATAAAGCGGATGATGGTACTCTGCCAACAGCGGAAGACTGGACGGCAATATGAAGTACATCACCTATCAGGGGGGCATCTATATCGGCTATCGGTATTATGAGACCCGATATGAGGATGTGGTCATAGGCACCGGCAACGCCGGAGACTATGACTACACCAGCGAGGTGGCCTATCCCTTTGGCTACGGCCTGAGTTACACCGACTTTACGTGGTCGGATTTCGCCGTCAGCTTTGACGCCGCCTCCGACACCTTCACCGTCAACGTCACCGTCACCAACACCGGCGACACCGCAGGCAAGGACGTGGTGGAGATTTACTTCCAGTCCCCCTACACCGAATATGACGTACAGAACAGCATCGAGAAGGCCTCCGTGGAGCTGTGCGGCTTCGCCAAGACCGGGCTGCTGGAGCCGGGCACCTCTGAGACGGTGACCGTCGAGATCCCCCGGGAGGAGCTGGCCGCCTATGACAGCACCAGCGCCAGGACCTATATCCTGGATGCCGGGGACTATTACCTCACCGCCGCCACCGACGCCCACGCCGCCATCAACAACGTTCTGGCCGCCAAGGGCTACACCGCTGCCGACGGCATGACCGCCGACGGGGACGCCGCCTTTGTCTCCACCTACACCAATGACGCCCTGGACGCCGAGACCTATTCTGTCTCCTCCACCACCGGCTATGAGATCACCAACCAGTTCGACAGCGCCGACCTGAACTACTACGACGGCTACGAGATGACCTATCTCTCCCGCTCCGACTGGCAGGGCACCTGGCCCACCGGTATGGACGGCCTGGAGGCCAGCGAGGAGATGCTGGAGGGCGGCCTGAATCCCTATCTGTCCTACGTCAGCACAGACAACGGCACTGAGTATCCCACCATGGGGGCCGACAACAGCATGACCCTTGGCATGATGATCGGCAAGGACTACGACGACGAGGACTGGGACCTGTTGCTGGATCAGCTCACCTTTGAGGAGATGGCCGAGATGATCGGCCAGGGCTACCACAATACCGCCATGGCCGTCTCTGTCTCCAAGCCCGCCACCACCGACGACAATGGTCCTCAGGGCTTCACCAAGTCCCTGACCGGCGTCTCCGAGTGCCACGCCGCCTACTCCGACGAGAACATTATGGCGGCCACCTGGAACGTGGATTTGATGTATGAGGTGGGCGTCTGCCTGGGCGCTGACGTCTTGGACCTGGGCGCATCCGGCCTGTACGGGCCCGCCATGAATACCCACCGCAACGCCTACTGCGGCCGCAACTTCGAGTATTACTCCGAGGACGGCTTCCTGGCCGGCAAGATCGCCGCCGCCGAGGTCTCCGGCATCCAGACCAAGGGCGTGTATGTCTACATCAAGCACTTCGCCCTCAACGACTCCGAGACCGGCTGCCGCTGCATCTCCACCTTTGCCAACGAGCAGTCCATCCGTGAGATCTATCTCAAGCCCTTCCAGACGGCAATCACTGAGGGCGGCGCCAAGTGCGTCATGAATTCCTTCGCCCGCTTTGGCGTCACCTGGTCCGGCGCCTGTTACGGCCTCCAGACCGAGGTGCTCCGGAATGAATGGGGGCTGGAAGGCTTCTCCCTCACCGACTTCTCCGGTAACTCTCAGTTCGCCTCCTACGGCATTGTGATGCAGTCCTTCGACGCAGTCTATGGCCTACTGGCCGGTACAGACGCTTGGGACTCCTCTGCTACTCAGTGGACGGAAGAGCTGGTCAACTATTATCAGGACGACGCCACCGTGGCCCAGGCCATGCGGCAGGCTTGCCACCGCATCCTGTACACGGTTGCCAACTCCAACGCCATGAACGGCTTCACCGAGGACACCAAAATCGTCGCCGTCACCCCGTGGTGGGACTATGCTCTTGATGTGGCAGTAGGCGCGTTCACCGTGTTCAGCGTGGTCAAGCTGGTACTGGCCATCCGCCGCCGCGGCAAGGCCAAGCAGCAGGCGTAACCCCTGACGGACGCAGAGCGTCCCACCTCAAATAAGCGTTCTTCTCCCATATCCCCCTCTCCGGCCTCCTCCTCCCATTGGGGCCGGACGAGGGGGAATTTCTTTGGGGACAGGGCGCATGAGCAAAACACCGGACGTCGGGGGGAGAGCAGCCATTTCCAGGCGCTCACTGTTGCGCGCCTGGGCTTTCCTATTATTATGCATTCTATTTTATATCAAGTCAATCTGCATTGTCCCTATATTGACTGTAGTCCACCTCGATCTGCTCCTGCAAGATCCGAAATGCCAATTCCATCTGCGGACTGACCCACCTGTTTTTGTGGAACACGCAGACTCCCGGATACGATTTATCATCCAGCTCCGTCCTTAGTTGAAGCAGGGAACCGTTTTTCAATTCTTCCTCCACAGAAAACTGGGGGACATAGGCGATCCCCTTCTGAGACGGGTTTCGTCAAGGGCAATTTACACGATTTTGTAGAATTCCCGTTTTTTAATCACTACACAACGGTCAGGGAGCTGTATACACGCTCCTCTGACCGTTGTGCTATTTATCAAAAAACTTTTCAGGAGGGTGTCCCCAAACGCCCGAAAAAAGACATATAATCAATGAAAGAGAGAACCCACAGGAGGGAGGCGACAGCAATGGCCGGAACAGAGCACCAGGACGACCTGATCTCCGCCCTTTATCACGAGATGTTCCCCATGCTGCTCGCCTACGCTCGCAGCGCACTGGGAGATGGGGACATGGCAGAGGAGGCGGTGCAGGAGACCTTCTGCGTTGCCTGCAAACGGCAGCGGGAGCTGACCGAAAGCACAAACCCCAGGGGCTGGCTGGTGAATACCCTGAAAAACGTGATACGACAGCTACGACGTGACCGGGCCAGGGAGGCGGCGCTGCTGGCCGCTCTGACGGCGCAACAGGACGGGGCGGACAATCCAGACCAGAGCGGGACAGACCCCGACCTGCTCTACAGTAACTTGCAGCATGACCCGGATTATCTGCTGCTGAAACGACTGGCGTTAGACCAGTGTACGATGGCGAAGCTGGCGGCGGAGCTGGGCATCTCGGTGGAGGCCTGTAAGAAGCGGGTACAGCGAGCCAGAAAGCGGCTGCAAAAGCGGCTGGAACAGAATTTGGGAGAAAGCGATCGATATTTCAACGGCAAGGCCGGGCAAAGGAGGGCTTCAAAATGTCCAAGGCGAACACATCCGGCGGAAGGGACTTTTCAGCGCTTGACGCCATGACAACCGAAGAATTAAAGGAGCTGCTCCGTCAGGACTCCTTGCTGCCGGAGGACGAGCTGTCCGACACGGAGAAAATCCTGCACATCATGGGACTGCTCACCCAGCGGGAGCCAGACGCCGTGGACGTGGAGGGAGCCTGGCAGACCTTTAACGAGCAGTACCGCCCCCACCCGGAGGATGCCGAAATGGGCGATACAGCGCAGACCGACGAATCACATCCTCGCAGACGCTCCCTCCGGCGGCTGTTCCGGACGGCTGCAGTTCTGGCGGCTGCCGTCGCCCTGTTGGTCACGGGGACAATTACCGCCTCTGCGTTCGGATACAACGTGACAGAAGCGGTGTCACAGTGGCTGGAATCCCTGTCCGGAGAGCCGTGGACGGATGACTTGGTCACCGCCCAGTGGTCGGGCGACACCTTCTCCTTTGCGTGTGAGGACGCTGCAAACCCGGATTGGGTCAGGGCGCGGAAAACGCTGGAGCATCATCGGGCAGGAGCTTTCGTCGACCTGCTCCCCACTTGGATGCCGGAGGGCACAGAGCGGGTGGATTCCGCGACCATGGAATATGACATTTTCTACTCGGAAAAGCTCTTTTATGCGCTGCCGGACGGGGTGGAGTTTTCCATCCGTATGACCGTGTATTCCAACAGTCAGTATATCTCCCTGTTTACCGCCGACTGGGACGGCTCCGACATAGCGCAGTACGACAGCAACGGAAAGACCGTTTACCTGATTCCCGACGGGGACAGCATGACGGGCATTTGCGTGGACGACTATATGGAGACCATCATCGAGGGCGCATTGACGGTGGAGGAGCTTCAGAATATGTTCGACTCCATCCAGTGGGATAACATCTACTGGTGAGCGTTGCCGGACAACGGAAAGGGGGAGCAAGCCATGAAGAAAGCGCTGTATTTGATTCTGCTAACTGTTCTGCTTTTGCTGCTGGCCGCCTGCGGGACAGGCACGACCGCCGGGGACAGTGAGGCCACCACGGACACGCCCACAAATGCAGCCTCGGAGGAAATGGCTCCCGATGCGACAGACGAACCGGCAGAGACAGCGGAACCGAAGGACTCCGCTGGGGCCAAAACGGAGACGCTGGAAAACATCCACGTTCCCGTCCGGGACTACTACATCTGTGCCGCCCAATACGACACCCAGATGTGCCCGGAGGTCAACGAGCCTCTCACCTTTCTCACCCTCTCGGTGGACGAAATCGACATGGATGCTATCCAGGTGGATCTTGCCTGCCAGACTGATATGCTTGTGCAGATCAGCGAGGCCGACCTGACCCTGGAGCAGTACGCCATGAACGGCAACCTGTACCTCTGCTATCAGGATATGGATTGGGACTATGTGGCGGAGAACTGGGACGAAGAAAAGGATGAGTCAGAGCAGAGTGAACAGCTGCTTGCCTGCCTTCACGCCTATGACGAAGCGTATGCGGAAAGAAAAGAGGCCGGGGCGCTGGACTGGCCCTATCACGTCTATGAGGTGCAGGTCTATGTGGGGCAAAACGAGTTGTATGACCAGGCCCTCGTTTTTTATGACGAGACAGTCACCGCCGCCACCTTCTCCTGGCCCGGCGTGATGGAGACGATAGACCTGGGGGAGCTGCGGCTCTCCGACACCAGCCCGGAGTTGACAGACCGCTGGCCGAGGGACTTTGACGCGCTGGGCTATTCCACGAGCGGGCATCAGCTTCTGGTGCGGCGAACTCTCACGAAGGAGATAGAGCTGGATACCCCGTTGTTTGAGACGCTGTATACCGAGATGGATATCAAGCTGACGGGCTGTTTTCTTCTGGAAGGGTATGAAAACGGCACGGAGATCACCGCCCTCCGGCTGGTGCTGACCAATTTGGAGGATGAAAACGACGTGACCGATATGATTTGGGACGGGAAATCCCCGGTCTATGTGGATGCGGGCTATGAAATCGCTATCTATCCCACTCTGTACAATCCCACCTTCGCCCAGCTCATTCAGGACGGTATGATGGTCACCATGCTGGAGTATGAGTGCCAGGGGGAAACCTATTATGACTATTGCACCAACTCCCTGTACTGGATGTACGACTACCAAAACCTGCTGGCCGCATACCTGGACGGAGTAGACGTGCTTTCCATGTACGATTGCTATTACAATCTCACCCAGTAGGGCATGGAGAAGGAGGTAACCAGCCATGCGCCCACGCAAAAGCAAACTGCTCCACGCCTTTACCATGCTCCGGCGCAACAGGCGAAGCTATCTGCTGTTGTCCGTCACCATCGTGCTGTCCTTCGCTCTGCTGCTGGGGTATCTGTTCTATATGGATACAGCCTCCTACAACAAATATAAGTACATCTTTGCCATGAATGAGGAGCTGGTGGGGGTCAGCCATCACACCACCACGGCGGCCAGTACCCAGCTGGAGGAGCAGCTCATCAGCAAGGCGGAGGCGCTTGGAAGCTGCTCAACAGAGCGCATTTTTTACACCACGGTTGAGCTGGACAGCGCAGACTCCTATGTGACAGAGGACGGCCAACAGGTGTACATCCCGCCCATCAGCGTCATCGCAGTCCCCCCGGAGATGGGGACGCAGTTCTTTTCCAGCACCGGGGAGGGCTCCGGCTGGGACATTCTCTGGCTGGACGGAGAGGAGCATGAGCTCATCACCATCGGCCAGGGAGAAGCGGCCATGGAGGAGGATTTTTTCTACGCCCTGGGGCTGGACAAGCTGGACGAACCGGAGTGGACATTCTCCGGAGAGAACGACGACGGCGGAACCTTCTCCCTGACGGTCAGAATCGTGGCCCTGCTCCGCCGCAACGACGGAACGGCAGACTTTTCCGACTATCTGGACGCTTATCTGGCTACCGGAGACGCCGACCAATCGGGCTGGCCCACCATGCTCCTGTCCCAGCTGGACTGCTCGCCAGGAAATTATGCCAGAGGCTACTGGCACGACAGCCTGTACCTCTACACCGCTCATGCGGAGGAGGTATCCCAGCTGGCGGAGCAGTATTTCGGTGACAGCGCCTTCAGCGCAGTGGAGGCGCAGAACGAGGCCCGGCAGGCCCTCCAGACCCAGATGCAGACCAAGGCGCTGCTGACAGTGGCGATCCTCCTCATGCTGGGCATCAATCTCTATTCCAGCTTCAACAACGCCCTGAACGACCGGAAATTCGAGATTGGCGTGAAGCGGGCCATTGGAGCCTCCGCCTGGTCGATTATCCGGCAGTTCCTGTATGAGAGCGTTCTGGTCATGCTGGGCAGCACCCTGGTAGCGGTGGGCCTGGTGACGGACG
The DNA here is from genome assembly GCA_021201185.1 of Clostridiales bacterium. Classification (GTDB taxonomy): domain Bacteria; phylum Bacillota; class Clostridia; order Oscillospirales; family Oscillospiraceae; genus Onthomonas. The sequence continues at coordinate 13,181 of JAJQFJ010000088.1, forward strand.
GGGCCATTGTTTACAAATACGTTTATGAGCTATATCCCAACGAGTACGGCTATTACAACGAGTGCGTTCTCTATCTCAGCCCCTATTCCATTGGGATGTTCGCCGCCTGCGCCCTGACTCTGATCGCCGTATTCAGTTTGATTTTCGCCTGGAAATCCACCCGGGTGGAGATCGTGGCATATCTGAAAGCAGAATAGGAGGAAAGCAATGGTAGCGCTGAAAAAAATCGGTTCCGTCTGCTTCTGGCTGCTGATCGTGGCGCTGCTCTGTCTGCCCGTCGGTCTGATCTTCCAAATCTCCGAGGCGGAGATGGCCCAGTATGAGGCGGCGGAGATTCCCACTCTCCGGCAGACCTCCTATGGCAGTCCCGTGCAGGCGGAGCGGATGGACATCCGTGAGAGCATTACCCTCTCCGGCGTCTTTGTCTCCGACACCTGGGCGGACATGGAGCTGAGCATTCCCAAGACAGAGCTGCTCCGCTGGAACGTGGCGGTGGGCGACCAGATCGCCGTGGGGGACGTGCTGGGCACCTATAACGGCAAAGACATCACCTCCACCCTCACCGGCATCATTCTGGACATCAACGTTTACAGCGGCAGCACGAAAAACCAGTACATCCGGGTCAGACTGCTGGAGCCGCTGGTGCTGGAGTGCGACGTCACCCAGGAGCAGTTGGAGGCGGTACAGAAATATGACGACCTGTCCCTGTCAGACGGGACGGCGCTCACGTTGGAGTATGTCTCCCTGACCCGGAACGAAGATGACACCACCACAGTGCACTTCTCCCTGGATGACGGGACGGGCTACCAGTACGGGCAGGTGCTGACAGATTTTGCCCTCTATACCGGCGTGACCTATCCCCAAACGCTGGTTCTGTCGGAACAGTGCGTCTACCAAAAGACGGCGGGTGACGACCAGCCCTGGTATGCCCGGAGGGTGACGGAGAACGGCGCCTTCATCGAGGAGATCCAGGTGCAGGTCGGCGGAAACTGTGACGGCATGGTACGCATTTCCGGCGTGGAGGAGGGCGACTGGTTCGACTCCGGCTACAGGGCCGTATTGGAGGCCGGGTGAGATGAACGAGCTTGACCTGAAGCTGGAGCATTTGAGCAAGGGCTATCTCCGGCCGGTGCTGACGGATGTGAACCTCCACATCACCAACGAGAGCTATGTCACCATCCTGGGGGCCTCCGGGTGCGGCAAGTCTACCCTGCTGAACATTCTGGGGCTGGTGGAGGACTACGACGGAGGAAGCTATTATTTCAACGGGCAGCGCATCCAGCGACACACGGATTACGCCCGCCTGCGGCTGGAGAACATCGGTTTTATTTTTCAGAGCTATAACCTGATTCCCACCCTGTCCTGCCGGGAGAATATCCTGCTGCCCACCATCTATGCCCGGCGCAGGGGCAGGTGGCAGAGCCTGGACGAGCTGTCGGAGCGGCTGGGCATCGGTCATCTGCTGGAGCAGAACGTGGCCACCCTCTCTGGCGGAGAAAAGCAGCGGGTGGCCGTGGCGCGGGCGCTGATATTAGACCCCTGCCTGATTTTGGCGGACGAGCCGACGGGCAACCTGGACGGGCGGAATCGGGACAGTATCATGTCCCTGCTCCAGGAGGAACACGAGAAGGGCCGGGGCATCGTCCTCATCACCCACGACCCCCAGACGGCGGCCTGTGCGAATACGGTCTATCATCTGACGGACGGGAGGGTGGGGGAGTTGTAGCAAGCAATGCCTCGGTATATACCTCCGCCGCTTGTTGGTGGCCTGCTGCCCACAAGCCCCTGCGAACCCCGGCCCGTTTGGGTCGGGGTTTGATATTATTTTCAACAAAAAGCGGCGCTCTTTGTTGAAAATACGGCTCGTTCCGAGCCTGATTTTGAGGATGCTATCCTCAAAATCCCCGTCTCATTAGATTCTCCGGAAAAGCATTTCCACGCTTTCCCGGAGAATCGTCATAAGCCGCCTGCGGCGTCTGCTGTCGGGAGATAGGCGTGAGATTTTCACACTCTGTCTCCCGATGTGTGTCCAGTTTTTCAGTCGCCGCTGAACACTGAACGAAAAAAACCGGGGTCTACGACAAACGCCGTAGGCCCCGGAATGGGTCATGCCGGTTATCACCGGCTTCCTTCCTGCTGCTGTTCCTTTCTGTCAGGCTGTTCGATCTTGATCTCCAGGAATCGCTCCACATTGCTTTTCACAGTGAGCAGGTCGACCATTTCTTTTCGAGCCGTCTTCTGGTCGGGATATAGCCGCTTGTTCTCCGCAGACAGAGCAGCGTACTCCTGCTTTAGCGCCTTGATAGAGGGCAGCTTCTCCAACCCCAGAGAATCAAAAAAGCGCTTTGCCGCCTCATGCAGCATGATGTCGCTCCGATGGGCTTCGTAAAACGCCGCCTGTTTTTTCTGCGGCAGCTTCTTGTATTGCAGATAGACCTCCCGTGTCTTGCCTTAGGTGCCGATCTGTCGTTGCAGCTCGGCAATCTCCTTCATCCTTACTTCGTTGACCTTTGTTCTGTCAGCTAGCTCGTGATAGCGTTCGACTGCAGCATTGCATTCTACAGCGAGATTCTCCACATCGCTAATGCCGTGTTCCTTCATCCAGAGGACAGTCTGTGCGATCTCTTTCAGATTGTAGGTCTTTGCCCACCGCTCAAAGCCGGGGGAGTTGGCCTTCGCCAGCTTTGATTGAATGTCGATCAAGGAACGGGGGCTTGTATCCTCCTTTGCGGGGAGTATCTTCTGCGCCTGCCGCTGTTTTACCGTTCGCTTGCCCTCCAGCCGTTCCCATATGGCATTCTCGGTATAATCTTCGGAAAGAGAATCGCATCAAATGAACCGTTTCCCATCCGGGATTTTGAAGGCCAGGTGCTTGCCGGTCTTGACCTCGACCCTCGCCGCCCGCATCGCCGTCAGGAAGTCCTCATAGCTTTTGCAATCGGGAGTGAGAGCGATGTCTATCATCTGCTCCAGCTTTTGCCGGTTGGTCAGAGGCTTGTTCTCGCCCAGCCAGGAGCCGTAGCTGCCCCGGCTGGGCTTCGGATCCTCGATGACGGACAGGCCATTTTCCAGACACAGGATGTCGGAGATTCTGCGAATGGCAAAGCTGGAACCCCAGAAGTTCCGAAACTTTCGGGTGCAGTCCAAGCTGGTGGAGTTGAAAATGATGTGGGAATGAATGTGGTGCTTATCTACATGGGTGCAGACAATAAAGGCATGGTTGCCCTTCGTCAGCGACATCGCCAGGTCATAGCCGATCCTGTTGGCCTTTTCCGGCGTGATCTCCCCCGGCTTGAAGGACTGCCTCATGTGGTAGGCGATCACATCGTTATCCTTATGCGTTTTTCCGGTGCGGGCAGCGTATTGTCGCTTTGAAAACAGGAATTCCGCATCCACGATAGCAGGATTACACTGATAGGCACTGATCCACTCGCCGCCATCGGTCTTGTCCGGATTCTTCACATAGTCTGTTGATTGCTCCAACGCATGGGCGATGCTGCGCCCTTTCCCGGCATGGAGCGGCTTCAAAAACGTTGTTGCCATAGTTGGCCTCCCTTCAAAAAGGCGGAGGCTCTGAGGGAGCCTCCGCCATAGATGGCCTCATGGGAGAGGAAATAATTCTGTTGTGTTTTGAGGTGTAGGCCTGTCCAAAATGAACAGGCCTACTTTTTCTCATGCGATTTTTGCCAGGCTCGCCAGAACCTGCCCGAACAGTTCTGTGCAGTTGTCCAGGCTCTCCCGAACATCAAGCAAGTCCTGCGGATAATACCCGCCGCCGGAATTGAGCCGCCTGGCGATCTGGTTCAGGTTGTTTGACGCTGATTTCAGATACCGGCTGCAATCCGGAATTTGCGGGATGTCCAGCCGGACGATTAGCCCATTCAAGCGCATCTTGCGGATAAAGGCGCTCATGTTGGAGACGCCCACTTCCGCCATCCGCTGCTCGATGAGCTGCCGCTCCTGGTCGGATACCTTGAAATAAATTCCATTCCATCAATACAGCGCCGCCTGGGATTCCAAGCGCAATGTAACGCTGGAAGAGGGGAAGTCGGCACGGGTGCTGTATACCATCCAGGAGATGCAGGAAGGGGCATAAAACATTACGTGTATGACCAGGCGAAATTTAATTGCAAATTTTTTGCATGAATTATGTTCACGAAAATTTTACGAAGAAACTGAACGAGATTCATTGAACCACGTTTAACTCTGTGCTATAATCAAAGCATCTCAGAGAAATGAGGTGATGGATTGGAAAAAAAGAAGACAACACGGCAAGCTCGTGCTATGGAAACCAAACAGAAAATCATGAAAGCCGCCAAGATTTTGATTTCTGAAAAAGGGTTTGAAAACATTTCCATAGACGAAATTGCAAAGGAAGCAGGCGTTTCCACGGGTTCCTTCTACACGTATTTCAAACGGAAAGAGGATGTTGTTGAGGAGCTGAACCAAACGGATTTTTACCGATTGGCGGAAATTGCGAACGGAATGACAGATAAGGACATTCTTGAGCGGCTTCGCTACTACTGCAAAGGTTTTCTGAAAGGAATTGAAGATACCGGAATTGAGATATGCAGACAGTGGACAAGAAACAACCTGTCGCCCACCAATATGCTGCTGAATGGCGAGGAAACGACTAAGTACCAATACGATTATCGTGCCATGCAGTCTATTTTAGCGGAAGGGGTAAAGCGCGGAGAATTAGCTGATAATCTGCCGATTGATGACCTTGCGCTTCTTTTTAACGCAGAGCTTTACGGATTAATGATAGCGTGGTGCATGTCAGACGGCGAAGTGACAGGTTCGGAAAAAACAGATATGCTTTGTGACACAGTGATGAACGAAGCTTTAAAGCCGTATAAACAATGAATTAAAGGAGGTTATTTCAAATGGAATATGTAACAATGAACAATGGTGGCAAATGCCCGGTAATTGGTATCGGAACTTATACGATTGCTCCGGCTGACGCTGAACGCAGCGTAAGAGAAGCCCTTAAAATGGGGTATGAATGCGTTGATACTGCAAATGCCTATGTCAACGAGAGAGCTGTCGGACGTGGTATCAAGGAAAGCGGTGTTCCAAGAGAAAAGATTTTTCTTTCCACAAAGCTCTGGGCAACCGAATATGAAAATGAGAACGCTGTGAATGAAACATTGGAGCGGCTTGGCGTAGATTATGTAGATCTGCTGTATATCCACCAACCCGCAGGAAACTGGCTTGCAGGGTACAGACAGCTTGAAAAAGCATATCGGGACGGCAAAGCAAAGGCAATCGGCATTTCTAATTTTGAGGGGAAATATCTTGAAGAGCTTGAGACAAAATGGGAAATTGTCCCCCAATTTATCCAGGTAGAAGCACATCCGTATTTTACACAGAATGAGCTTCGCAAAAATCTTGATAAAAACGGAATCAAGCTGATGTCGTGGTATCCGCTGGGACACGGAGACAAATCGCTGATTGCGGAGCCTGTGTTTGCGGAACTTGGAAAGAAATATGGCAAATCCCCAGCACAAATTATTCTTCGTTGGCATACACAGATGGGCTTTGCGGTGATTCCGGGAAGTAAGAATGTGGATCACATTCGTGATAATCTTGATATTCTCGATTTTAAGCTGTCGGACGATGATATGGTGGAAATTGCAAAGCTAAATAAGGATGTCCGTTATTACAATCGTACAGACGAAGCCCTTGCAGGATTTGCAGCATGGCAGCCCATGTATGAGAAAGAATAAATTGTATAAGTTAAGTAAATAGGTAATACGTTAAAAAAGGAGCGGCTTTAATCAGCCGCTCTTTTTATTAAGTCCATATGTCCATTTAGAGAAGATTACAGTGGACTTAATCAAAGGCAAAGAGATAATATCTTCGTATCAATTTCTCGGTCTACATATCGGCACAATGGACGAGGTTCGTGTAGCCATGCTGCTCTGCGTAGCTGGTGAGATAACGTTTTTGATTCGATATTGAATTACTCGCCTAGCAGGTCATCGTCATGACTGAGCCTCTCGTACAGTGCAGTTATGGTCTGCCGCCGTTTCTTTCCCATTAGGCGCTCCTCCTTCCATAAAAAAGTAGATAAGGTTTTTCTGAATACCGGATTTGCCCTGTTTTTCGGGACTTTTTCGGTATGTACTAAAATCTTATCTACACTTTATATCACCTGCGGATAGTTTGAACTTGGCATACTGCCGTACCGCAAAGTGGTTCGGGTTCTTTTTCTTCAGTTCCTTGAACATCTGGTCTACCGGGTTTTCAAAAGAATCTGTACCATCGTTTTGAGACATGGGCAGCATACAAAGGCAATTCTAAACTCCATTTTTTGAGCCGCCAAGACGGGGAAAAGTTGCCCCATTTTTTAACTCAAATGGGGTCAGAAAAGGCCGGTTGCCCCATCTTTAACTCAAAAAACCGGGTCAAAACACGTCTCATCCGGTCAAAATCAAGCAAACCGTATCAAAGCGATTTACAAAAAAGCCCCGGGAAATCTTGACTTTCCGGGGCTTTGAGCTGTTTTCATTCGATTTTTTAGAAAAATCAGCGCTTGCTGAACTTCAAAGGCTCAATGCTGTAATCAGGAAAGCTGACTGATTTTGCGCTTTTCGTCCAGTTTTTCTTCCATATTGGCGTTTTCCTTGCCATGTCGTTCCAAAACACGCATTTCTGACCGTACCACCAAAGAACGAATTTGCTGCCTACCTGCGCCTTGTCCACAGCGTCCCAGGGCTACGGACAACAACAGATTGCCCGCCACCTTCCAGCCAGGCGACTGCCTGGCTGGTTCTGTTGTAAACTGCTGCGATAGTTGGAATGTATTGGATAGTAAAAACACGCACTTAAATTGAAAAAGGAGCCCTGAAAATGAAGAAATTACTTTCCTGCCGATTGAATATCGACACTGCCAGCGCAGAGATCAGGTAACACAGATGGTAGCCAAATCAGTATCTACACCCCAGGGATAGATGATGAGATTTGCCCCATTGTCCCCATGCAGACGGAAATTGATAGGTTGATTTATAGCAATCCATTAACCAATGCCAAATTCAGATTTTCTAGTAAATTGAAATGGTATGTTACTCAGGAAAAATGTCAGGGCGTACTTGTATGCAAAGCGCCTTTACCTTTGGGGGGATTGTACCAAGAAAATAGTCCTCAATCAAATCCCATAATTCTTCATTAGAGAAATTTCCTTCATAGAGATAAGTCAACATTTTTACAGAAATCAAATGCCTATCCGAAACTGTCTCCAGCAACTTGTTGTTATAGTTATACGGTGCATTGAGGATGTTTTTAAGCGCCTGAATCTGGTTGATGTAAATATACAACTGGCTGTTAGCACCGCCAATCATTTCAAAGGTCAGCACTCCCATTGCCTCAAGAACTCCAAGAATAACGCTGAATTCCTCCGTTCGTTTCTTGTTACTGCTATCATTGATAAGATATAACTTACCATCTACGGTTTCGTTCTCAATTTTCCGAAAGCCTGACTCTATCCACCGAAAATAAGAGTTAACCGCAACATTAAATTGATATTTTCTTTTTCCATCGTTGGTTGCTTTCTCCAATGCAATTGGGACTGTGGAACGAGCAAACTTTTTCCGATAAGAATCCATTGATGCGATTACTACCTCGCAAATTGTTTGCGCCTTATACTTATTAATGTTACAAGAGTATGTCAGGGTAGTGACAATTTCAGAAACAGCAGTATGCTCCGAAGATATGACCTTTTTCCCAATAAATCCCTTTAACGTCTCCCAAATGCCTTTGAAAATACTCGAATACTCATTACTAAATGTTACATTGACAGACCAGGCAGGTGCCATCCGATACCGTCTAGCAAAATCCAAGTTTTCTGAATCCTGCGAGTAAAGCAAATATTTGAACTTAGGGTATGATAGGCTTGTATAGTCCTTGCTCCATATTTTTTCCAATATAACGCGACAAATATGCTTGCTGGGATCAATTTCTTCTATTGTTCCAGGGTAGCGTTTCATAATTCTACTTTGTGTGCTAACATCAATGGAAAAAAATCCAATGGAGAACATAGGAATTGGTCTTACATTGATTGGGGAGAATCCAACTTTTGCCTCAAAATCCTTTTGAATCATCAACAGCGCAGTTTTAACTTTGTTTATATTATTGTCTTCATCGCTGACCGGTGATCCAAAAATATAAGAGAAACTCTCTGCGTCAAGAAGCATGGCATTTCGTTTCTTTGTGAAGTCCCAACGCTTGCCTGTCTGCATACTTTTATGGTACAGCTCATCTATTTTTTCTATCACTTTGATTAGTTGATACTTCTGAATAGTGGACATTCCATGCAACCGATTGATATGCTTAAAATCCATGTGGTTATAATAATATAACGCTTCCCCGCATAAATCTTCCCTTCTTGCGGCACGACCTATTTCTTGCACATAGTCGCAGACATTTCCTGTTGGGGCAAAATGAACAACAAGTTCTATGTCGTTGATATCGATGCCCATACCAAACGCCTTTGTAGCAAGCATTACCAGTCTTTCTTTTGCAAGGAAGCGTTCATAGTTTTCTTGCTTTTCATCTTTTGTCAGAGAACCGTGGTAAATTGCAACTTGTTGAACTTCGCGCTTATTCTGCAAATATTCATAACAGCGATTTATTAGAGCTACTGTTGGAAAATAGATAAGAGTTTTTTTGTTTGTGAGGATTGCACGATGCAAGACTTGTTCTATTTGCGTAAACTTATCCAATTCATATTCAGCACGAACGCCTTTTTCTTTTTTCGGATGCTTAATAACGATTTCAATATCATCACGCTTTACATAACCAAGGTAGGTTATGGGATTGATCATATGCAGGCTATTGATCGTTTCTGTATACATATCCTCAACGCCGCGATAGATTGCAGTTGCCGTAAACGTGCCAATGATAAAAGAATGACCGTTCTTTTGCAACTGCTTTTTCCGTAGCTTTCGGATGTGATCCCCTAAATACCAATAATCCGGGCGGAATTGCTTGCCCCAGGTAGTAACAATATGAGCCTCATCGATAATAATCATCCCGATTGTTCGATTTCCAATCAATTGCTCAACGTCACTTCTGCTCAAAAGTGTTTCGGGTGAGATGTAAAGGATATGGTACTTGCTCTCAGATACCTTCTCAACAATATCCTTTTTTATAATGGGAGATATATCAGAGTTGATTGTTTTCGCATAGGGATAGTTTTTTAGTTCTAAATTTTTGACTTGGTCGTTCATCAAACCAATTAAGGGAGAGATAACAATTGTAAGCAAGTTATACTTTTCTGCCAGATAGATTGCTGGCACCTGAAACATGACCGATTTACCAGCACCAGTTGGGGCTGTCACGAAAACATCTCTAAAATCCTTACCATCACCGCAGTTTTCGACTTCCTCGACAAGATTTGAGATAATATTTTCCCGCGAAACATTTTTGAGTTTTTTATCACCTTGATCCAATGCCCTCATGTCATATACGGGAAGGGTCCTAAAAGACGAATATCCCCAGTATTTCTTCAGAATATCTGCATATTCACTTCGATGGGTATATTTATCCTCAATCTCCTGAGCTTGCAGGAGAAGGATTTTAATCTGACTTCCCCAGTATTTAGAAGCTATCGCAAGACGTTCTTTGAGTTTTGTTGTATCGCCGGTATAACTAGATATACGGATGTACACGTCACCTGAAGAACGCATCATTTGGCCAACCCAGTCTACATAGTCCGATTCCTCAATGATCTCGGAAAAATTGGGATGTAAAGTAGGCGAATAAGTAAGAATATCTCTGCTTTTTTCAAAAAGATTGACCATAATAACTTTTTGACTTTGCGAAGCAGCAGCAGGCGAATACACACCAATTAGATGTCCGTTATGTTCTTTCAGCCCCTGAAAAATAGAAATATACTCGTCAAAATCACCTATGAAGCTATCGTCCGCTTCGTCCGTCTCCGATTCGGTGAAGTGATTCAATAATCCTGAGCGAATGCTATCGTCGAAGACTTCATCAATGGGATATTGTTCCATGTAAAGGTTATTGTTCAGAATATATATTTCTTTATACTGGGATACCACAAAATCAGAAAGCAGCAGAAATTCTTCATAGCTGAGATATTTCCGCTTGCCGTAGATAGAAATAAAATAGCCAAGCTTATTTGATACTACGTCAGACAGTTTCACTTTTTCAGCTGATGAATTTATTGCTGAGGCGGAAATGCCCTTTAACACGATGACGGAATCATCTTTTATCTGCAATTCAGTCAGTTTTTCCTGAACACAATTCGTCAGTATTTCATTTATCATTAGTACACCTCCAAAAAATCCTTTAGCTTCTTACACCGCGACGGATGTCTCATTTTCCGAAGTGCTTTCGCTTCTATCTGTCGGATTCGCTCTCTGGTAACATGATAGATTTGCCCCACTTCTTCTAAGGTCTTGGGTTCATTATTGTCCCACCCAAATCTGAGTTTTAAGATATTCTCCTCTTTGGTGGTTAAAGTACTCATTACCTCTTCAAACATATCATGAAGATTCTTTATAAAAACAAGGCGTTCTACAGACTCATCTTCTTCACCAGGAATAAAATCACCCAACATAGATTCCTGATTATCACCGACTGGAGAATCCAATGAGGTGTAAGATACGAAGTTGTTCCGCAAAACGATACAATCTTCTACAGCTTTTTCAGCGAGATTTAGCTCCTGTGCGATGCGAGAAATTCTCTCATATAGTGACATTTTTTCTCCTGCAAACTGGTTGCTTAGTGCAATAACCTTGTTGATTCGTTCCATCATATGGACTGGAATGCGAATCGTATATCCATTATCCATTATTTCACGAGAAATGCTCTGCTTAATCCAAAATACTGCATATGTGCTAAAAACCGTTCCTTGCTGAATATCAAATCTTTGTGCAGCTTTCAACAGCCCTAGGAAGCCAACCTGCTCCAGGTCATTAAAATCCAAATGATGTCCATATCGCTTTTGATATGCGATTACATATTTATCGACCAATTTCTTGTTTTTGACGCAAAGATCTTGAGCAGCTTGACGATTCCCTTGCTGAATCAAATGACAAAGAATCTCATTTGATTGGAGAATGTTTTTATTTATAAATAAAACTTCAGCTCTTTTCGCACTTTTATTCACATCCTTGAAAATTGATTCATCGTATAGCACTTCAAAGTCATCATCTTCAACATCGTAATCGGAAGTATCTTCTGCGTCCACATCAAGCACAAGGCCATCTTCTTCAGCTCGAGTGTCGATCAAGTTAATGCCATTGTTGAACAGAACTTCGGTGACGGCATACTGTTCTCTTCGCGATAGCATGGCATATATTCTATCGAATTCATCGTATGTAATTGCATCATCCTTAACATATGGCGTTGCCATGCTCAGGATCATTTCTTCGTTCATTTGCTGTTCCGCCGCCATTCATGCGTTATTGTTACATGGCAATGTCAAGAGTACATTACGCTTGACCAACATCAACTATTTTACATGAAATTTACACAGCAATAATACCATAGTTAGACATTTTCTTCAAGAGCAAAGCGAACGAAATACATGGCAAAGTCCATATTCAAGATGCAGGAGGAAACGTATCAGAGTTGGAATGCAGTGGGCATCAAATAATGCCCGCTGCAACCACGCCTCCGCTACTCTTTCAAGCCATGTGTCCCCACCATATCCCTGGCATACTGCTCCAGTTCGCCGGAGAACACCAGGTTGGCATAGGTTGCAGGCTCATTGTAAATCAGCCAGTCGATCTCCGTCTGCATGGGGACTGTGGGACAAATCTCGTCGTCTACCCCTGGGGTGTAGATACTGATTTGGCTACCATCCGTGTACCTGATCTCCACGCTGGCGGTGTCGATATTGAATTTGCAGGATAACACTTTTTTTATATCGCTGATTCCTCCCTATAATTACCGTTCAAGCCGTTCTCCTTCGCCTACTCGCTCTGCTTCTGCCGCCGCTCCTGAGAATACGGCTCTGTAATGCGGATAGACACCCTGGCACGGTCAATATCATAATACTTCCCGTTGTACTCATCGTCCTCCACCATCCGGCAGAGGTCGGGGTGCTTGTTGCTGAACTCCTCCAGCCGCTTGATCAGCCGAAGGCCGTGGGTGCGGATATGGGCGACAGGGTCGGCGGCGTTGTAAAACAACTCCGTGTCCTTCTCCCGTTTGGATAAGCCTTTTATCATCGAATTTACCTCCTGATTTCTAAAGATTTTGTAAGAGTGACATTTGGAGGGATATTTTCCCGATTCAAGAATTGGCATTTTCGGGATTTTTCAAATGGAAGCAGTCTCAATGAAGCGGAGTTCATTTCGAGACTGCTCCATTTGAAATTTTGGGATTTTCCCAATTCAAGCGTGAGCCTTACCGTTCCACGCTGTGTTGGTGCGTTCTGACAGGCTGTCGCCGCTGTGGGATGTCCCTTTCCTGAATCACCCTCCGCAGGAAGTC
>JAJQFJ010000021.1 GCA_021201185.1 Clostridiales bacterium
AGAAGGCCCATCCCGACGTGTTCAACGTGCTGCTCCAGGTGCTGGACGACGGCCGTATCACCGACAGCCAGGGCCGGACGGTGGACTTTAAGAACACCATCCTCATTCTGACCTCCAATCTGGGCAGTCAGTACCTGCTGGACGGCATCAATGCGGACGGGGAGATCACTCAGGAGGCCCGGGACAGCGTAGAGCGGCTGCTCAAGCAGTCCTTCCGGCCGGAATTCCTCAACCGCCTGGACGAGATCGTGTTCTACAAGCCACTGACCCGGGAGAACATGGTGGGCATCATCCGGCTCCAGGCGGCAGACCTGAACCGCCGCCTGGCGGAGCAGCAGCTCTCGGTGAAGTTCACTCCCGCAGCGGAGGACTTCATCATCCAGGAGAGCTACGACCCGGCTTTTGGAGCCCGGCCCCTGCGCCGCTACCTCCAGCACACGGCGGAGACCCTCATCGCCCGAAAGGTCATCCAGGACGATGTCGCCCCCGGCACCCGGTTCGTCATCGACCGGGAGGGTGACCACCTGGTCGTTCGATAAGGCACAGTTTCACCCCAGACCATAACAGACCCGCCCCACCGGCCAGACGGACCGGTGGGGCGGGTTTCTGCTGTCTGAAAGGGGAAAGGCTTACTTCACCGCGGCGAAGGCCTGATCCAGGTCGGCGATGATGTCGTCGATATGCTCGGTGCCGATGGAGAGGCGGATGGTGTTGCGCCGGATGCCCTGGTCCGCCAGCTCCTCGTCGGAGAGCTGGGCGTGGGTGGTGGTGGCGGGGTGGATGACCAGGCTCTTCACGTCGGCCACGTTGGCCAGCAGGGAGAAAATTTTCAGGTGGTCGATGAACTGGAAGGCCTCCGCCTGACCGCCTTTGATCTCAAAGGTGAAGATGGACGCGCCGCCGTTGGGGAAGTACTTCTCATACAGGGCGTGGTCCGGATGGTCCGGCAGAGAGGGGTGGTTCACCCGCTCCACCTGGGGATGGTTCACCAGGTACTCCACCACCTTTTTTGTGTTCTCCCCATGGCGCTCCAGACGGAGGGACAGGGTCTCGGTGCCCTGGAGCAGCAGGAAGGCGGCAAAGGGAGAGATGGCCGCGCCGGTGTCCCGGAGCAGGATGTCCCGGATATAGGTGACAAAGGCGGCGGACCCGGCCACGTCGGTGAACCGGACTCCGTGATAGCTGGGGTTCGGCTCGGAGAGCCAGGGGTAACGGCCGCTTCCCGCCCAGTCGAAGGTCCCGCCGTCCACAATGACGCCGCCCAGGGTGGTGCCGTGGCCGCCGATGAACTTGGTGGCGGAGTGTACCACGATGTCCGCCCCATGCTCGATGGGTCGGATGAGATAGGGGGTGCCGAAGGTGTTGTCGATGACCAGAGGCAGTCCGTGGAGATGGGCGATCTCAGCCACCGCGTCGATGTCGGGGATATCGGAGTTGGGGTTGCCCAGCGTTTCAATATAGATCGTCTTTGTGTTCTCCTGAATGGCGTTCTCCACCTCGTCCAGGTCGTGAACGTCCACAAAGGTGGTGCTGACGCCGTACATGGGAAGGGTGTGCCCCAGCAGGTTGGAGGTGCCGCCGTAGATGGTCTTCTGGGCGACGATGTGCTCCCCCTCCTTTGCCAGAGCCTGGATGGTGTAGGTGATGGCGGCGGCGCCGGAGGCCACGGCCAGAGCGGCCACACCGCCCTCCAGGGCGGCGATACGCTCCTCAAAGACGGCCTGGGTGGAGTTGGTCAGACGGCCGTAGATGTTGCCCTCAGCCGACAGACTGAACCGGTCTGCGGCGTTCTGGCTGCTGGGAAACACGTAAGAGGTGGTGGCATAGATGGGAACTGCCCGGGCGTCAGAGGCGGGATCGGGATGCTCCTGGCCTGCATGGAGCTGGAGAGTCTCAAAGTGATACTTTTGGCTGCTCATGGGAACGACCTCTTTTCCAAATATCGGTTAAGATGACTATACCAGTATTTACCTACTTTGTCAATTGGTAAAGCCTGCTTCACCGGGCCGACTTCTATTCTGATAGCACATTAACACGATAAAGTGATATATTTTCACAATATTGGTTGACTTTTGCAACTTTTTAAATATAATTGTATGAACAGACACAGAGAGAGGAGAACTGCGTGATGAACGAACTGGAAGGACTGAACTGGAGGCAGCTGCTGCTGCGTCTGGCGGGAATGACGGGGGGCTGTGTGATCTACGCCATAGGGGTGGGCCTGTTCCTGGACCCGCTGACCATTGCACCCGGGGGACTCTCCGGCATCTCCATCGTGCTGGCGACCCTGCTCCCTCTGGAGACGGGGACGATTTTGCTGATTTTGAATATCCCTCTGCTGATTCTGGGGCTGCGCGTCTTTGGACGGGGCTTCCTGTTTAATACGGTGTACGCCACGGTGGCCTCCTCCCTGATGATCAACGGCGTGACGGAGCTGTCCCAGGGCTATCCCCTAGTGACGGAGAACCCTCTGCTGGCGGCCATTGCAGGCTGCGCCTGCGTGGGCTGCGGCATGGGGATCGTCTACCGCTGCGGCGGGACCACCGGCGGGACGGATATCATCGTCAAGGTCCTGCGGACCAAATTCCCCCACATCAAGACCGGGAGCATCACTATGGCGCTGGATGTGGCGGTGATCTGCCTGGTGACGGTGGTCACCCGAGATCTGGAGATTGCGCTCATCGCCGCCATCGGCGTGGTGCTCTCCGGCTCTGTCATGAACAGAGTGCTCTACCAGGCGGACGAGGCGATTTTGCTCATGGTGGTCAGCAGGGACAGCCGCCAGATCGCCCGGCGCATCCTGTCTGAGGCGGACCTGGGAGTGACTCTTCTGCCCGCTACGGGGGCCTATACCGGCAATCCCCAGGAGGTGCTCATGTGCGTGGCCCATAAGCGGGTCTATGCCCGAGTGCGCCGCATTATCCGGGAGGAGGACGATGCCGCTTTCACCATCATCACCAGCGCCAGCGCCGTCTATGGAGAGGGCTTTAAGGACCCCTTCGCCCAGGAGCTGTGAGTGGATGATCAACAAAAAAACAGTCCCGACATCGCAAGAACGGTGTCGGGACTGTTGTTTCTGCTTTTCTGAATCAGGCTTAGTAGGCAATGCCCTGGGCCAGCATGGCGTCGGCGACCTTCAGGAAGCCGGCGATGTTGGCGCCCGCCTGGATGTCGCCGGGCATGCCGTACTTCTCGGCGGTGGCGGCGCAGGTGGCGTAGATGGACTCCATAATGCCCTGGAGCTTGGAATCGACCTCCTCGAAGGTCCAGCTCAGACGCTCGGAGTTCTGGCTCATCTCCAGACCGGAGGTGGCCACGCCGCCGGCGTTGGAAGCCTTGCCAGGGCTGTACAGCAGGCCGTTGCCCTTGATGACCGCAATGGCCTCAGGAGTGCAGGGCATGTTGGAGCCCTCGAACACGCCGATGACGCCGTTGGCCACCAGAGCCTTGGCGGAGTCCTCGTTGATCTCGTCCTGAGTGGCGCAGGGTAGGGCGATGTCGGCGGGCACCGTCCAGATGCCGGAGCATCCCTCGATATACTTGGCGGAGGGGACATAGTTCAGATAGGTGCTGATGCGGTCCCGCTTCTGCTCCTTGATGACCTGGATGACCTTGTAGTCGATGCCGTTCTCGTCCACGATATAGCCGTTGGAGTCGGACATGGCGATGACCTTGCCGCCCAGCTGGGTGGCCTTCTGGTTGGCGTAGATAGCTACGTTGCCGGAGCCGGAGATGAGGACCCGCTTGCCCTCGAAGCTCTGGCCGTTGTCCCGGAGCTGGGCGTTGGCGAAGTAGCACAGGCCGAAGCCGGTGGCCTCAGTGCGGGCCAGGGAGCCGCCGTAGGTCAGGCCCTTGCCGGTGAGAACGCCGGTCCAGGTGTTGGTCAGCCGCTTGTACTGGCCGAACAGATAGCCGATCTCACGGGCGCCCACGCCGATGTCACCGGCGGGCACGTCGGTGTCCGGGCCGATGTGCTTGCACAGCTCGGTCATAAAGCTCTGGCAGAACCGCATGACCTCGGCGTCGCGCTTGCCCTTGGGGTCAAAGTCGGAGCCGCCCTTGCCGCCGCCCATGGGCAGGGTGGTCAGAGCGTTCTTGAAGATCTGCTCAAAGCCCAGGAACTTGATGATGGACAGGTTCACGTTCCCACGGAACCGCAGGCCGCCCTTGTAGGGGCCGATGGCGGAGTTGAACTGGACACGATAGCCCCGGTTCACCTGCACCTTGCCGTTGTCGTCCACCCAGGGAACCCGGAACATGATGATGCGCTCCGGCTCCACCATGCGGCCGACGATGTTCTGCTCCTCATAGCGGGGGTC
>JAJQFJ010000065.1 GCA_021201185.1 Clostridiales bacterium
GGGCGGCAGTCTCCTGCGCCACGGGCGCGGCAGCAGGGGCCACCGTCTCGCTGGCGGCGACCTTCTGGGCCGCCTGAGTAAAGGGCTTGTCCACCGTCTCGCTGGGCTTGTCAAAGCCGGTGGCGATGACCGTGACCCGGATCTCGTCCTCCAGGGACTCGTCGAAGGTGGCACCGAAGATGATGTTGGCGTCGGGGTTGGCAGCCTGCTGCACCAGGTTGGCGGCAGTCTCCACCTCCTCCAGGCCGATGTCCATGGAGCCGGTGACGTTGACCAGAACGCCCTTTGCGCCGTTGATGGAGGTCTCCAGCAGCGGAGAGGTGACAGCCATCCGAGCGGCCTCCTCGGCCTTGCCCTTGCCTGCGGCGCGGCCCACGCCCATATGGGCCTGGCCCGCATCCTTCATGATGGCGGTGACATCGGCAAAGTCCAGATTGATGAAGCCCACGTTCTTGATCAGGTCGGAGATGGACTCCACCGCCTGGCGGAGCACATCGTCCGCGATCTCAAAGGCGTTGGCGAAGGTGATCTTCTGATCAGTGGCGTGCTTGAGCCGGTCGTTGGGGATGATGACCAGGGAGTCCACCTTGCCCTTGAGCTCGGCGATGCCCTTCTCGGCCTGCTGCATCCGGCGACGGCCCTCAAATCCGAAGGGCTTGGTCACGACCCCTACAGTGAGGATGCCCTGCTCCCGGGCCACCTCAGCCACCACAGGGGCGCCGCCGGTGCCGGTGCCGCCACCCATGCCGCAGGTGACAAAGACCATATCCGTGCCCTCCACGGCCTTGGAGAGCTGGCTCCGGCTCTCCTCCGCCGCCTTCTTGCCCACCTCGGGGTTGGCGCCGGCGCCCTTGCCGCCGGTGACCTTTTCACCGATCTGAATCTTGGTGGTGGCGTTGGAAGAGTCCAGCTGCTGCTTGTCTGTATTCACAGCGATAAATTCCACACCCTGGGTGCCGGAGACCGCCATGCGGTTGACAACGTTGTTGCCAGCGCCGCCGACGCCGACGACCTTGATGTTGACTACTGTTTCGGGAGCGGGTTCAAATCCAATGGACATCTTGATTTCCTCCTATGTCATTCAGCCTCTGTTCTGGCCCTTCTGATGTGCGAATATGGGTGGGTGCCGTCGTGTCAGCAGCGCAGGCAGAAGCCTCCCGCATGCCGTAAAAATATCAGTTAATTAGTTACCTGGCGTCTGCGGCAAAGGCCAGCGTCTTTGTCAGTTGACCACCCTGCAGTGATGAACTACCCATTATTGTAAACGGAATCCGGCGGCTGGTCAATACCCTCTGCCGAATTTCCGAATGTTTTTTTCTGAGATAGACGCAACCCTTCAGCCGTCTTTCCCCAGCCTGGGAGGCAATGCTCCTCCCTTTTTCTGTCAATGCCGTCAGTCCTTGGTCAGGGCCGCCGCCGCATCCGTCTTGGTCATGTCCAGCTCTCCCGTGTCCGAGTCAGACCAGTTCTCGTCGATGTAGCTCTCGTGGGCGGCCTGGAGCATTTTTAGGTCATACTCAAAATCGTCGTTGAGCCCCATCTTCACCCGCAGGCGTCCGTCATAGAGCATGGTCACGGTGGCTGAATCGGTCAGATCAAAGGAGGTAGCCCGGTCCAGCTCCTCCCGTTCCGTCAAAGCGGACAGCAGACCCAGCAGGCCCTTTTCCTTCAGGCTGTCCTCCTCCGCCACCGCCAGCTCCGTCCCCGCAGAGGGGGCCAGGAGGGTCAGGCCGGTGACGGTGGGGTAGTCTCCGCTCTCCTCCACCTGCTCCAGCAGCTTGCCCTCATAGTCGATGTACCAGATCTCACCGTCGGTCTCCACCGCTGCGGCGGGCTCCGTCTCGGTGACCTGGATGACCACCGTCTCCGGCGGGAGCAGCCGGATGGTAACCTTTTTCAGATAGGGAAGGAACAGCTCCATCTCCTGGGCGATCTCTTTTCGCGGGATCTGGAAGAGGTTGGTCCCCTCCTCGATGCCAGCCGCCTCCAGCAGCTCCTCCTCCGTGTAGCGCTCATTGCCCTCCACCCGGAAGGAATGAACCTTGAAAAACACCAGAGAGCCTGCCACCACGGCGGCCACGATGAGCACCACTGACAGCAGGATATAAAGACGGAACAGAGACTGACTGCTCCGGCGCTCTTTTCGCTTGTGCTTTCGTACCGTTGCCATAAGGCATAGTCTCCTTTTGTGCCGTCCGGGCTGTGTCACATCCGGACGATATCCGCCCCCAGGGAGCGCAGCGTCTCTGTCAGCCGCTCATAGCCCCGGTCCAGATGGTGGAGGCCGCTGATTTGGCTCTCCCCCTCTGCGGCCAGGGCTGCCACCACCAGGGCGGCTCCGCCCCGGAGGTCTGCCGCCTCCAGTCTGGCTCCCTGCAATCCGTTCACGCCGCAGACCACCGCCACCCGGCCCTCCACCCGGATATCCGCCCCCATACGGGCCAGCTCCTGGGTGTGGCGATAGCGGTTTTCGAACATGGTTTCCACAAAGACGGTGGTCCCCGACCCTTTTGTCAGGGCGGCCATGACCGGGGGCTGGGCGTCGGTGGGAAAGCCGGGATAGGGCGCCGTCCGCACCGGAGGGACCGCCCGGAGGTGTCCGTCGCCGGTGAGGGTCACCCGCTGCGCCTCCTCCCGGATGTCGCAGCCCGCCTGGGCCAGCAGATCGGTGACGGGGAGAAGCTGTTCTCTGGGGACGCCCTCCACCGCCACCTGTCCTCCGGCAGCGGCCCCCGCCGCCAGCCAGGTGGCGGCGCAGATGCGGTCAGCGATGACCCGGTGCTCCGCCGTGTGGAGGGGCACGCCCCCATCGATCACCACCAGGTCGCTCCCCGCTCCCCGGACTCTGGCCCCGCAGGCGCAGAGGAACCGCTGGAGGTCCACGATCTCCGGCTCCCGGGCGGCGTTGTAAATGGCCGTCCGCCCTCTGGCGGCGCAGGCGGCCAGCATGACATTCTCTGTGGCCCCTACGCTGGGGATGGTCAGGCTGATGTCGCAGCCCCGAAGCCCCCGGGCAGAGCACCGGAGGCCTCCCCCCTGCTCGGCGATCTCCGCCCCCAGGCGGCGGAGGGCGGACAGATGCAGGTCGATGGGCCGGGGCCCAGCTCGCAGCCGCCGGGCATGGAGAGCCTCGCCTCCCCCGTCCGGGCCAGCACCGCCCCCAGGAAGATCACCGACGAGCGCATCTCCCGCATGAGGTGCTCCGGAATGTCGCACCGGTCCAGGGTGCTGGAGTCCACCGTTATCGTGTCCCCCTCCCGGGCGACCCGACAGCCCAGATGCTCCAGAATGGCCACCGAGGCGGCCACGTCGGACAGGTCAGGGCAGTTATGTATCACGCTGACACAGCCGGAGAGCAGAGACGCCGCCAGGATAGGCAGGACGCTGTTCTTGGAGCCCTGAACGGGGACACAGCCCTCCAGCCGCCGTCCCCCGGAGATCACGATCACACCCATACCATTTCCTCCCCATGATTTTGTGTCATTCTATGAGGGGAAATGGGCAGAGGTGAATATCAGAAGGTCCTTACAGCTTCAAAAGCCGTTTCAAAACCTGATAGATCCGCTCGTTGGCGTCGGAGATGCCCGTCCGGCTCAGGGCGCGGCTCATCCGCTCCAGGCCGGGGCGGTCGGAGAGCATGGAGACCACCTGGTCGTAGAGCCTGTCGCCGGTGGTGTCCGGCTCCAGCATCAGCACAGCGCCGCCCTGGTCTGACAGGACCCGGGCGTTCTTCTCCTGATGGTTGGCCGTCACGTTGGGGCTGGGCACCAGGATACTGGGCTTTGCGATGGCGGAGATCTCCGCGATGGTGGAGGCTCCCGCCCGGCTGAGCACCACGTCCGCCGCCGCCATGCACTCCGGCATATCGTAGATATACTCCCGCAGGTCCACCCTGGGATAGTCCTTCAGGTCGATGCCCCGGTTTTTCAGCTCCTCGGTGACCCGGGGATAGTACCGCTGGCCCACGCCGTAGATGTGGTGGAAGGGGGTCCCCTCCCGGCACTCCCGGCAGACAAAGTCCACCATGTGCTCGTTCATGGCCTGAGCTCCCAGGCTGCCCCAAGTGGTCAGCACCACCGGCCGCTCGTCGTCATAGCCCAGGGCGTCCCGGGCCTCCTGGCGGGTCATGTGGAAAAAGTCCTCCCGGACCGGGGTGCCGGTGACCTCCACCCGCTCCGGGTGGGGATAGTGCTGTCGGCTCTCCTCGAAGCCCACCATCACCTTGTCCACCTCTTTGGCCAGGGCCTTGGTGGTGAGTCCCGGCTCGGCGTTGGACTCGTGGACAGCGGTGGGGATGCCCCGTTTGGCCGCCGCCCGCACCACGGGATAGGAGGCGTAGCCGCCTGTCCCCACCACCAGGTCGGGACGGAAGTCGTCCAAAATCTGCGCCGCCTGACGGCGGGAGACCACCAGATTTTTCGCCGTTTTCAGGTTGTGCCGGATTCCTGCCAGGCTCAGCGAACGGTAAAAGCTGGAGATGGTGACGGTGCGGATGGGAAAGCCCTCTCTGGGGATCAGCTCCTGCTCCATGCCGCCGTCCGCGCCCACAAAGAGGATTTCCGCTCCGTCCCGCTCCTGAAACATCCGGGCCAGGGCCAGACCGGGGTTGATATGTCCGGCGGTGCCGCCGCAGGTGAATAACACTCTCATGCTCGTTTCCTCACAAATCTTACAGGATAGGTCAGCCCTGTTTGGGCGCTGGTATCTGCCGGGAGCACGACAGGACGACTCCCATCTCCGCCAGCTGTATCACCAGTGCGGTGCCGCCGTAGCTGAAGAAGGGCAGGGAGATGCCGGTATTGGGGATCAGATTGGTGACCACGGCGATGTTCAGGAACACCTGGACCGCCAGCAGGGTGATAATGCCCACGATGAGCAGAGAACCGAACCGGTCCCGGGCGTGGAGGGCCAGCCAGTAGCCCCGGAGCACCAGCATGGCAAACAGGATGATGATGATGGTGGCCCCGATAAAGCCCAGCTCCTCGCAGACGATGGAGAAGATCAGGTCGTTCTGCTCTTCCGGGACGTAGCCAAATTTCTGTCGGCTCTCCCCGAAGCCCAGTCCGGACAGCCCGCCGGAGGCGATGGCGTAAAGGCCCTGGATGATCTGATAGCCCGTACCGGAGGCGTCGGACCATGGGTCCAGCCAGACCGCGATACGGCTGCTGTTATAGCCGATGACAAAGACGATGACGCCCAACGCCCCCGTCACGACGCAGCCACCTGCCACGAACCAGCCCCAGTGGACGCCGGAGGCGAACAGGATGGCGGCGGCGGCCACCATGACCAGCAGGAAGCCGGACAGGTGGGGCTCCATGAGCAGCAGCACGCCGATGACCAGCAGCACCACCACATAGGGGATCAGCTCCCACAGGCCGATGCGCTGTCCGAAGCGATAGATGCCCTGGATGGCGGGCAGCTTGCGGAACTGGCGGAACATCGTCCCCATGTCGTAGAAGAAGCCCCGGATGGCTCCCCTGGGGCGGCGGCCCCGGGGCTTTTCCGGCTGGGGATGCTCACTGCGGAGCTGGGCCAGGGGGCGCTTGGATAGGCTGGATGCAAAATACATGACCACGGCGATCTTGGCGATCTCCGAGGGCTGGAAGGTGGTAAATCCCAGGCTGATCCAGCGGCGGGCATTGTGGCTCACCACGCTGAAGGGGGTGGGGATGAGCACAAAGATCAGCAGGAAGATGGCGATGGCCAGGGCGATAGCCCCCAGCCAGCGCATCTGCTGATAGTCAATTTTAGAGACAATGTACATGACCGCAATGCCGATGACCGCAAAAATTGCCTGCCGCTTGAAGTAATAGGCCGCGTCATAGTTGGAGGCCGCCTCTGTGCTGGCGGTATAGGAGGAGGCGGAATACAGCATGACCAGCCCGATGCCCAGCAGCAGCAGGGTCAGGGCCAGAAAGGGCAGGTCGATGGGCCCTTTCGCCCATTGCTGGTCACGGGGCGTATCCCGGTTCGTTTTCCACGCCATTGGTTGCTCCTTTCACGGGCGGCAGACAGGTCCGCCGCCCTCCATGGGATACAGGTATCTTCCCCTCACACTGTGGGGAAGCGATCCATGACCCCCCAGAAGGCCAGGATGCAGGCCGCCGCCGAGATGGTGGTAAAGACGGCGAACAGCTTCTCCTCGCTCCAGCCCCCCAGCTCCAGGTGGTGGTGGAGGGGCGCCATGCGGAAGATGCGCTTGCCGTGGGTGGCCTTGAAGTAGGTCACCTGAATGATGTCGCTGAGGGTCTCGGCGATATAGATGATGCCCACCAGGATGAGGGCCAGGGGGATGTCCAGGGCGAAGGCCAGCCCCGCCACGGCGCCACCCAGAAACAGGGAACCGGTGTCCCCCATAAAGACCTTGGCCGGGTGGAAGTTGTAGAGCAGGAAGGCACACAGCCCGCCGAAGATGGCGGCGGCAAAGACCCCCAGCTCGGTGTAGCCCCAGTAGGCGGCTACCGCCACATAGAACAGGGCCACCGGCATGGTCACCCCGGAGGAGAGGCCGTCCACCCCGTCGGTCAGGTTCACCGCGTTCACCGTGCCCACGATGACAAAGGCGGCGAAGATCATATAGACCACCCAGGGGATCTCAAATGTCACATTGAAAAAGGGGATATACAGCTGGGACTGGAGATAGCCGAAGGAGCGCATGAGGACGATGAACAAAATCGCCGCCGCCAGCTGGAGCAGGAACTTCTGAGGGGCGGTCAGCCCCTCGTTTTTCTTGTACTTCACCTTCATAAAGTCGTCGAAGAAGCCGATGGCCCCGAATACCAGGGCAAAGAGATAGACGAACAGGCCGCCGAAATCCCCCTCCATAAAGTCCGGGATGCCCGTCAGCAGCAGGGCCACCAGGATGCCCACGATGAACATGATGCCCCCCATGGTGGGGGTGCCCTGCTTGGACATGTGCCAGTTCGGGCCGATCTCCTTGATGGTCTGCCCCGCATGGAGGGCGATCAGCCGGGGGATCAAAATCCGGCCCATCCCGTAGGAGACCAGGAACGAAATCACTAAACTGAGTACAACTCTCATCTTTGGAACCTCCTGTATGCCAAATGCGCCGCGGGCAGTCTCTCTCCGGTCTTTGTCCACCCCGGGCCGGGACCCCCTGTCCCAGCCACTAGCATATCACATTTGACCCTTGCTTTCTACTGTTATTATGGGAAAAAGTCTAATCCGACAGTCCTGTGCTGGCGTCTGCGTCCGAGGTATCTGTGTCCTCAAACTCCACCGTCAGCAGGGTGCCCCGCTTGACACTGGTCCCGGCGGAGATGCTCTGGTCCACGCAGACGGTGGTGCTGGTGTAGTACCCGGAGGTGCCGGTGGCCTGCATATACAGGCCCAGATCGTTGAGCACATCCGCCACCTGGTCCGGGGTCAGCCCCTTCAGGTTGGGCATCTCCACCTCGTCCGTGGGCACCTCCTCCCCCATATAGAGGATGACGGTGCTGTTTTGGGGGATATAGGTCCCGGAGGAGGGGATCTGTCCGGTGACGGTGTCGCCGTTGCCCACCACCCGATAGGTCAGCTTTTTGTTGTTCAGCGTCTGCTTCGCCTGGGCCTCGGTCTGTCCGGTCAGGTCGGGGACAGAGGTCAGCTGCCCGGTCAGATCGTCAGAGCTGTAGGACTTCTCATAGCCCCGGTAGTCCAGCACCTTGGCCAGCAGCTTCCCCGCCACCGGGGCGGCCATGTTGCCGCCGGAGATGTAGAGCCCGGAGGGGGTGTAGTCGCCGCCGTTCACCGATTCAAGCCGGTCGAAGATGACCAGGACGATCACGTCCGGGTCGTCTGCCGGGGCAAAGCCCATGAAGGAGACGATGTACTCCCCGTCCCCCAGGGTCTGGGAGGTGCCCGTCTTGCCGCCGATGCGGTAGCCCGCCTGATAGGCGTTTTTGCCGGTGGACTTGGAGACGACCCCCTCCAGGATCTCGGCGCAGGTCTGGCTGGTCTCCTCGCTGATGACCTGGCGGACGGCGGTGGTCTCCGCCTCATAGGTGGTGTTGCCGTCTGCGTCCACGATCTTATCCACCACATAGGGGGTATAGAGATAGCCCCCGTTGACCACTGCATTGAAGGCGGTGATCATCTGGATGGGAGTCACCTCGAACCGCTGTCCAAAGGATGCCGTGGCAAGCTCGGTGATGTTGAAGTCGCTGTAGCTCCACACCTCGCCGATGTTCTCATAGGGCAGATCGATGCCGGTGGTTTCCATAATACCGAAGTTGTAGAAGTACTGATAGAAGGTGGAATACCCCAGCCGCTGTCCGATGTCCAGCAGGGCCATATTGCAGGAGTGACCGATAGCCTCCGCCAGGGTCTGGGTGCCGTGGATGCCGGAGCAGCCGATGGTGTAGATGTCCAGGGTGGTGCTGCCCTCGCAGTAGAAGGTGCTGTTCTCATCCACCACCCCCTCCTCCAGGGCGGCGGCCAGCACCAGAGCCTTGAAGGTAGAGCCGGGCTCATAGGTGTCGGTGATGGCCTTGTTGGTCCACAGGGAGTAGAGCATTTCGGAATAGGCCTGGCTGTAGGCGGAGTCATAGTCCAGAGGGGTGCTCTCCTCCTCGGTGAGGGTCAGTCCCTCCTTCTCCGCCTGGGCGATGGCCTCGGCCACCTCTGCCTCGGATTCCTCTACCAATGTTTGGGCGTTCTCCTCCACCTCGTCCAGCAGATCCTCGTCCTCGATGGTGCTGTAGTTATTCAGGTCGAAGCCGGGCGAGGACGCCATACCCAAAATGGCCCCGGTATCGCACTCCATGACGATGATGGTGCCGCCGTTGGTGGGCTCGTATTTCTCGCAGTACTCCTCCAGCAGGCTCTCGCAGTATTCCTGGATGGTGGCGTCCAGGGTCAGATAGATGTCGCTGCCGTTTTCTGCGTCGTAGTAGTCCTGGAAGAAGTTGAGCAGGTCGGTGCCGTCCTCGTCCACGGCGGTGACGATATAGCCCGGGGTGCCGGACAGCTCGTCGTTATACTTGGCCTCCAGGCCGTAGGCCCCGTCCCCGTCGGCGTTGGTGAAGCCGATGATCTGGGCGGCCATATCCCCGTAGGGATAGTAACGCTTGGTGTTGGGCTGGAGATAGACGCAACTGGTGAGGCCGTATTCGTCGATCAGCTCCCGCACCTGCTCCTCCACGTCGGATTCTACCTTGGTAGCCAGACGCTTGTACTGGCTGTCGGTGTCCTGGCACTTCTCGTGGAGCTCCTCCTCGTCCAGGTCCAGAATCTCTGCCAGCCGGGAGCAGACCACATCCTCCACGTCCCAGTCGTAGTCGGAGGTGTCGTTCCCCTTCTCCCGGGCGTTCTCCAGGCTCTCGTCCAGGGACTGCTGCTTTTCGGCGATGGCCTTGGGAGAGATGATGACGTCGTAGACGGTAGAGCTGATAGCCAGCACGTTGCCGTTGGCGTCGTAAATGGTGCCCCGGGAGGCGCTGACCGAGAGCTGGGAGGTCTGCTGGGCCACAGCCTTCTCCTCCAGCTCGTCATGCTGGACGATCTGGAGCTGGTAGAGCTGCCAGATGAGAGGGATGAAGATGACGATTCCAAACACGATCATCAGCTTCACCGAACGGCTGAATACCAGCCGGTTCGCCGCCTTGCCCGCTTCCCGGATTTTCCGTTCCTGATTCATGATCCGCTGCCTTTCCAGCCGTCTCCGGCTACTCTGACGAAAAGGGCGCAAGAAAAGAACTGTTTTCTTACGCCCCGTTTACATTCTCTTTTGGTGGGAGCCATCCTGCTCCCAGCCTATGTAAGACGATCTCCGCTTATGACCACAGGGATTCCCACAGCTCCTGGAGCCGCTCCAGTATGCCTACGTTCTCGCTGTAGACCACCGCGCTGTCCGGCTCGGACAAATCCACATAAATTTTCTGGTCGCTGCTGGCCTCGGACAGGCCCACATCCGCATTGTCCACAGCCTCCTGAAGGGCGGCCTGGTCGAATACCTCCTCATACCGGGCCTCCAGCTTTTCTCCCTCCTCCTGGAGCTCGAGCAGCTCATCCCGGACGATCACCGTCTCGGCATAGATGTCATTGAGTTGGGTATAGCTGAACAGGATCATCACAGCCATCACTGCCGCCACCGCAAAGCCCAGCACCGGGAGGATGCTGACGCTCTCCTTCGGCCGGAGGTTGACCTTGATCCGGCTCTGGACCTGCTCCTGGGTCTGTCCCTTCTTCCGGGGGCGAACCAGCGGCAGCTCGTGAAGCTGAGGCCCGTTGTCCCGCTTCCGGCGGGGAGCAGCAGTTTCATAGCTGTAATATTGTCTCGCTGCATTTGCCATAGAGCGATGCCTCGTTTCTGATATCGTAACCGGCTAACACTTTTCGCAGACGCGCAGCTTGGCGCTGCGGGCTCTGGGGTTGTCCCCACACTCGTCAGCCGAGGGAATAATCGGTTTTCTGGGGGTCAGACGCACCTGGGGCGTCTTGCCGCAGACACACACCGGAAATTCCGGCGGACAGGTGCAGCCTCTGGCCGCCTGGGCCATGGCAGTCTTGACGATCCGGTCCTCCAGGGAGTGGAAGGTGATGACGCAAAGCCGTCCCCCCGGGTTCAGCCGGGGAATGACCGCCTCCATGGTATCGGCAATAGCCCCCAGCTCGTCGTTGACGGCGATGCGCAGGGCCTGGAAGCTCCGCTTGGCGGGGTGCTGCTTCTCCCGAAGGGCGGCGGCGGGCATGGCGGAGCGGATGATGTCCACCAGCTCCAGAGTGGTCTCGATGGGCCGCTCCTCCCGCCTGCGGCAGATGGCCGCGGCGATACGGGGAGAGTACCGCTCCTCACCGTATCGGCTGAGGATGAGGCGAAGCTCGTCCTCGGTATAGGTGTTGACAATATCAGCGGCGGTCAGAGTCTGGCTCTGGTCCATCCGCATATCCAGGGGGGCGTCCTTGCTGTAGGAAAACCCACGGCCGGCGTCGTCCAGCTGGGGCGAGGAAACCCCCAAATCCAACAAAATCCCGTCTACTCCGACAATGGAGCGCTGGCTCAAAATCTCCGGAATGTCCCGGAAGTTGCCGTGTACCAGAGTCACCCGGTCCATCAGAGGGCCAAACCGGCCCGGCGCAGCGTCCAGCGCCGCCTGGTCCCGGTCGATGGCGATGAGCCGTCCGGTGGTCAGCCTGGCCGCCACCTCTCTGGCGTGTCCCGCCCGTCCCAGAGTTCCGTCCACATAGACGCCCTCCGGCCGGATGGCCAGTCCCTGGATACATTCCTCCAGCAGCACCGGGCGATGGGTAAACTCTGTCACGGAGCAACGACCCGCCTTTCTCCCAGGCCCGGGACAGCAGCTCTGAAACCGTCTCCGGTACTATAGCTAGTATAATTCTTTTGTTCCAAAATTGCAACCCCTTGTAACTATTTTTCCCGGTGAATCCTTTCCGTTTTTCCTTCCAAATCGGATGTTTTTGGCCAAAAGTTTTGCGAATTGTTCATTCAAGTTGCAAAAACCGGATAATATGCCCCATTTTTTACAGGTTGCGTTCGGAATTATGTCAATTATCCCGGGACAGAGCGACCGGACGGGCTGCGCTGTCACCACGCCGCCCGTCCGGCCACTCATTTCTGTCGTTGTCGGAGGCGTATCGCCTCCTGCTTCTGCTCAGTCCTCTTCCTTGGCTGCGTCGTAGGCCACGTTCTGGCTCCGGCGGGAGGAGGTGCTGCCCATACCGGCCACTGCCCGGAACTTGGAGCGGGACTGGCGCACCTCGTTGAGGGCCACGTTCACCGCGTCCTCGGTGCGGCGCAGGGCGTCCTCGCAATAGGCGTTGGCCGCCTGCTTCAGCTCCTCAGAGCGCTTCTCCGCCTGAGCGGTGACGCTGCTGGCCTCTGCCCGGGCCTGCCGGACGATCTCATGCTCGTCCACCATCTGGCGGGCCTTGTCCATCGCCTGCTGGCGGATGCGGTCCGCGTCGGTCTTGGCCCCGTCCAGATACTCGTTCCGGGTGGCCAGTAGCTTCTTTGCTTCGCTGAGCTCTGCGGGGAATTTATTCCGGATCTCGTCCAGCAGATCCAGGGCGTCGTCCCGGTTGATCTTGCAGGTGCCGCCCCGGCCGCCCTTGGCGTCGTCGATCATCCGATAGAGCATATCCAGCAGTTCCGTTACTCCGTTTGCCATTGGTATTACCGTCCTTTTCATTCAGTCTGTCCGCCGGTCCTGCCGGCAAAGCTGTTGTTCCATCTTGGCCTGGACGTCGGCTGCGATCTCCGCAGGGACAAAGTCCTCCAGGGGGACCCGATACATGGCCAGCTCCTTGGCGATGCTGGAGCTCAGATAGGTATAATTCTGACGGGCGGACAGGAACATGGTCTCCAGGCCCGGGTTGAGCTTCCGGTTGATTATGGCCATCTGGAATTCCTTTTCAAAGTCCGACATAGCCCGCAGTCCCTTGACCACGCAGCCCGCTCCCTTTTCTCTGGCGTAGTCCGCCAGCAGACTGGGAGAGGCGTCCACCTCTACGTTGGGGATATCCGCCGTCACCCGCCGGAGCAGCTCCACCCGCTCCTGAGGGGTGAACAGACCCTTCTTCTCGGAGTTCACCATGACGCAGACGATCAGGCGGTCGAACTGGGCCGCGGCCCGCTTGATGATGTCCAGATGTCCCCGGGTGACCGGGTCGAAGCTGCCGGGATAAATGGCTGTCCTCATATTGCTGTTGCGTCCTTTCGGTACAGAGTCACCTTGATCTTGCCATACCGATATGTCCTGTCCTTCCGATACGGTGCAGAAAGTGCGGGCAGTTCCTTTTCCACCCTGCTTTCACAGATGATTATACCATTTTCCGAAAGGATGTCAATGTCGGCGATGGTTTTTAGCGCATTTTCCTGCAGATCGGTGTCGTAAGGAGGGTCCAGAAAGATGAGGTGGAACGGCTCCCGCTGGCTTTTCAGGCACCGCAGGGCCTCCCCCTGGACCACCCTGGCCCCGGCCTCCAGACCGGTGTGCTTCAGATTCTGCCGGATGAGGGCTACGGCCTCCCGCCGCTGATCCACAAACAGGCAGCTGGCCGCCCCCCGGCTGAGGCACTCGATGCCCAGCTGACCCGTCCCGGCAAACAGGTCCAGTACCCTTCTGCCCTCGATGTCAAACTGGATGACATTGAAGATGCCCTCCTTCACCTGGTCGGTGGTGGGGCGGGTCTCCTCCCCCTTCAGCTCTCCCAGGCGACGCCCCCTGGCGGTTCCTGTGATGACACGCATTTGATATTCCTCCCTCGTCTCCGATTTCCGGTCGTGCGCTACAGCACAAGGCCCGCCAGCCACAGGGCCAGTAGCACCCCGCCGCAGATCAGATTTGTCCTCATTTTGGCCCGCTCTCTCCTGTCCTCATAGGCCATGAGGAGGAAATAAATCAGGAACATGGGGCCGGAGACGGCGTAGGCATCTATGAGCCCGATCAGCTGGAGCACAGCCAGGAGGACGGCGATCGCCCCGTCACAGAGGGCAATGACCAGCAGCACCCGCTCCAGAGTGCCTTTCTCCTCCCAGCCCTCCAGGCTAAATCCCCGTTTGCTCACGTCTCATTCTCCTCTCTGTGAAAATGCAGGTAGACTGCCCGTGCGGTATTTTTGGGGATGACAGCGGCCAGCTCCTCCTCGGAAGCCTCCCGGATACCCTTTACCGTCTTGAACTGCTTTAACAATGCCTTGCGCCGGGCCTCCCCCACCCCCGGGATCTCCTCCAGGCTGGAGGCCACCGTCTGTCTGGCGTGGCTCTCCCGGTGGAAGGTGATGGCGAAACGGTGGGTCTCCTCCTGGATGCGTCCCACCATGCTGAACAGGGCCTGGTTCTGCTGGATGCCGATCTCCCGGCCCCCCGGGGCCACCAGCGCCCGGGTCCGGTGTCGTCCATCCTTCACCATGCCGAACACCGGCACTGAAAGGTCCATGCCCTCCAGCACCTGGACGGCCACCTTCACCTGTCCCTGTCCGCCGTCCATCAAAATCAGGTCCGGGAGCTGGTCAAATTTCTCGTCCCCC
Organism: Clostridiales bacterium; assembly: GCA_021201185.1. Lineage (GTDB taxonomy): Bacteria > Bacillota > Clostridia > Oscillospirales > Oscillospiraceae > Onthomonas. The sequence continues at coordinate 13,990 of JAJQFJ010000065.1, forward strand.
TCCAGGTAGCGGCGGAACCGGCGGGTCAGCACCTGCTCCATGGAGGCGTAGTCGTCCGGGTGCTCCATGTCCCGGAGCTTGAACCGACGGTAGTCCCGTTTCAACGGCTTGCCGTCCACAAACACCGTCATAGAGGCCACGATGTTGGCCGAGCCGGTGTTGGAGATATCGTAGGCCTCGATGCGCCGGGGAGGATGGTCCATGCCCAGGGTGCGGCCCAGCAGCTCCACCAGCTTGCTCTGCCGCTCCTGAGCGGTGGTAGCCCGCTCCACCTCGTCCCGGGCGGTGCGCTCCGCCAGCTCCACCAGCCTGACCCGGTCCCCCCGCTTCGGGGCGCTCAGGGTCACCTTACGCTCCGCCTGTCGGGAGAGATACTCCCCCAGCTCCTCCATGTCCTCAAATTCCCCGGGCAGCAAAATCTCCCGGGGCAGGGCGCTCCGGTTGAGATAGTACTGCTTGACCAGGGTGGAGACGACCTCCCCGTCGTCCTCCTCCATGGGGTTGGGCATGAGCTGGGTGTCCCGGTCGGCCAGGGCGCCCTCCAGAAAGTGGAGCACCACAAAGCAGCTTTTGGCCTCGCCCCGGTAAAAGCCCGCCACGTCGGTGTCCGCCCGGGAGGAGGCCACCACCCGCTGCTTTGTCCCCAGCAGCTCGATGGCCTGGAGCCGATCCCGCAGCTCTGCCGCCTCCTCGAACCGCAGCTCCTCCGACGCCCGGAGCATCTCCCGTTTCAGCTCCTGCTCCACCTGGGTGAATTTTCCCTCCAGCAAACGCTCCGCCTGGTAGATGCGCTCCTGATAGTCCGCCTGGGTCAGCTTGCCCTGGCACCAGCCGTCGCAGATGCCCAGGTGATGGTTCAGACAGGGCCGCTCCTTGCCGATGTCCCGGGGAAACTGTCTCCGGCAGGTGGGCAGGCGCAGGGCGTTGCAGATGGCCTTGATGCACTCTGCGGTGGCGCTGCGCCCCCCGTAGGGGCCAAAGTACTTCGCCCCGTCCTTGGCCGGCCTGGTGGCCAGGGAGAAGCGGGGATACTCCCCGTTGGACAGGCGAATATAGGGATACCCCTTGTCGTCCTTGAGGAGGATGTTGTGCCGGGGCTTGTGGCGCTTGATTAGGGAGTTCTCCAGCACCAGGGCCTCGAACTCGCTGGAGGCCAGGAGATAGTCAAAGTGGTCGATCTGGGCCACCATGGCCCGGGTCTTGGGGGTATGGCTGGCCAGATCGGCAAAATACTGGCTCACCCGGTTGCGCAGCGCCCGGGACTTGCCCACATAGATGACCTCTCCGGCGGCGTCCATCATGATATAGACCCCCGGCTCCAGAGGCAGAGAATGGGCCTTCTGCCGCAGCTCGTCCTTGGTCATGCGCTCCGCCTCCCCTCCAATGTCGGTAATGAACGAAAAGAGCACCGCAGAAACGATGTGCGGTGCTCTTTGTCTCGCTTGTCGCTTATCAGCGGTCCAGGCCGTTGGCCAGCAGTTCCACCAGACTGTCCACCGCCTCCGCCTCGTCAACGCCGTCGGCGATCAGGTTGATCTTCGTCCCCTGAACGACCCCCAGAGAGAGGACGCCCAGCAGGCTCTTGGCGTTGATGCGGCGCTCATCCTTCTCCATCCAGATGGAGCACTTGAATTCGTTGGCCTTCTGGATAAAGAACGTGGCCGGGCGGGCGTACAGGCCCACCTGGTTGTTGACTACAGCTTCTTTCACGGTCATGAGTGATTCCCCCAACGTAGTCTGAATGATGCTAACATCATAGCAGATTGCCCTCGGCCCTGTCAACGGCATTTTCACTAAATTTCCCCGCTCTTTTATTCGGAAAAGACGTTTTTTCGGTGTATAGACAGTCATGTCGTTCGGTTTTTGGCGAAACCTGCGGTTTTCTCTCTACCTTTTCCGCAAAACCGGGGCGGGATTGAGCGCTGCCGACAGACAGCGAATTCGCCGGGAGATTTTCACTGAATGATAGTGCCTGCCGCTCTCCCTCAGTCAGCTTCGCTGACAGCTCCCTCAAGGAGGGAGCCAGGGTTTGCGCAGCTTCTTGGCTCCCTCTTTGAGGCAGGGAGCGAAGCGGAAGTGCCGCTTGACGGCGGAGCTGGCTGCCCGTAGGGCAGACTGAGGGAGTGCGGCATGCACCATCGAAATGCTGAAAGCTTCCGGCGAATTCGTACCGGCTTTCTACAAATCCGCCGGGGATTCTCATTTCAGCTCCACGATGGTCACGCCGTTCTCCCCCTCGCCGTAGCGGCCGGAGCGGAAGCTCTTGACGTATTTGCAGGTGCGCAGGTGCTGCTGCACCGCCTGGCGCAGGGCGCCGGTGCCCTTGCCGTGGATGATGGTCACCGTCTGGAGACGGGCCATCACCGCGTCGTCCAGGAACCGGTCGATGACCCCCTCACACTCGTCGGTCATCATGCCCCGGATGTCCAGCTCCGGGCTGGCCCCGGCAGAGCGAATCTGCCGCTGGACCCGGCCCGCCATCTTCTGGGCCTGGGCCCTGCCGTTGGTCCTTTGCACCTCAATGACCCGGACCTCCTCCTGCTTGGCGGTGACGTTGAGGATGCCCGCCTGGAGACGGAGGGTGCCGTCCTTGTTCACCGACACCACCTGGGCCCGGGTGCCCACCTGGAGCAGCTCCACCGTGTCCCCCGGCTCCGCCGGACGGGTGGGAGGCGGTGCCTCCTCCGCCTGGGTACGGGCCAGCCGCTCCGACGCCTGGTTCAGGCTGCGCCGGAGGTCCGCCCGGCGCTGATTCTCGTCGGCGGCAGCCTCCCCCTTCTGCTGGCGCTTCTTCATCTCGTCCAGCTGGTTGAACACCTGGTTGGATACGGTACGTGCCTCTTGAAGGATGCCCTCCGCCTCCTTCCGGGCGGACTCTGTGACCTTGAGCCGCTGGCTCTCCAGCTGTCGGCGCAGCTCCGCCGACTGGGCGGCGTCCGCCTCCGCCTGGGCGCGGAGGCGCTGGGCCTCCTCCTTCGCCTGCTCCATCTCCTGGCGCTGGTGCTCCAGCCGGGCCAGCACATCCTCAAACTGGACGTTCTGCCGATCGATGCGCTCGCTGGCGTGCTGAATGATATGCTCCGGCATCCCCAGCCGCCGGGAGATGGCAAAGGCGTTGGACTTGCCGGGAATCCCGATGAGCAGCCGGTAGGTGGGCCGCAGGGTCTCCACGTCGAACTCGCAGGAGGCGTTTTCCACCCCCGGTTCCATCATGGCATAGGTTTTTAACTCGGCATAGTGGGTGGTGGCCGCCACCTTTGCCCCCAGGCTCCGGGCCTCCTCGATGACCGCCACCGCCAGGGCCGCGCCCTCCACCGGGTCGGTGCCCGCCCCCAGCTCGTCAAAGAGGACCAGCGTATCCTCCCCCAACTCGTCCAGGAAGCCCACGATGTTGGTGATGTGAGAGGAGAAGGTGGAGAGGGACTGCTCGATGGACTGCTCGTCTCCGATGTCCGCCAGCACCTCCCGATACACCGGGCAGGTGCTCCCGTCCGCCACCGGCAGGTGGAGGCCGCACTGGGCCATGAGTACCAGCAGACCGATGGTTTTCAGCGTCACCGTCTTGCCGCCGGTATTGGGGCCGGTGATGACCAGGGTATCGAACCGCCGCCCCAGGTCCACGTCAATGGGCACCGCCGTCTTTGGGTCCAGAAGGGGGTGTCTCGCCCGGATGAAGTTCAGAGAGCCGTCCCCGGTGAGCCGGGGCGGTATGGCCTCCATCTGATAGGACAGCCGGGCCTTGGCAAAGATCAGGTCCAGCTGCACCAGCAGGCTGTAGTCGATGAGGATGTCCTCCCGGTCGTCGGCAGCCTGAGCGGACAGCTCCGCCAGAATGCGGTCGATCTCCTTCTCCTCCCGGGCGGTCAGCTCCCGCAGCTCATTGTTGGCCTTCACTGCCGCCATAGGCTCCACAAAAAAGGTGGAGCCGGAGGCGGACACGTCGTGGACCAGGCCGGGGACGTTCCCCTTGCACTCCGCCTTCACCGGCACCACGAACCGGTTCTGCCGGATGGTGATGATGGGCTCCTGGAGATACTTGGCAGAGGAGGACGAGATGAGCCGCTGGAGCACCTCCCGGGCCTTGCCGGAGGCCCCCCGTATCTTCCGACGGATATCCGCCAGCTCAGGGCTGGCGTTGTCGGCGATCTCCTCCTCGGAGAGGATGGAGCCGAAGATGCGGTCCTCCAGATACTTGTTGGTGTTCAGAGCGCGGAACAGCTGGTCGATGCAGGTGGTCTGCTCCCCCTCCCCCAGACTGGCCTGGGCCTCCCGGGCACAGCGAAGCACCCCCGCCACGTTCAGCAGCTCCCGGGTGTTCAGAGAGCCACCCAGACTGGCCCGCTGGAGGGCCGCCTCCACCGGGCGCAGGTCGGCAAAGCCGGGGGCATGGCCCCGGTCCATCATGGAACGGGCGGCGGAGGTCTCCGCCTGGAGCTGTTCCACGTCCTCCGGGTCGGTGGCAGGGCGGAGATTTCTGGCCCGCTCCTGGGCCTCCTGGCTCACCGCCTGGTGGGCCAGCAGCTCCAGCACCTGGGGCAGCTCCAGAGTATGGATGGATTTTTCAAATCGTTCTGTCATGGTTTTCGTTTCTCATATGATATGTTTATGGTTTGTTTCCTGTCTGGGGTCGGTACGAATTCGCCGATGGTGCCTATTTTGTTGAGGGTGCATGCCGCTCTCCCTCAGTCGCCTTGCGGCGACAGCTCCCTCAGAGAGGGAGCCAAGGGGAGGGCATAAAACCCTCGGCTCCCTCCTTGAGGGAGCTGGCTGCCCGTAGGGCAGACTGAGGGAGAGCGGTAGGTACTATCATCCAGCGAAAAACTCCCGGCGAATTCGTACCACTTCCCGGCAAGCCCCCGCCTACCCTCTCAACACGATCTGCTTATAATAATCCAGTGTCCGGAACCCCCGCTCCAGCTGGGTCAGGAGGTACGCCTCGCACACCTCCCCCAGCCGGGTCAGCTCCCGCCCCTCCAGCTGGAAGGAGAGCAGCTTCTTTCCGGGGCAGGTGATAATGTAACGCATGGCGGACAGGGTCCGGGCCATCAGGGGCAGGGAGATGCCCTCCCCCACCTCCTGGCCGCAGTCGGCGCAATGGAGCACCCCCTGGGTCAGATTCAGGCGCGGCTCCTCCGGCTCCCGGCCGCAGATGGCGCAGGCGTCCAGCAGCGGCTCAAACCCCGCCAGGCTCACCGCCCGCAGCTCAAAGGCCGCCTTGACCTGGGCCGGGGGGCTGTCCAGCCGGTCCAGGGCGTACAGACAGTTGAGCAGCAGGGACAACAGCTCTCCGGGAGGGGACTCCTCCTGGACGACGCTGTCCAGCACCTCGGCAAAGTAGCTCCCCAGTGCCAGCTTTTCCAGGTCGCTGCGGAGGGTGCGGAATTCCAGCTCCACCGCCGCCTCGGTCACCGTCCACCGGCCCCGGAACTCCGCCAGGGTCATCTCCGACCAGACCAGCAGCTGGCAGGCGGCGGAGAGGCCGCTCCCCTTTTTCCGACAGCCCCGGGCCTGTACGGTGATTTTACCCAGGTCGGGGGTCAGGACGGTGAGTATCTTGTCCGACTCCTTATAATTCACTTCCCGCAGGACGATGGCCCTGGTGGTGACGTGCATGGGTGGCCTCCCTCTGTCGCTGCCGCTGCCGCATTTTCCAATAGGTGTAGGCCTGGGGCAGTCCCGTCTCCCGGAACAGCGTCCAGCCGGTCTCCTGTTCTGTATCCCGCTCCCTCATCTCGCTCCCCTCCCGCCCTTACTCTGGCGAAAAGAGGGTCGATTTATGTCTGGGGATGTCTGGCAGTCAGAAAATCAGTCTGTCCAACAACCCCAAAATCAGGAGATGGGCGGGATAGAAGATGTAAAAGAACCACTTTTTCCCGGAGCCCCGCTGCCCGTTATAGGTCTGGGTGAGCAACACGCCCAGGACGGCAAACACCTCGATCCAGTTGTCCTCCAGCACGCAGTAGGCCACGATGGTCACCGCTCCCAGCAGCGCCTGCTGCCAGCGCTCACCCAGCCCCGGCCAGGCGCTGCCCCAGTAGAGAGCCAGGATCAGCACTACGCCGAACAGGCCGTAATCTGTAAACAGCAGCTCCGCCCCTACGCCGGCCACAAGGGCGACGCCGATCTGAGCCAGCCGCCGCCCGGCCTGGGGCCAGCGCTCCGGCAGCTGCTCACAGGCCCACATGGCCAGAAAGCCCAGCAACAGGGTAAAAAAAACGTTCTGGCTGTAGCACTCGAAAAAGCCGTTTTCCGGGTCGTTGAAGGCGATATCGAAGGGAATCTCCGCCACCAGGCAGAACAGCCCCAGCCGGAGGGCGTATTTCCCCCGGCTCCGGGTGTGGTGAAAGCCCTCCACCAGCAGAAAGCAGAAGATGGGAAAGGCGATGCGACCGATCTCCCGCATGAGGACATAGACCTCATACCAGGCCGGACTGTAGCTCTGCAGGTAGGCGCTCCACACCAGGGTATAGCCCAGGTGGTCGATGAACATGGCGACGATGGCCACCCATTTCAGAGTGCTCCCGCTGCACCGCTGCCAGGGACGCAGCGCTGTCTCCGTCTCCACCGTGTCAGTCCTCCGTAAAGCCGAAGGAGCGGATGAGGCCAGGGTTGTCCCGCCAGTTCTCCTTCACCTTCACCCAGGTCTGGAGATAGACCTTGGTGTCCAGAAACTCCTCCATGCTCTCCCGGGCCTGGGAGGAGATCTTTTTCAGCATGGCGCCCTTTTTGCCGATGATGATGCCCTTGTGGCTCTCCTTCTCGCAGTAGATGATGGCCTCGATCTCCACCACCCCGTCGGGCCGCTCGTGGAACCGCTCGATGGAGACGGCGGTGCCGTGGGGGATCTCCTTGTCCAGGGAGGTCAGCAGCTTTTCCCGCAAAATCTCCCCCATGATCTGCCGCTCCGGCTGGTCGGTGAAGGCGTCCTCCGGGAAGTACCAGGGGGACTCTGCCTGGTAGTCCTTCAGGACGCCCATCAGCTCCTCCACCCCGTCCCCCTCTTTGGCGGAGACGGGGACCACGGCGTCGAAGCTGTGCTCCTTCTGATAGGCGTCGATGACCGCCAGCAGCTTATCCTTCTGCTCTAACCGGTCGATTTTGTTGATGACCAGCACCGAGGGGACGGCCAGCTGCTCCATCCGGCGCATCAGCTCCCGCTCCGGCTCGCCGGGAGAGGGCACCGGCTCCACCACCAGCACCGCCACATCCACGTCCGCCACGCTGGAGCGGGAGACATTGTCCATATATTCCCCCAGCCGGGTCCTGGCCCGGTGCAGGCCGGGGGTGTCCAGGAAAATATACTGGGCCCTGTCCCGGGTGACCACCCCGGTGATGCGGTTCCGGGTGGTCTGGGGCTTGGCGGAGATGATGGCCACCTTCTCCCCCACCAGAGCGTTTAACAGGGTGGACTTGCCCACGTTGGGCCGGCCCACGATTGCGATCATTGCACAGGTCGTCTGTTCCATGTGTTACCTCTTTGTCGTCTGTAATATTGGGTGGTGCGGATTCGCCGGGAATTGGCACGAATTCGCCCGGGTGCCTGTCTTGTCGAAAGTGCGTGCTGCTCTCCCTCAGTCAGCTTCGCTGACAGCTCCCTCAAAGAGGGAGCCAAGAAGGATGCGCCAGACCCTTGCCTCCCTCTCTGAGGGAGGTGGCACGGCGAAGCCGTGACGGAGGGAGAGCAGCACGCACTACCGAGGCGCTAAAAGCTACCGGCGAATTCGCAACCGCCCGATTCAACGGTTTCCCGTTCTCCTCACCGGCTCAGCTCCAGCGCCTCCATAATGGCCTCTTCCCGCGCCCGCATCTGCCGTTTTTCCTCGCCCTCGTCCATGTGGTCGTAGCCCAGCAGATGGAGGACGGAGTGGACCGCCAGATAGCCCAGCTCCCGCTGGACGGAGTGCCCATACTCCTCCGCCTGGGCGACGGCCCGCTGGTAGGAGATGACCATGTCTCCCAGAGGGAGTAGGCCCGTCTCCGGGTCCAGGTCCAGGGCGTCCCCCTTGGGGGGCTTGCCCGGGCGGAAATAGAACATGGGGAAAGAGAGAACGTCGGTGGCCCGGTCTACCTCCCGCTGCTCCAGGTTGATTTGGCGGATGCCCTCGTCGTCGGTGATGAGCACATCCACCTCGCAGGGCACGTCCACCCCCTCCAGGGCCAGGGCGGTGGTGATGCAACGGTTCAGCAATTCCTCATAGGGAAACGGCTCCTCCAGGTCGGAGCTGAGTATGATCTCGTGGTTCATGGTGTCGTCCCTCACTTCTTATTCCTGCGGCTCTGCCGCTGTTCGTCGTCCTCATAGGCCTTGATGATGCGCTGCACCAGCACGTGGCGCACCACGTCCTGACCGGTCAGGCGGCAGATGGCGATGTCCTCCACCCCGTCCAGCACCCGCATGGCCTCCTTTAAGCCGGAGACCTTGTCCGTGGGCAGGTCGATCTGGGTCACGTCCCCGGTGATGACGATCTTCGACCCGAAGCCCATGCGGGTCAAAAACATCTTCATCTGCTCCTTGGAGGTGTTCTGGGCCTCGTCCAGGATAATAAAGGAGTCGTCCAGGGTGCGGCCCCGCATATAGGCCAGGGGGGCCACCTCGATGTTCCCCCGCTCCACATACTTCTCGTAGGTTTCCGGCCCCAGCATTTCAAACAGGGCGTCGTACAGGGGACGCAGATAGGGGTCCACCTTGCTCTGGAGGTCGCCGGGGAGGAAGCCCAGCCGCTCCCCCGCCTCCACGGCGGGACGGGTCAGGATGATCCGGTTGACCTCCTTGGCCCGGAAGGCGGCCACGGCGGCGGCCACCGCCAGATAGGTCTTTCCCGTTCCGGCGGGGCCCACCCCCAGGGTGATGGTGTTCTTCTGGATGGCCCGAATGTAGTGGGTCTGCCCCACCGTCTTGGCCTTGACCGGCTTGCCCCGGGCGGTGATGCACAGCACATCCCGGCCAAAGGCGTCGATCTCCTCGCTCCGGCCCGCCCGGACCAGGGAGAGGACATAGCGGATGGTCTGTCCGTTCAGCTCCTCCCCCCGGCCGGAGAGGGTGAGCAGACCGTTTAACGCCTGTACCGCCAGGCGGACGTTCTCTCCCTCTCCGCTGACCTTCAGCTCCCCGTCCCGGTTGACGATGGAGCCCTGAAACTCCTGCTCCACCAGACGGATATTCTCATCGAAGGCCCCAAACAGGTTGATGGCCTCCTCCATGCGCTCAATGCTGACACTCTGTTCTGTGGTCAAATGGGTTCATCTCTTTCTCTGCTGTAACGATATTATTCCTCCAGCACCACCGTCCGGGCGATGTTCTCCAGACACTGGGCGGTCAGGGTGACGGCCATCGATCCGTCTGTCTCCGTGACCTCCCACCGGGTGCTCAGGACCTCTCCCTCTCCTACCAGGGCCTCCAGCCGTCCGGTCAGGGTGTCCCGGAGGAGCTGCTCCGCCCAGTCCGGGTCGATGGTCCCGGCCTCGTCGCTCCAGCTCTGCCAGGTGGTCTTCCACACGCCGAAGGGCAGCGCCGTGCCGTCGGAGAGGGTCAGGGGATGTAGTATTGCTATTTTATCACAACTCCTATCCAGATTGCTACAGTTTCCGTAAAAATTGAGCCGCCTCTTCCAAATTTCCACCGACCATCCCTCTGTGACCGCCCCGTTCTCATCCAAAACCAGGGCCTCCAGAGGGGTGGCGGCGGAGAGGGTGCGCCGGGTGAGGGCCCAGACCTCTCCTGCCGCCCGGACCTGTTGGGTGGCCCAGACCGTGCCGCTGCCGTCCCCCAGCTCGTGGGTGAGCAGTCCGGAAACCAGCACCTCCCCGGCCAGCACCGCCTGGCCCTCCTCCACCACCGTTCGGCCCGCCGTCACGTCCAGGCGGACGATCACCCCGTCCCGAGCCGCCGCCAGGTCCGCCGCCCGCTCGTCCGCCACCTCCGGGACCGGGTCCGCCTCCCGGACGATGACGGTAGCCCGGATACCGGAGATATTCACCGTGAGAAAGCTCAGCTCCTCCATCTCCAGCAGCATCCGGTTGGAGAGCTCCCGCACGTCCACCCCGGGGCCGTAGCTCCCCACCCCGAAGCCCTCGCTCTGGATGGCCGTCAAAATCTCCCAGGTGGAGACGGTCTCGTTGCCCTCCCCCTCCACCACCAGGATAAACCGGCTGAGCACCCCAAAGAGTAGGGTCAGGGCAATCAGCCCCGCCGCCATGCCGTACCGGCGGCGGTAGTTCAAAATTAGAGCAGGCAGGCCGCCCCGGCCCACCTCCTCCGTCTCACACCCGGCCTTTTCCGCCAGCACCCTCGCCCGGCCCATGTCCCACAGCGCCAGGGTCACTCTGGCCCGTCCCTCCGCCCGGGTCTCCACATCCCACAGGCCCAGCCCGGCGGCGGCGCAGATGTTGAAAAAACGCTCCAAAAAAGGCCCCCAGACCTCCAGGGTCACCGTCCCCCGGAGCCAGTTGATCGCCCGGCGCATCCGCTACTCCAGGGTCAGCCCGGAGATATCCCCGGAGATACACAGGGTATTGGCGTTCATGGAGCGCAGCTCCAGCCCGCTCCCCCGGACGCAGACCACCAGTCGGCCTCCGCTGATGTGAATCTCCTCCTCTCCGTAGCTCAAAATGCCCCGGTGTCCCTCCATCCAGAACTCCCGGCTGCCCACCAGCTCCATCCGTGGCGCTCCCGCCACCACGTCCGCCGGCAGATCGAAGGTCTCCGCCGTTCGCTCCAGAAAATGCCCCCAGCGGCCCTCTCCCATGCTGATCCCCTCCTTTTGGGGTAGTCTATGCGGCGCGGGGCGGGGGTATGAGG